>NZ_VIUK01000034.1:0-51652 GCF_007828295.1 Pseudomonas sp. SJZ080
TGCTTCAAGCACCGCGGACTCACAGCTTGCCATCCACCCCTCTCACCCCAGAGCTTATTCCTAGATCTAGACACAAGCGGGCTTGCTCGCGAAGGCGTCCTCAAAAGCGCCACATCTACTCTGCAATATTCACATCGCTGTAACGCGCAAGCCGCCAAACCGTCATCCCCCGCGCCCATCCTGTAACTCCCGTAATCGCCTTGGGAGACTCGAAATGGCCCAGCCCTACGAAGAACGCAACAGCGCCGTCAAAACCCGTCGTCAGCAAGAAGACCAGCGCCGCATGGAATTTCGCCGCGCCATCGAAGATCGCTGCGAGCGCCGCCAGTTGCTGGCAGAGATCGGCGACTTTCCTGATCTGGAACTCAACTACTGGCAGGCTGCGCCCGCAACTTCCCGTCGAAACGCTCAACCAGGGCGCTGATCTGCACCCGTTCGCTGCGGATAAACGCAAGGAATGCGTGGGCCACCGGCGACAGCCGTTTGGCCTTGGCCTGCACCAGGCACCAACTGCGAAACAGCGGCAACTCTTCGACCGGTAATTCGATCAATCCACCGGTCGCCAACTCCAGGTTCAGGGCGTGGCGTGTCAACAGCGCGACGCCCAGACCCGCCAACACACATTCACGTTGGGCTTCGGCCGATGCCACCTCCTGGGTCTGGTTGAAGTGCACGCGTTTTTCCTTGAAATACTCTTCGCACGCCAGTCGCGTTCCCGAGCCGGGCTCGCGCAGCAGCAGCGTGTAGGGTTCGAGGTCCTGCAGGCGCAGCGGCCCCATGTGGCACAGCGGATGATCCGGTGGCGCCACGGCGACGATCGGGTTGTTGAGGAACGGCAGAAACTCCAGCCCCATGTCCTGCGGCACCATGGACATGATCACCAGGTCATCGCGGTTGTCGGAAAGACGCCGGATCACTTGCCCACGGTTGACCACGGTCAGTTGCAGGTTCACTTCCGGATGCTGGCGTTTGAACGCGGCAAACAGGTGCGGCACGAAATACTTGGCGCTGGATTCCACCGCCAGTTTCAACTGGCCCTGCAATGATCCCTGCATGTCCGACAACTGCATGTCGAGGTTTTCCAGGCGCCCGAAAATGTCCCGGCTGGCACGTTGAAGGGCTTCGGCGGCCTCCGTCATGTAAAGCTTTTTGCCGACGTAATCGAACAGCGGCTGACCGATCAGCTCCTCGAGTTGACGAATCTGCAGGCTCACGGCAGGTTGTGTGAGTGACATTTCGTCCGCTGCGCGGCTGTAGGATCGCAAATCACAGACTTCATTGAAGATCTGCAATTGACGCAATGTCATACGCATCAATGACTTACGCATTTTCTACACGCTCTCGAACCAGGCTGACGGTTCAACTATAAGTCTTTACTTATGCCTAACCCAATAATTAATCATTTTTGTTAATCCCTTGCGGGGGCTAGTGTGGGGCTGCGACTAAATCGAAACATTTAGTCACGCGTCGACCTCCTCTAGCAGGTCGTGGGTACCACCGGCTCAAGGGAAATTCCAAGTGATAACAAAGATCCTGATCGCCAACCGTGGTGAGATTGCCGTACGAATCGTGCGTGCCTGCGCCGAAATGGGCATTCGCTCGGTCGCGATCTATTCCGATGCCGACCGTCATGCCTTGCATGTGAAACGCGCGGATGAAGCCCACAGCATCGGTGCCGAGCCACTGGCCGGTTACCTGAATGCGCGCAAGCTGGTGAATCTGGCGGTAGAGACCGGTTGTGATGCGTTGCATCCCGGCTACGGTTTCCTCTCGGAAAACGCTGAGCTGGCAGATATCTGCGCAGAGCGCGGTATCAAGTTCATCGGTCC
Organism: Pseudomonas sp. SJZ080; assembly: GCF_007828295.1. Classification (NCBI taxonomy): domain Bacteria; kingdom Pseudomonadati; phylum Pseudomonadota; class Gammaproteobacteria; order Pseudomonadales; family Pseudomonadaceae; genus Pseudomonas; species Pseudomonas sp. SJZ080. Next base: position 1,830 of record NZ_VIUK01000034.1, read on the forward strand.
ATCGGCTGAAGTGATTCGCCGCATGGGCGACAAGACTGAAGCCCGTCGCAGCATGATCAAGGCGGGTGTACCCGTCACCCCGGGGACCGAAGGCAACGTCGCGGGCATCGAGGAAGCTCTGGTCGAAGGCGATCGTATCGGTTATCCGGTGATGCTCAAGGCGACTTCCGGTGGTGGTGGCCGTGGTATCCGTCGCTGCGACAGCCGTGAAGAACTCGAACAGGCATTCCCCCGCGTGATCTCCGAAGCCACCAAGGCGTTCGGTTCCGCGGAAGTGTTCCTGGAAAAATGCATCGTCAATCCGAAACACATCGAAGCGCAGATTCTCGGCGACAGCTTTGGCAACGTGGTGCACCTGTTCGAGCGTGACTGCTCGATCCAGCGCCGCAACCAGAAGCTCATCGAAATCGCCCCGAGCCCGCAGCTGACCCCTGAGCAGCGCGCCTACATCGGCGACCTGTCGGTGCGCGCAGCCAAGGCCGTGGGTTACGAGAACGCCGGTACCGTGGAGTTCCTGCTCGCCGAAGGCGAGGTGTACTTCATGGAAATGAACACCCGGGTGCAGGTGGAACACACCATCACCGAAGAAATCACCGGCATCGATATCGTGCGCGAGCAGATCCGCATCGCGTCCGGCCTGCCGCTTTCGGTGAAACAGGAAGACATCCAGCACCGCGGTTTTGCGCTGCAGTTCCGGATCAACGCCGAAGACCCGAAGAACAACTTCCTGCCGAGCTTCGGCAAGATCACCCGTTACTACGCGCCCGGCGGCCCCGGCGTGCGCACCGACACAGCGATCTACACCGGCTACACCATTCCGCCTTTCTACGACTCCATGTGCCTGAAGCTGGTGGTGTGGGCGTTGACCTGGGAAGAGGCGATGGACCGTGGCTTGCGCGCCCTCGACGACATGCGTCTGCAGGGGGTCAAGACCACCGCCGCGTACTACCAGGAAATCCTGCGCAACCCGGAATTCCGTAGCGGCCAGTTCAATACCAGCTTCGTTGAAAGCCACCCTGAACTGACCAACTACTCGATCAAGCGCAAACCCGAAGAGCTGGCCCTGGCCATCGCCGCCGCCATCGCCGCCCACGCAGGCCTGTGAGGAATATTCCAATGACCAAGAAAATCCACGTTACCGACACAATCCTGCGCGACGCCCACCAATCGCTGCTCGCCACCCGCATGCGCACCGAAGACATGCTGCCGATCTGCGACAAGCTCGACAAAGTCGGCTACTGGTCGCTGGAGTGCTGGGGCGGCGCGACCTTCGACGCTTGCGTACGTTTCCTGAAAGAAGACCCGTGGGAGCGTCTGCGTCAGCTGCGCGCTGCGCTGCCTAACACGCGCCTGCAAATGCTCTTGCGTGGCCAGAACCTGCTGGGCTACCGCCATTACAGCGACGACGTGGTCAAGGCTTTCGTCGCCAAGGCGGCGGTCAACGGCATCGACGTGTTCCGTATCTTCGATGCGATGAACGACGTGCGTAACCTGCGCGTCGCCATCGAAGCCGTAAAAGCGGCCGGTAAACACGCCCAGGGCACCATCGCGTACACCACCAGCCCGGTGCACACCATCGACGCGTTCGTTGCGCAAGCCAAGCAAATGGAAGCCATGGGTTGCGACTCGGTGGCAATCAAGGACATGGCTGGCCTGCTGACGCCATACGCCACCGGCGAATTGGTCAAGGCGTTGAAATCCGAGCAGTCGCTGCCGGTCTTCATCCACTCCCACGACACCGCTGGCCTGGCCACGATGTGCCAACTCAAGGCCATCGAAAACGGTGCCGATCACATCGACACTGCGATCTCCAGTTTCGCCTCGGGCACCAGTCACCCAGGCACCGAGTCGATGGTTGCCGCCCTGAAAGGCAGCGAGTACGACACCGGCCTGAACCTGGAACTGCTGCAAGAGATCGGCCTGTACTTCTACGCCGTGCGCAAGAAATACCACCAGTTCGAAAGCGAATTCACCGCCGTCGACACCCGCGTGCAAGTCAACCAGGTACCGGGCGGGATGATCTCCAACCTGGCCAACCAGTTGAAAGAGCAGGGCGCCCTGAACCGCATGGCGGAAGTGCTGGCCGAAATCCCGCGGGTTCGTGAAGACCTCGGCTTCCCTCCGCTGGTGACCCCGACCTCGCAAATCGTCGGTACCCAGGCGTTTTTCAACGTGCTGGCCGGCGAGCGCTACAAGACCATCACCAACGAAGTGAAGCTTTACCTGCAAGGCGGCTACGGCAAAGCGCCGGGCACCGTGAACGAAAAACTGCGTCGCCAGGCGATCGGCAGCGAAGACGTGATCGACGTCCGTCCTGCCGACTTGCTCAAGCCGGAAATGACCAAGCTGCGTGCCGAAATCGGCGCCGTGGCCAAGTCTGAAGAAGACGTGCTGACCTACGCCATGTTCCCGGACATCGGCCGCAAATTCCTCGAAGAACGCGCTGCCGGCACGCTGACTCCAGAAGTGCTGCTGCCAATTCCTGAGCCAGGTGGCGTGGCTTCGGCCGGTGGCGAAGGCGTGCCGACCGAGTTCGTTATCGACGTCCACGGTGAAACCTACCGCGTCGACATCACCGGTGTCGGCGTCAAGGCTGAAGGCAAGCGTCACTTCTACCTGTCCATCGACGGCATGCCGGAAGAAGTAGTGTTCGAACCGCTCAACGAATTCGTCAGCGGCGGCAGCAGCAAGCGCAAGCAAGCCACTGCACCGGGCCACGTCAGCACCACCATGCCGGGCAATATCGTCGACGTGCTGGTCAAGGAAGGCGACACCGTCAAAGCCGGCCAGGCCGTGCTGATCACCGAAGCGATGAAGATGGAAACCGAAGTCCAGGCGGCCATCGCCGGCAAGGTCACCGCCATCCACGTAGCCAAGGGTGACCGAGTGAATCCGGGCGAAATCCTGATCGAGATCGAAGGCTGAGTTAACAGCCTCGATATAACGCTTTAAACCTCGGGGGGGCATGTGCTCCCCTTTTTTTTCGCCCGGAGTTCGTGGCGCCACTCACCAATACTGTGGGAGCGGTGTCATTTGCTGATTAGAACGTCATTCGCCACTGACCTGTGACACCGTGACTGCGGCTGTCGCTGCCCATTTCACCCGTGAGGCCCAAACCGAGGGTATTGCGTGTGGAAAGCTTGAGGTCCACGCCCGCATCGACCATCAACGAGTTCCGATCCAATGGCGCACTGTAGACGCTGTAGTCATTCCCTCCGGTGACAAGACGTTGCCTGGTTTCGGTGTAGATCTTGCCGTATGAGTGTTTCCAGCCAGCGCTCACGCGCGGTGACAGTTGCACACCGTTATCCAGCGTATTGAGCTTCGCCAGACGGAGGCCGAATGTGCTGCTGAAGTTTTCCTCGGACTGCCCGTGGACGTTCAGCGCTGCATCGCCACCTTTTTCCGTGAAACTGTCGCGCTGATAACGTTGGTATCCAACGCTCGCAAACGGCTCGATGCTGAAGTTGGCGCGGCCCAGGTTGTAACCGACTTCCGCGAAGGCTTGTTGGGTAGACGCATCGTAGCGGCCTTTGGGGCGATCCTTGAAACCGGAGAATTCGACCCGGCGAGCGCTGTTTCCGTCGTGGCTATTGTGAGTCGCACCCATGCGCAAGGACATCGGTCCGTCCTGAAGCAGGGCGTAAGCCCCCACGTGCCAACTGTCCAAATCACCCACGAGCTCCGTGCTTTTCTGACGGGTACGGGATTGGCCTGCCATCACCCCCAGTCGCCAGTGTTCATCAACTTGCCTATCGGCTCCCAATACCAAACCTTGGCTGGAGTGCTGCAAGGGATGATATTCGCGATCGAGTTTCCCGCTGTGTCCCAGCGCCTGAAGCCAGACCCTGCCACTCCCTTCGCTTCCGGCCGCCAGACGAGGCGTACGGTTCTGATTGTAAGAGACACCGGTGTTGTTTAGCTGGCGCATGGCCGAGAGAAGGGTGGCGGTGACAGGGCCGTCGCTGTTCAGCGTCGCCTTGGCGAGATTGGCGTTGCTGTCGCCGGCCAGAATTTCGAGGGCATAGGGGGCGGTCGCTCTATCGGAGGCGAGAAGGGCGGTAACGGCGGCGTTCGTTGAGGTGGACGTTTGTTGAGCTGCGGCGGCAGTGCTTGTGGCAGCAGATGGTTGCGCAGTTGTGGCGGAGTCTTCAGTTGTCTTTTCGACGATGCTGCTGGGCATGCTCTCAGAGGATGTTTGAGTTTTGGCAATGTTTTGCGGCTCGATGATGCTTTGGCCGAACGCCTGCCCGCTTTCGGAAGTAGCGAAACTCGCGATGGGCACATCGTTACGGGCGTAGGTCAGACCGACCGTCTTTTTGTTGTATTGCAGAGAGGGTTCCATATAGGCCAGGTCGTGGAGGACTTTGCCGAATTCGCCTTCTACCTTTTTAGCCTCAATGATGGTGTGCTGGCTGCTTTGCGGATACTCGCCCGGCATTGCGACGATTTTCAGTGTGGCGCCGCCCAGGCTGGCAGTGCCTCCGACCTTTATCGTTCCTGCGCTGCCATCAGGGTTGACCTCGTACGCCAATACGGCTTTCTCGGATAGGCTCAAGTCACCTCTGACCTTGGGCGCGCCGTGCAATCTGTTGATATCGACAAGACCATGCACGCCTAGGCTGCCGACGGTGCCAGACCCCGCGAAAGTACCACCCTCTACGACGTCGACGTGACCCTTTATTTCGCCGTTATTGAAGAGCTGCCCGACTGTAACCGCGTCCCCCAGGATTTTCCCATTATTGGTCAGGATTCCGTCATTCAGGACCACCACGCCTTCTATGAAGTCGCCTTTACTGGACAGTGTCCATGAGCCCTCTGAAAGGTAAAGCCCGTGGAAGTTGCGTGTGTCGCCCAGCGTGCCACCGTCTGAGGCATCAAGATGGATGACGTTGGTTCCGCCGCCACCTTCAGCGCGTCCTTTGAAGCTGCCCCCGTTCTTGACGATGATGAGGTCGTGGTCGTCTCCTCCTTTTACAACGCTTTGTGGCGAGTCGATCACTGTGGTCTGGGTGTCGCTCGCCCCGATAAAAGCTGAAAGTCTGGCAAGCGGATCGGTCTTCAGCCCTACATCTGACTGTTCGGTGACCTCGACGAGGGCTGAGGGGGCGGTAGCCGTTGTCGGATCTTGGGCGTGGGAAAATCCAGTGCAACCCAGTGCAAGTGCAATCGCCAGGGCGAGATTGTGGGGACGGTACGTGTGTTGAATGGGCATCGAATTTGGCCTCTGTTGACAGGAGGCCAAACTCTAAAAGGCGGCTGATTTTGCGGATGTCAGCCGGTTCCGGCGCGTAGCGCGGGTAGTGTCGGATCGTTTTGTGGAAAAAAGGCTGGCTACAGGGAAATTAAGGTTTCTGCTGATGCCGCGGCGCTGGTTTTCCCTACATCCTCTCCGTACGAGAGTACATTTCACACAATCAAAAACTCATTTACCTCTGCCTATCTACCCCTGATTGCTGATGCCGCTGCCGCCGTCTAGTTGTTGTAGGAGCCGGCTTGCTGGCGATGGCGATCTCGCGGACGCCATCACTGGCAAGCCGGGCTCCTACAAGGGTTGCGTGTGTTTGAAAGCTGCAATCCTTCCCTAGCTTCGACTCAAATACGCCTTCCCATAATGCCGCTCCATCCTCGCCTGAATCAGCTCCAACCCGATCGACATCACCCAGTAAATCACCGCCGCCGTCGTCAGCATTTCGATATAGCGATAGCTCGATCGCCCATACGACTGCGCCAGGAACATCACTTCCCACACCCCCATCACCGAGATCAGTGACGAGTCTTTGAGCATCGAGATGAATTGATTGGTGGTTGGCGGGATGATGGTGCGCATGGCTTGCGGCAGGGTGACGCGCCAGAAGATCACGGTTTCGCGCATGCCCAGTGCCAGCGAGGCTTCGCGTTGGCCGTGGGGGACGCCGAGGATGCCGGCGCGGAAGATTTCGCTCAGGTAGGCGCCGTAGTTCAGCGACAGGGCGATGATGCCGGCGGCGATGGCGCCGGGCACGATGCCGAGTTGCGGCAGGCCAAGGTAGATCAGCAGGATCTGGATCAGCAGCGGTGTGCCGCGAAAGAACGAGGCGTAGAAACTCGCAATCCCGAAGGCCACGGCGCTTTTCGACAGCCGCGCGAGAGCGGTGATGAAGCCCAGCAGCGACGACGCGACGATGGAGCACAGGCACAAAAACAGCGTCAGTGCCGCGCCTTGCAAAAAGCCGTTTGGCGCCAGGTGCAGGCCGATCAGGTTGGGCAGTTTGTCGAGGATGATCGAGAACTTCAGGTCGAAGCTCAGGAAGAAACTGGTGAACAAACCGAGCATCGCTGCCCAGGTCAGGTACAGCCGCGTGCGAAAACCGAAGATCCGTTGCAGCCGGGACTCAGTCACCGGTTGTGGCGGCTGAGGAGGGGTTGGGAAAGAGGTCATTGGCTGATATCGGCACCGATCCATTTTTGCGAGAGCCTGGTCAGGGTGCCGTCCTGTTTCAATTGCGCGAAGACGTCACGCACCTTGGCGTCCCATTGGGCATCGCCTTTTTCAATGGCCACCGAGTTCGGTTCCGAATAAAGCGGTGCGCCGGCGAGCTTGAAGCGTTTGTCTTCGGTCAGGCGCGGCTGCGCGGTGACGAGGTTGGTGAGGACCGCATCCAGTCGCACGCCCGCGCCCAGTCCCAGGTCCTGAAACGCTACGTTGTCGGTGTCGTACGGGGCGATCTGCACGTTTTCGAACGGGTACTGCAACTGCGTGTCTTCGGCGCCTTCGATCACCAGGTTTTTGTTCAAGTAGCTTTCGTAGCTGGAAGCACTGGTAAGGCCGACTTTCTTGCCGCTCAGGTCTTTGGCGCCGTGGATGCTGTCGTCCTTGACGTTGACCACGATCACCGCTGGCGAGGCGTAGTACTCGACCGGGAAGTCGAAGACCTCGGCGCGGGCCTTGCTCGGGGTCATCGAGCAAATGCAAATGTCGTAGCGCCCGCTCCAGTGGCCGGCCGCGATCACGTCCCAGGACGGGGTTTCGAGGCGCAGTTTGACGCCGAGTTTGTCCGCCACGGCTTTGGCCACATCAACATCGAAACCGTCGAGCTGGTTCTGGTCATTGAGGAACGAGAAGGGTGGATAGCTTTCCATCAACACGCCGACCAGTTCTTTCTTTTGCTCGATGCGGTCCAGCGTGGCGCCAGCAAAAGCCTGGGTGGAGGCAGCCAGAATTGTCAGGCCCAAGGCCAATAGCGGTTGAAATTTCACAGTTCGGTCCCTGATAAAAAAATGGTTGTTATTAACCGGATGGTGCGTATTAAATAGTTATAAGAACGACTCCGGTAGTGAGTTATTTTCATAAGCTTATGAGTGAAAAGCATATGGGCGCAGCAAGCACAGTGATTCTGGATGGCGGCATGGGTCGTGAGTTACAGCGCCGGGGCGCGCCGTTCAGACAGCCCGAATGGTCGGCGCTGGCCTTGAGTGAAGCGCCTCAGGCTGTGGAAGCGGTGCACGCGGCTTATATCCAGAGCGGCGCGAACGTGATCACCAGCAACAGTTACGCGGTGGTGCCTTTTCACATTGGCGAGGAGCGCTTTGCTGCCGAAGGCCAGGCCCTCGCGGCGTTGGCCGGGGAGTTGGCCCGGCGCGCAGTTGAGGCTGCGGGCAAACCGGTTCGTGTGGCGGGGTCACTGCCGCCGTTGTTCGGCTCCTATCGTCCGGATTTGTTCGACGCGACCCGGGTGACCGAACTGCTTTCGCCGCTGGTCGAGGGGCTGGCGCCGTATGTCGACCTGTGGCTGGCGGAAACCCAAAGTTCGATCGTTGAGGCGCGAGCGATTCACGCCGGTCTGCCGAAGGACGGCAAGCCGTTCTGGCTGTCGTTTACCCTCAAGGATGAGGACACGGACGAAGTGCCGCGTTTACGCTCCGGTGAACCGGTGGCTGAAGCCGCTGCGGTAGCGGCCGAGCTGGGCGTCGAGACGTTGCTGTTCAACTGCAGTCAGCCGGAAGTGATCGGGGCTGCGATTGATGCGGCGCGGGAAACGTTCGAGCGTTTGCGGGTGAAGATTCACATCGGCGCCTACGCCAATGCCTTCCCGCCGCAACCGAAAGAGGCGACGGCCAATGACGGTCTGGACCCGTTGCGCGAAGATCTGGACCCGCCGGGATACTTGCATTGGGCGGCGGACTGGAAAGAGCGCGGTGCCAGCCATTTGGGTGGTTGCTGCGGGATCGGGCCGGAGCATATTGCGGTACTGGCCCAGAAGTTGGCGTGATGCCCATCGCTAGCAAGCCAGCTCCTACAGGATTTCGGTGGATCACGATGTTGTGATCAACGCATAACCCTTGTAGGAGCTGGCTTGCTAGCGATGGCGTCCGAAAGGGCGCTGCTAAATTACCCGCGGCACTCCGCCAACGTTTTCACCTGCCCCGATCCCGCCTGATTCTCATCGCTTAACCAGCGCTCAAACCCCGCACCAATCGCCGGCCATTCCGAATCCAGAATCGAATACCAGGCCGTATCCCGGTTCTGACCCTTGACCACCATGTGCTGGCGGAACACCCCTTCAAAACTGAACCCCAGCCGCTCCGCCGCGTACTTGGAGCGTGCATTGCCGTTATTGCACTTCCACTCCAGGCGTCGATAACCCAGTGCAAAGGATTCCTTGGCCAGCAGATAAACCGCTTCAGTACTTTTCGGCGAACGCTGCATCGGCGCGCCGAAGGTCACATGGCCGATCTCGATGCGGCCCTGAGACGGCACGATAGACATCAGACTGAGGATGCCTTGCACGTCGCCGCTGGCCCGGTCGATCACGCTGAAGAAATACGGGTCGCTGTTGGCCGCGTGGTTGTTCAGCCAGTCGTTGAATGCGCTGCGCTCCGGGAATGGACCGTAAGGCAAGTAATCCCAAAGTTTCGGGTCGGAGCCGGGGCCTTGCAGGGCTTTCCACAAGCCGTCGGCGTGACGCGCCGGGTCGAGTTTTTCCAGACGGATGAAACGACCTTCGATGGTTTCAACGGACGGTGCCGGGACACCTTTCCAGTCCGCGAGTGAAGTCGACATGCTGTTCTCCTTGAACCTTAAATGGCTTTGCGAAACTGGATGAAACCAGGACGTTCGGCGATGCGCTCGTAGAGCTGGATCGCGGTGGCGTTGGTTTCGTGGGTCAACCAATGGACCTTGCAGCAACCGTCCGCTTTGGCGGTGGCGTAGACGAATTCGATCAGCTTGCGGCCAACACCAGTGCCGCGGGTTTCGGGTGTCACCAGCAAGTCTTGCAGGTAGCAGGAGTTTTCGATGCTCCAGTTCGAGCGATGGTAGATGAAGTTCACCATACCCACCGCTTTGCCATTGACCCTCGCCAAGGCCGAATGGGTCAGTTCGGTCGGGTCAAGCATGCGTTGCCAGGTACTGTCAGTCACGGCCTCGGGCAGTTCGGTGTTGTAGAAACGCAGGTAGGCTTGCCACAACGGCAGCCATTCAGCGTGATCGCCGGCGGTGACCTGGCGGATGTCGATCTGACTCATGTGGGGTTCCTTAACGCATCAAGTGGGCGAGGGTCTGATCATGCGCATCGGAGCTGGCGGCGAGCCCCTCGCGCACACCGGCGATATCTGCAGCGCTGCGGTTCTGGCTGAGTTTGCGTTTGCCTTCCAGGCGCTGGATCGGCAGGGCAAACCCGACGATGGCCTTGAGCATTCCGTCGATGTAATCGGCGGGTGCGTCGGCAACTGTCCACGGTTGGGCGCGACCGGCCTCGTGGCGATCGGTCAGTGCGCTGACCAGGTTGAGCAGGCGCTCGGCGTCTGTGAACACTTCAGCCGTGCCGTAAGCGTGCACAGCGACGTAGTTCCAGGTCGGCACGACTTTGCCGTGCTCGGCTTTGCTCGGATAAAAACCGGGGCTGACATAAGCGTCGGCGCCAGCAAAGATCACCAGCGCTTCGGCACCACTGTGCAGTTCTTTCCACTGTGGATTGGCTCGGGCGAAGTGACCGTAGAGGGTGCCGTTCGGACCTTGGTCAGGGCGGAACAGCAGCGGCAGATGGCTGGCTTGCAGGCCTTGCTCGCCGTGGGTAACGACCATCGCGAGGCGGGTGCCGAGTATCTGTTGCTGCAGTTCGTCCAGATCGTTGATGGCAAAGCCGCTGGGGGTGTACATGGAAAAACTCCTTGGCGAATGCCTGCATCCTAGGCAGGCTATTGGTCTGTTGTAAGAGCCATTAATGACGAATTTCATAGGTCCATTGTCATGACGGATGCGCCGATTTCCTTGTCGTTCAACCCTGCGGGTATCGAACTTGATCGCCGTCAAGGCCTGAGTCGTCAGCTTTACCAGGCCTTGCGCTTGCGTGTGCTCGACGGTCGATTGGCCAGTGGCACGCGATTGCCGGCCAGCCGCGATCTGGCGGCAGCACTGGCGATTTCCCGCAACAGCGTGGTGCGGGCTTACGATCAGCTCTATGCCGAAGGGTTTATCGAAGGGCGTGTCGGTGACGGAACCTATGTCGCGCAATTACCGCAAACGGCGCTCCCGGCAAAAAAACTATCCACAAAAGTATCCACAGGGTTTTCAACAGGGTTACCCACAGCCTTATCCACAAATTGGCTGGATTTACCTGTGGTTCCATCCAGTAAAGTTATCCACAGTGGGGCGCTGGGGCGCGTTGAACACAACCATTTGGCCCTCCCCCCGAGTGGTCCGCCGCGCGCATTTCGGGTAGGCGTTCCGGCATTCGATCTGTTTCCCTTCGAGGTCTGGGCCAAGCTGAATGCGGCTTTCTGGCGAAAACCGGATTTGCAGCAGCTGTGCTACGGCGATCCGGCGGGCGATGCGCGATTGCGCGGAATGATTGCTGCTTATTTGCGCAGCTCCCGGGGCATGCAGTGCACGGCTGAGCAAATAGTGATCACCAGTGGCGCACAGCAGGGGATTAGCCTTTGTGCACAGCTGCTGGTGGAACCGGGCGATGGGGTGGCGGTTGAAAATCCAGGGTATCGGGCGGCGGGTCATGCGTTCGCGGTGGCCGGTGCGAAATTGCATGGCGTGGCGGTGGACAGCGAGGGCATAGATTGCACCGAACTGACCCGGCTCGGCGATTGTCGGCTGGCTTACGTCACGCCTTCGCATCAATACCCGACCGGGGTGGTGATGAGTCTGGCGCGGCGTCTTGAGTTGTTGGCGTGGGCCGAGCGCACCCAAGGCTGGATCGTCGAGGACGACTACGATGGCGAATACCGCTACAGCGGCGCGCCCCTGGCACCGTTGGCGGCGCTCGATCGCCAGGGCCGGGTTTTGTACGTCGGGACCTTTGGCAAAGTCGCCTTCCCGGCACTAAGACTGGGTTATCTGGTACTGCCGCCCGGTTTGGTCCAGGCCTTCTCGCAACGCCGTGCGGTTGATGTTCGACATTCCGAAGTGAGCACCCAGGCGGTCATGGCCGAGTTCATGGCCGCCGGGCACTTTCAGCGGCATATCCGTCGCATGCGCAGGGCCGCCTTGAGTCGACGCAATACGTTGTTGGCAGGCTGGCCACAAAACATCCCCGGCGTCGGCAGTCCGCCGAGTGTCGCGGCAGGGCTGCACATGACCGTGGCCATCGACTCCCAGGCTCGCGAGCTCGAGCTTGTCGAAAAAGCCGCCAGTGTCGATGTCGAGATCAACGCCCTGAGCAGCTACTGGTTGCCGGATTCGCAAACCCCGCCGGACCAGCGCGCCGGGCTGGTCCTGGGATTCGCAGCGGTGCCCGAAGCGGCCATCAGCGCAGCACTCGGGCGTCTGGAAAAGGTCTGGCGCTAACCGGGTGTTCGCTTTTTAACTGGCGTGAGGCTCACGCCTTTGAGGCAGTGGAACTGGCCTTGGGCAAGAACAGCGCTTTGGCCAGTTGGGGGCTGATTTCGCTGCGTTCGATCGCGATCAATTCGTTGTTGGTGCGCGCTGTTCGCCAATCAAACGCTCCGCCCAGTGTTCGTTGTGCGACGGTTTTCAGATGGGCAGCGGTATATCCACCGACCGCGGTGTCGGGTTTTGGATAATGAAAGTGGGCGTACCAAAGTACATTCCCGGTGGAAGAGTCACGAATTTCATACTCATCGAAATAGTCCTTTCTGCGTTTTGTCTGTTTTCGGGCGGCGTTCTTGACGATATTCACCAAGCCTCTTTCGTGCAGCCACTCCACGCGAGCCGCAATGGGGAGTTGTCGCTTGATCATGTCGATCCGGGTCTCGCGGCCCTTTTCGTAAAGGCGGGTCGCTTCTTCATTGAGCCTCTTGGCAAGGCTGGCGCCAGAACCCGGCCCGCTGTCGGTGAGGTTTTTATCGATCAGGGCCTTTTCGATGGCGTCGGCGGCGGCTTCCATCTGACGGGCCTGTTGATGAAACACCTCCTCGATTTCCACCGGGATGCGCCCGGCCCGTAGTGCATCTGCCTCGGTGCGGTGGGTCAATGCCCCTGATCGATCCAACAGTGACTGGCCCGCCTGGACGCTGGCTGTCAAATCCGGTCGCGGGGTGGTCGGCACTTTTGCCGTGAGCGGCACATGTTCGAGCCACACACCGGGGGTTTTCTCATGAAAGGTCGCGATGACTTTGTTGGTGAGCGGTGAAGTCACGTCGATCAGGTCGGTGTTATCAACGGCTGTGCGCTCGCGGAGCTTGCCGACCACCGTACCCTTGAAGCGAGTCTTGATCAGGCGTTTGGTCGACGGAGCCGGGCGGGAAGGCCCCGGTGCAGGCTCCAGCAGTCTGCGCTCGTGCAACAAGCCCACCAGTTGACTCATACACTGTTCCTTGAACGCTTCGATCCGCTGACGCATGAGGTCCAGCGGCGTCTGCAGCAGCTGTTGCGGGAATTCTTCGGGCAGATCGAGAATCCGCAGGTCCAGGGTTGCAAACTGCTCCACCAGATCATTGAAACCGTCGATCCGCTCAAGCAGCGGCAGGGTGGTGTGGTCGGCGGCAAGGTCCATCGAGGACTGAATGGTGAGCCCGGCATCTTCGACCATTTGTTGCATGGCCTGGCGAGCCAGCGGGGTGGTGACTGTAACGGTGTCGTTGAGGCATAGCTCCTGGGCAAGGCTGATCTGGAAAAGTTTCAGGTCGTGCAGGCTGAACGTCGGCAGCTGTGCCTGGTACTCACGGGCGGTTTCTGCCCCTTCTTTGCCCAGACGCAGCAGCTCCTCGATGCGCGCGTGGGCGAACTCGATCTTGTCGATAAAACCCTGGGTCATGTCACTGGTGAGTTGATGCGCCTGGCGCGCTGATCGAGCGTCCGACGGGGGCACGTCGTCCAGTAGTTCGAGCGATTCGCGCATACGCTCACCGAACACGCGATTTTGCCGCTCGAACCATTTCTGGGTCAGTGACAGTTGATAATCCAGACAACTGACCATTACCGGGCGGTAGTTGGGGATGGACTCGAGGGTGTTGTAGGTCTTGAGCTGCTCGATATAGGCGCCATATTCCGTCAGCTGTGAGTCCAATACATCGATCAAGGGCTGGCGATGGGTGTCGGCGGTCTTTTCCGCGGCTTCGAGCTCGTTTTGCAAACCCCGTTTGCGGGCATCGAACGTTGTCAGTTGCCGTCTCAGGTTCTCCTTATGCTGTTGGTTTTTACGCTCGATTTCCTTTCGGCCCTTACCCCCGCCACGCAACCTCAGGCGCGTGTCGATGAACCATTCGCCCTTCGCGGAATGAAACAGCAGCGGGCCCGTTGTTGCAGGCGTTTGCCGTGAGTCGATGATCTGCACATCATCATTGTCGTCAAGCATGACTTCAAACCAGCGCTGACCGACCCTGGCATACCATTTCTGGTTGAGGGGGCTCAGGAACCGGTGACGGCCGGGTAGGGTCAACGGCTCTTTCAGTTCAGCAGGTTTCGCAATTGCCAACCCGTTCAGCAGGGTGGCCAAAGGACCCGGCATCAACACGCCTTGGTGGTGCACGGACGTTTCATGGTTGGCAGGTAAATAATCTGCGGCGAGATCGGGCAGTTGCGTCAGGGTGATTTTTGCCGCCGGCAGCGGCTTTATGGCGAGGGGCAAGCTCTTCTCTACAGCGCGTGGCGCGGGTTTGCTGCGCGTGGCCGCGTGATGGGCGAGCACCATGCCCAGTGATAGAAACAGATCGGTCAGTGCGGCCCATGCCTGATCGCTGTCGCCAGCTTCGCTGGCTTCATTGGCTTCGTGCAGGTCGTCCATGATTTGCCAGATCCAGGCCGCCGCTGCGCCCGTGCGGCCGAAAAAGGGCAGTGCAACATTGAACAGCATCCACGCGGCCTGTTTGAGCGTGGCCCAGCGACGTTCCGCATTGGAGACCGATTGCCGGTCGGCCAGGGTGACCAGCGCGTTGGCATTGGCGGTGAACAGTGCCTGCACAGAAGGCTCGACGGCGGGCGTCTCGCTTAAGGTCAGCGTTCCCATCATGCCCAGTGTCGACGTCGGGTCGGTCAGCCATTGCGACAGCGTCCAGACAGAGGGCAACTGACCGGGGAACACATACTGCGAATAGTTGAACTGCACGTCCTCCGGCAGCCAGGCCAGGACTGACTGACGAAGCGCTTTGTTGTGCTTGATCGCATACAAGAGGTTGGCTTCGCCGCAATACTGGATCAGCGGATGATCGAGCAAGGGTCGTAACAGGAGGCAGGGGCCTTTGTCGGCCAGTCGGGGTCCGATCACGAACATGTTGGCGACGACGTCGGCCTCGCTGTCCGTGCGTCCTCCCGGAATGAACGCCAGCGGGCGAATGACGATTTCCAGCCCGTCGACATAACGATCGTCTGGCTTTTCCTGCATGGCCGCGACAACGAAGCGATAACCCTGTTCGTCGATGCCGGCTTCGCCGCGAATCTTGAGTTGCAGCGCCTGTAGCGGCAGTTGTATGCGCAGGTGGCTGGTGTAGAGGTTCTGTCGACGCAGACTTTCCGCGGGACCGGTGAGCAGTTTGCTTTTGATCAGGGCGGGGTAGGTTTCCCCGATGTTAACGCGGGTGACGAGTTCCTCCAGGTAAGCCGGTGTCATCCACACAGGCGCCGCTTCGCCGTTTTTGTATTGCACGGTCTTGTTGCCCGCAGGTGCGGCGATCAGGTTTTGCAGTGCCAGTTCCATCAGCGTGAGGGTCTGGGTCTGGGTCTTGCCCGGTACGATGACCGCGCCGAGAACGACGAGGCTGGTGATGCAGACTTCGATGTCGTCCAGTTTCAGCGCCGTTGCAGCCGATTGGTCCCGAATCTTTTTGTCCTTGATCATCTGATCGATCAGCGCTTGCAAGGTGAAATCGGGCAGAGAGGGAATGCCTTCATCGAAGGATTTACCGGCGTTCTGTTCCCGCAGCAGTGCCAGGTCCATCAGGTGTCGGCTGTAGCGTGTGAGGTCGGAGGGTGGGGCGCTGGTCATCCAGTCGGGCAACAGACGCTGGATCTGGCTGAAACGTGAAGCGGGCTGTTCGTGATAGTCCGTGAAATGTTTTGCCGCGGCGCTGATCTGCGGGGCATGGGTGGGGGCCAACGGTGCAGGCGTGTCACCGAGTGAGCCGATGGCATCGATTTCCAGCGCGATCAGGGCGCAGGCCTGGTGATCGAAGAAATGGCCGGTGGGTTCATACAGGCGCCATTGAAGCGCACGATCGGTCGCGGATGCAGCAATGCGCGCGGACAGCGTTTCACCCAATGCCGCCAGTGAGTCGTAATGCTTGAAGCCTTCTGCAATCGAATGGGTAACGATCAGCGTGCGCTCACCCAGGGTGCCGACCGCTACTGCAATGTCCAGCAGTCTCAAGTGCCGGGCGGGCTGTTTGCCGAGGTCGTCGATATCGATCAGGCAGGCCTTGGTTGCGTATTGGTCGTTTGATAGTCGCTCGGCCCGCTGCGGGTGATCATGGAGGGTGCGGACCATGGCCCGCTGGTCTTCGTCCCAGCCAGCCTTTTCGTCGACGTTCCAAAGGTCGCGCAGTGCCGCAGAGAGTTGATGCCAGCGAGTCTTCGACCCGGCGATGTGCTGGTTCCAGTAATCGAGCTGTCGTTCCTGATAGGCCACGAACAGCTGTCGGGCCAGTTTGTTGAGCAGGCACCCGAGGGCATCGATCTTTACCGGCAGATGAACGGCCGGGTCGACGATGGGGGGCCGGGTCAGAAAATGTTCCCCGTCGATGTAGGTCACTGTCGTGCCCGCTAAACCGAGTCGCACCAACACGTCGGTCAGGGATTCAAACCGGTTGTTGCCCGGCGTGACCTCTTTGCCGGCGATGGTCCAGACGGGCGTTACCACCATGGTCAGGTTCGGGTCGATGTGCAGCTGTGGATACGCGGTACCGAGGGCGGTTCGCAGTGAATTCGAAGCAACTTCCCTGATCGAAGGGCCAGTCACCAGTTGGGTCAATATATCTTCAGAGATTTCGGAGGGCGTGTCGGGCATGGCCGTTTTTCCTGTTGCCGATGTAGCGCTGACGGGGCAGCGCGATGTCCGGGCAAGGTAGAGGGCCGTGAAGGATTGAAGGTGGTAGATAGTTATCGCAGGCAAAAAAAGACCCGCTATTGCGCGGGTCTTTGATCTTGCGTGAGATCAGGTCCCGGACTTGATCTTGGTCCAGGCCCGCGTGCGCGCACGTTCGGCATCACGCGGCAGCGGTTGCAGTGTGTAAAGCGTGCCCATGGCCGCTTCGGTCGGATACAGGTTCGGGTTGTTGCGGATCGCCGGGTCGACCATTTCCGTGGCGTCCTTGTTCGGGTTCGGGTAACCGACGAAGTCGCTGACCGGGGCGATCACCTGCGGTTGCAGCAAGTAGTTGATGAAGGTGTAGGCGTCTTCCGTATTCTTCGCGCCCTTCGGAATGGCGAGCATGTCGAACCAGATTGGCGCGCCTTCCTTGGGCAGGCGCATGTCGACGATCACGCCGTTCTTGGCTTCCTTGGCGCGGTTGGCGGCCTGGGAGAAACTGCCGGAATAACCGACCGCGACGCAGATGTCGCCGTTGGCGATATCGGCCATGTACTTGGAGGAGTGGAAGTACGTGACGTACGGCCGGATTTTCATCAACAGCGCTTCAGCCTTTGCGTAGTCCGCCGGCTTTTTGCTGTTAGGGTCCAGACCCAGGTGTTGCAGGGCCAGCGGCAGGATCTCCGACGGCGAGTCGAGCAGGGCGACGCCGCACTGCTTGAGCTTGCTGATGTTCTCTTCCTTGAAGATCAGGTCCCAGCTGTCCACCGGCGCATTGGCGCCCAGCGCGGCTTTGACCTTGTCCGGGTTGAAGCCGATCAGGATGGTGCCGTACATGTACGGCACGGCGAATTTGTTGCCCGGGTCGTTGGCTTCGATCAGCTTCATCAACTTGGGATCGAGGTGGTTCCAGTTCGGCAGTTTGCTGCGGTCCAGCGGCTGGAAAACACCGGCCTCGATCTGCTTGGCGAGGAACACGTTGGACGGCACCACCACGTCGTAACCGGAGTTGCCGGTCAGCAGTTTGGCTTCCAGCGCTTCGTTGGTGTCGAAGATGTCGTAGACCAGTTTGGTCTGGGTGTTCTGCGCCTTGAAGTCTTCCAGCGCTTTGGGGGTGATGTAGTCGAACCAGTTGTAGACGCGCAACGTTCGCTCTTCGGCGTGAGCGGCCCCGCTGAGCACCGTGGCGCACAGGGCGGGGACGATAAGACGCTTGAGTCTGTTCATTATTGTTGATTCCTCATTGAGCGCTTTCAAAACCTTCAAGAACGTTCACGGCGTTGATGCCGATTTCTTCGACCGCGTAACCGCCTTCCATCACGAACAGCGTCGGCACGCCGAGCTTCGCAATGCGCTCGCCCATCGCCAGGTAATCCGGGCTGTCGAGTTTGAATTGGGAGATGGGATCGTCCTTGAACGTATCGACGCCCAGGGACACGACAACGATGTCGGCGCCGTATTTTTCGATCTCTTTGCAGGCGTTTTCCAGTGCTGCGCTCCAGATGTCCCAACCGCTGCCGGCGGGCAAAGGGTAGTTGAAATTGAAGCCTTCGCCCGCGCCTTCGCCCAGCTCGTCCTCATAACCGAGGAAGAACGGGAATTCGGCTTCCGGATGGCCGTGGATCGAGGTGAACAGCACGTCGCTGCGCTCGTAGAAAATCGATTGCGTGCCGTTGCCGTGGTGGTAATCGACGTCGAGGATCGCCACTTTCCTGTGGCCCTGATCAAGGAACGCTTGAGCGGCGATGGCGGCGTTGTTGAGGTAGCAATAACCGCCCATCAAGTCGCTGGCGGCGTGATGTCCCGGTGGGCGGCACAACGCGAAGGCGCTGCGTGCGCCACGCTGGATTTCTGCCTGGGCGGTGAGCGCCACTTGGGCTGCGCTGTACGCCGCTTGCCAGGTGCCGGCGGTAATCGGCGCGCCACCGTCGAAGCTGTAATAACCGAGCTGGCCGTGCAGGCTGGTGGGCTTGATGGCGCGCAAGGTGCGGGCCGGCCATGTGTAGGGCAGCAAGTCGCCGTCGGTGTTGAATTCGGTCCAGCGGGACCAGGCGCCTTTGAAGAAGTCGAGGTAGTCGCGGCTGTGGATGCGCGCGATCGGGTCGAGGCCGAAGTCCTTCGGCGCTTCGACGGGCCCCAGGTTCTGGTTTTGCACCCGCGCCAGCACGTGGTCAGCACGCGAAGGCATTTCAAAGCAGGGCTTGAGTTGCCCGTCTATCAATTCACAACGGCCGTGGTGCAGGTGGTGATCGTGCGAGTAGATCGTCAGCATTTCTTGTTCTCCGCAGGCTGATTCGGTTGGCTACAGTCTTGCGGCGGATGGCGATTCGGAGAACGGCAGGAAAGGCCAAAAGGGGATTGATATGGCCAAAATAGTTGACCGAAATTCGCCCCTTGTTGGCGCAACGGTGTTCGCTCTTGTAGGAGCCGGCTTGCTGGCGATCCGCTGAACGCGGTGTATCAGGAAAACCGCGTTATCGTTCTTCGCCAGCAAGCCGGCTCCTACAGGCCTGTGTTACGGGCGGAACTGGCTCGGCGCCACCCCACTCCAGCGCACAAACGCATGGCGGAAACTCGCGGTCTCGCTGAAGCCCAGCGCTTCAGCGATCCGGTAAATGGGCATCTGGTCTTCGCAGAGCATGTGTTTGGCCTGCTCGAACCGCAGCTCATCCAGCAATTCCTGATAGCTGCACCCCAGATCCTTGAGGTGTCGGCGCAGGGTTCGCGCCGAGCAATTCATCTGCTCGGCCAACCCTTCGAGCCCTGGCGCCGCATTCAGTTGAGCGCTGAGCAGTTGGCGAATCCGCCCCAGCCACGCCTGGCGCCCGGTGAACTCGATGTTCTGCTTGCGGCAGCGTTCGGCCATGGCCTGATGGGTGATGACATCCGCGAGCGGCAGGGGCTGGTCGAGCCAGCGCCTGTCGAAGGCGAAGGCGTTGTCCCGCGCGTCGAAGTGCAGCGGGCAGTTGAAGTGTTCGGCGTAGGTCGCTTGATAGTCCGGCGCAGCATGTTCGAAACGTGCTGCGATCAACGGCAGCGGGTGACCGAGCAGGTCGTCACAGATGACTTTCAACGACACCAGGCAGAATTCGGCATTGAACACCGCCATCGCCGGGCTCTCCCGGTAGTCGGCGGCGACGAACCAGACGCGTTCGCCGTCCTCCTCCAGGCTCAGCTCGAAAAGTGTTCCCAACAGCGCCGGATACCGCATTGCCAGGCGCAAAGCGTCACCGAAGGTGGCACTGGTGAGCAGTGCATAACCGAGCATCCCGTAGCAGGAAACGTGCATGCGCCGACCCAGTTCCAGGCCGATGTCACGCTTGAGCGCGACCGCGTTGGCGCAGACCTGCATCTCCTGATTGGTGGTGATGCGCGTGTCGGCCCGGTTCAGATCTGCCGCACTGATGCCACTTCCGGCGAGTAGCGCTTCGCTCGACAGACCTTCGGCCTTGAAGGTGTTGAGCACCAGAGAGACGGCGTTGAGGGTGGTGATGTGGGAGTGGAGCATGGGATGTTCCAGCCTTGGGATGGCTGGAAAGCAGCAAGTTACATGCCGAGCACTTGTAGGCGCCGGCTTGCTGGCGAAGAACGATAACGCGGTGTATCTGATGCACCGCGTTGGCCGGATCGCCAGCAAGCCGGCTCCTACAAGGTCAGCTGAGTTCGCCGCAGAGATCGAGTTCTACCAGTCGCCGAACCTCGGCGGTGTCGAGGCCGGCACCCAGCAACGCATGCAACTTGCCGAACGCCGCTTCTCGGGTCATGCCGCCACCGGAAAGTACGCCGACGCCGCGCAGCCGACTGCCAGCCTCATACACATCCAGCTCGACACCGCCTTCATGGCACTGCGTCACCGCAACCACCACCACGCCGTTGTCCCGCGCGCGCGCGAGGCTGGAAAGAAACTCGGGGTTGTCGCTCGGCCCGGTGCCGCTGCCGTAGCACTCCAGCACCAGCCCCTGAATGCCGCTGTCGAGCAGGGCATCAAGGATTTCGGCGCCGATACCAGGAAACAACGGCAACACCGCGACCTTCGCCAACTGCTTTGGCTGGTTGTAGTTCAGTTGCGCAGGTATCGAGGGCGCTTTCACGCCGCCACCCTGACGCTCCAGGCGTTTGAACGGATGCCGACCGAAACTGCGCACCTTCGCGCAACGGGTCGGGTCCAGCAGTTCGCCATGGAAGTACAGATGAACGCCCGGCGCCAGACCTTGGCCGAGGGCGACCAGCGCGCCGCCGAGGTTTTCCCAGGCATCGCTGTCAGTCACACCGGCCGGCAGCATCGAACCGGTAAAGCACACGCGGGCGTGGAGACCGAGCAATTGAAAGCTCATCGCCGCAGCACTGTAAGCCAGCGTGTCGGTGCCGTGCAGGATCAGCACACTGTCGCAGCCCTGTACGTCGACGGCATCGACCACCGCTTCACGCAGTTGCTGCCAGTACGCCGCAGACATGTTGGCGCTGTCGATCAGCGGCGACATCTCGCGAAAGCGCCATTGCGGTACTACCAGCTCTGGCTGGCTGTGCAGATAGTCGCGCATCCGCGCTTCAAAACCGGATGCCGGTGCCAGACCATGTTCGCTGGCTTGCATGCCGATGGTGCCACCGGTGTAGAGCACCATGACGTGCTGGGCGGCAGGGTAGGTCGAGGAATTCATGGCGTTCTCCGAAACAATGACTCCCTATGTGGGAGCGGGCTTGCTCGCGAATGCGGTTGAACATTCAACATTGAAGTCGACTGACACACCGCTTTCGCGAGCAAGCCCGCTCCCACAGGAATTTCGCACTTTAACCGATCAGCGTTGCGCTGCGGGTACGCCTTGAGGCTCGGCTTGAGCCTTGGTGGCGGCCGGCGGGTTGGCTGGCCAGGCGTTCAGGTCCAGATCCAGATCCGGGAATTTGCTCGAATCGAACACCGGGGTCTTGATGCCGGCAGCGCGCTGGTCATCGTAGTCACGCAGGATGCGCATGCCGACCTTGAACAGCAGGAACAGAGCGATCAGGTTCACGAACGCGAGCAGGGTCATGGTGATGTCGGCAAACGCGAACACCGTGCCGAGGTTCTCGATCGCACCCCAGAAGATCAACACCAGTACCAGCGCGCGGTAGCCGATCAGCGCCTTGCGGTTTTCACCGATCAGGAAGCGCAGGTTGCTCTCGCCCAGGTAGTAGTTGTAGAGAATCGAGGTGAACACGAACAACGCCAGTGCCACGGAGATGAACATCCGGCCCCAGTCGCCCACGACAGCGGCGAGCGAGTTCTGGGTCAGGGCAATGCCGTCGCCTTCGAAGCCCGGAGTGTAGAAGCCCGAGAGCAGGATCAGCAGCGCGGTGCAGGTGCAGATCACGAACGTATCGAGGAACACGCTGAACGCCTGAACCACGCCTTGTGCCACTGGGTGTTCGACCGACGCTACGGCCGCCACGTTCGGCGCACTGCCCAGGCCCGCTTCGTTGGCGAACACGCCACGCTTCACGCCCATGACGATGGCACTGCCGATCAGGCCGCCGAAGGCCTGGTCGAGACCGAAAGCGCTTTTGACGATGGTCATCAACATGCCCGGAACGTGGTCGAATTGCAGCACGATCACGTAGATGGTCACGCCGATGTACACCAGGGTTTTCACCGGTACCAGCAGGTCAGCGACCTTGGCGATACGCTTGATCCCACCGATAAACACCAGGCCCAGCAACACTGCCAGGGCCAGGCCGGTCCAGGTGGTGTCGAGGCCGAACGCATTGTTCAGCGAGTGGGTCACGGCGTGGGATTGCAGGCCGTTGAACGCGAACCCGAAGGTCACCAGCAACAGGAACGCCATGATCATGCCCAACCAGCGTTTTTGCAGGCCGTGCTGGATGTAGTAGGACGGGCCGCCACGGTAAGTGCCGTCGGCGTCGGCGCGTTTGTAGAGCTGGCCGAGGGAGCATTCGAAGAAGCTGCTGGACATGCCGACCAGTGCGGTCACCCACATCCAGAACACCGCACCAGGGCCACCGAGGGTCACGGCAATGCCGACACCGGCGATGTTGCCTGCACCGACGCGGCCGGCGAGGCTGAGCATCAGGGCCTGGAACGAGCTGAGTTGCCCGGCGCTGCTTTTGAGGCTGTCGCGGAACACCGCGAACATGTGGAAGAAGTGACGCAATTGAACGAAACGCGAGCGGATCGTGAAGTAGCTACCGAGCCCGACAATGAGCACGATCAGTACTTTCCCTGAGAGGAAGTCGTTAATGACTTCGAGCATGGATTATTCCTCGCTGTTTTTTGTGTAGGCAAATGCTAGGCGGTCGGAAACATCGCGTTACACCGGTTTGCGCGCGGCAAAACAGGCGAGGCGAAGGTTCGTCCCGATTTCATATTGCGGGTTTGTTATTAGTTCGGGTTTCGCATGGGTTTGGGCCTCGTTACCGACGACCGCTCACGCGAAGAGGGGCGGCACTATACCTATGAGAGTGTCGTCCGTCTGCACGGTTGTGGTGCAAGCATCGAAACGAAGCCTTTGAAACGCCCGACGTTACCGGCGTCGGGTTTATGCGGGATCTGCTTTTCTGTGGGAGCGGGCTTGCTCGCGAATGCGGTCTGACATCCACTATTGATGGTGACTGACACATCGCTTTCGCGAGCAAGCCCGCTCCCACATTTCTCAGCCCCCAGACATTCTGATTTACTGCCAAAGAGTTAAAAAAAAGGGCCTGGGGAATAAACCCCAAGCCCTCAAAAGGTGAGAGGTGTCTAGTCCCTCGACCTGGTGAGCGGTGCTACTGATACGTCGGATCAGGCTTTAAGCGGAACCAGACGTGGAGCAATCATGTTTTCCGGGCGCAGGATGTCGGCGAGCATTTCTTCGTCGAGCAAGCCTTCTTCGCGCACCAGTTCCAGCACACCGCGGCCGCTTTCGAGGGCGATACGGGCGATGCGGGTAGCGTTTTCATAGCCGATGTACGGGTTCAGCGCGGTGACCAGGCCGATCGAGTGCTCGACCAGTTCGCGGCAGCGGGCTTCGTTGGCGGTGATGCCAGTGATGCAGTGCTCACGCAGCATGTCCATGGCGCGTTGCAGCAGGCGGATCGAGTCGAAGATCTTGAAGGCGATCAGCGGCTCCATCACGTTCAGTTGCAGCTGGCCGCCTTCGGCCGCGATGGTCAGCGCCAAGTCGTTGCCGATGATCTGGAACGCAACCTGGTTTACCGCTTCCGGGATTACCGGGTTGACCTTGCCAGGCATGATCGAGCTGCCTGGCTGACGCGCTGGCAGGTTGATTTCATTGATGCCGGTGCGTGGACCGCTGGACAGCAGGCGCAGGTCGTTGCAGATCTTCGACAGCTTGACCGCGGTGCGCTTGAGCATGCCGGAGAACAGTACGAAGGCGCCCATGTCGGAGGTGGCTTCGATCAGGTCGGCCGCCGGTACCAGCGGATGACCGCTGATGGTCGCCAGACGTTGAACGGCCAGGTGCTGGTAACGCGGGTCGGCGTTGATGCCGGTGCCAATCGCGGTACCGCCCAGGTTCACTTCGGTCAGCAGTTCTGGTGCCAGTGTCTTCAGGCGTGCCAGGTCTTCGCCCAGGGTGGTGGCAAAGGCGCGGAATTCCTGGCCGAGGGTCATCGGCACGGCGTCTTGCAGCTGGGTACGGCCCATCTTCAGGACGTGGCTGAATTCTTCACCCTTGGCGGCGAACGACTGGATCAGGCTGTCGAGGCTGGCCAGCAAGGCGTCGTGACCCAGCAGCAGACCCAGGCGGATCGCCGTCGGGTAAGCGTCGTTGGTCGACTGCGCCATGTTCACGTCGTTGTTCGGGTGCAGGTATTGGTATTCGCCTTTCTGGTGACCCATGGCCTCCAGCGCGATGTTGGCGATGACTTCGTTGGCATTCATGTTGGTCGACGTGCCAGCGCCGCCTTGAATCATGTCCACCACGAACTCTTCGTGGAAATCGCCGCGGATCAATCGTGCACAGGCTTCGCTGATGGCAGCGTGCTTGGCTTCGCTCAGGTGACCCAGCTCACGGTTGGCGTCAGCGGCGGCCTGCTTGACCATTGCGAGGCCGACAACCAGCTTCGGGTAGTGCGAAATCGGAACGCCGGAGAGACGGAAGTTGTTCACCGCTCGCAGGGTCTGGATGCCGTAATACGCTTGAGCCGGTACTTCGAGTACGCCAAGCAGGTCTTTTTCTGTGCGGAAAGATGCAGCGGAGGACATGATAGAAATCATCTCGATATGGACCCGGTCTGTGCCGGAACGCTGCAAATGCTAGGCTTGTAGAGAATTTTCGGCCAATGCTGTTAAACACTGGCCTATGCACATTCGGCATAATGCCCATGTGACGCCGTGTAGGCGGCGAGCGTGTGACCTAAATTGGTGCGTGTCCGGGAGGACGTGATGAATCTGGAAAGTAAATGGCTTGAGGATTTCAGTGCCCTGGCCGCCACCCGCAGTTTCTCCCAGGCTGCAGAACGCCGCTTCGTGACCCAGCCGGCATTCAGTCGGCGGATCCGCAGCCTCGAAGCCGCGCTGGGGCTGCAACTGGTCAACCGCTCGCGCACGCCGGTCGAGCTGACGGCGGCGGGGCAGTTGTTCCTGGTCACCGCACGGACCGTGGTCGAGCAGCTCGGTGAAGTGCTGCGCCACCTGCATCATCTGGAAGGCGGGCAGGGCGAAGTGATGCAGGTTGCCGCCGCCCACTCCCTGGCATTGGGCTTCTTTCCGCGCTGGATCGCGCAGTTGCGCAATGAAGGTCTGAACATCGCCACGCGGTTGGTGGCCACCAACGTTGGCGACGCAGTGCATGCGTTGCGCGAAGGCGGTTGCGATCTGATGCTGGCGTTCTACGACCCTGACGCCGCCATGCAGATGGACCCGGAGATCTTTCCGTCGCTGCATCTGGGTCACACGGAAATGCTGCCGGTGTGCGCGGCGGATGCCAATGGCAAGCCGCTGTTCGATCTGGAAGGCGAGGCCAGCGTTCCGTTGCTGGCCTACAGCGCCGGAGCGTTTCTCGGGCGTTCGGTGAACGGCTTGCTGCGCCAGCGTGCGCTGCGGTTTACCACGGTGTATGAAACCGCCATGGCCGATAGCCTGAAAAGCATGGCGCTGGAAGGGCTGGGTATCGCCTGGGTGCCGCAACTCAGCGTGCGCGCCGAACTGGCGCGCGGTGAGCTGGTGGTTTGCGGTGGCCCGCAATGGCATGTGCCGCTGGAGATTCGCTTGTATCGCTGCGCACTGGTGCGCAAAGCCAACGTGCGATTGCTGTGGCGAAAACTGGAAGGTGGCGCAGCCCAAACGCCTACCGGACTGTAGGAGCCGGCTTGCTGGCGATCCAGACGACGCGGTCCGTCTGACACACCGCGTTGCGGGGATCGCCAGCAAGCCGGCTCCTACAAGGATCGCGAATTGACCTTCGAGTCAATAAAACCGGGCTTTTGCGCCGTATGACAGATGGTCGTTTCGGGGGCTGTTTATCTGCTTCATTGAGGTATACTGCGCGGCCTTCGGCCGGTTCGTCCGGCCATTTTTCGTACAATCAAGCCACGCATTTTGCGTGGCTTGTTGTTTTTTGACGCGCCTGCGGGCGCCCAGAGAGAAGAGGCACGACGATGAGTGCACTGGTTGGCGTGATCATGGGCTCCAAGTCCGATTGGTCCACCCTTAGCCACACCGCCGATATGCTGGAAAAGCTCGGCATCCCTTACGAGGTGAAAGTGGTCTCTGCCCACCGCACCCCGGACCTGCTGTTCCAGTACGCCGAAGAGGCCGAGGCGCGTGGCATCGAGGTGATCATCGCCGGTGCCGGTGGCGCGGCCCACTTGCCAGGCATGTGTGCGGCCAAGACCCACCTGCCGGTGCTGGGCGTGCCGGTGCAGTCGTCGATGCTCTCGGGCGTCGACTCGCTGCTTTCCATCGTGCAGATGCCTGCGGGCATTCCGGTCGCCACCCTGGCCATCGGCAAGGCTGGCGCCATCAACGCCGCGCTGCTGTCAGCGAGTATCCTTGGCGCCAAGCACCCGAAGTTCCACGCGGTGCTGAAAACCTTCCGTGCTGAGCAGACAGACAGCGTCCTGGAAAATCCAGACCCACGCATCGCCTGAGGTTGTTGACGATGAAGATCGGTGTAATCGGTGGCGGCCAGTTGGGTCGCATGTTGGCGCTGGCGGGCACTCCGCTGGGCATGAACTTCGCTTTCCTGGACCCCGCGCCGGATGCTTGCGCAGCCGCGTTGGGCGAACACTTGCGGGCCGATTACGGCGATCAGGATCACCTGCGCCAATTGGCCGATGAAGTCGATCTGGTGACCTTCGAGTTCGAGAGCGTCCCGGCTGAAACCGTGGCGTTCCTGTCGCAATTCGTGCCGGTCTACCCGAGCGCCGAAGCCCTGCGCATCGCCCGTGACCGCTGGTTCGAGAAGAGCATGTTCAAGGACCTGGGGATTCCGACCCCGGCGTTCGCCGACATCCAGTCGCAAGCCGATCTGGACGCCGCCGTGGCCTCCATCGGTCTGCCAGCCGTGCTGAAAACCCGCACCCTGGGTTACGACGGCAAGGGCCAGAAAGTCCTGCGCACCGCTGAAGACGTGGTTGGCACCTTCGCGGAGCTGGGCAGCGTTGCCTGCTTGCTGGAAGGCTTCGTGCCGTTCACCGGCGAAGTGTCGCTGATCGCCGTGCGCGCCCGCGATGGCGAAACCAGGTTCTACCCGCTGGTTCACAACACCCACGACAGCGGCATCCTCAAACTGTCCGTGGCCAGCACCGACCACCCGCTGCAAGCCTTGGCCGAAGACTACTCCAGCCGCGTGCTCAAGCAGTTGAACTACGTTGGCGTGATGGCGTTCGAGTTCTTTGAAGTCGACGGTGGCCTGAAGGCCAACGAGATTGCACCGCGCGTCCATAACTCCGGGCACTGGACCACCGAAGGCGCCGAATGCAGCCAGTTCGAAAACCACCTGCGGGCCGTTGCCGGTCTGCCGCTGGGGTCGACAGCCAAGGTGGGCGAGAGCGCCATGCTCAACTTCATCGGTAAAGTGCCGGAGACCGAAAAAGTCCTGGCCATCGCCGATTGCCATCTGCATCACTACGGCAAAGCGTTCAAGGCCGGCCGCAAGGTCGGTCACGCCAACCTGCGTTGTGCAGACCGCGAGACGCTGGCGGCACAGATCCTCAAGGTCGAAGCGCTGATCGCGGAATAAATAGTTTCATGTGGCAGCGGCGGAACCATTCAGGGGCCGCCGTTCTCTCATGGCAGGATGCGAAAGTCTGACTAGGCTTTCGCTAGGTGTCCTGTCTCACCAATACTGTTTCTTTTTGACGGCGTCTGTTGTCGTCATGCTGCGTTGCCGTTCCTCGCCGTAGCTGGCTATGACTCGTCGCGGCGCCTTGCCCGACGGCAACAGCCACTCGTCAAAAGAGGAACATTATTGGTGAGACAGGACACAGCCATTCAATCAGAGGGAAATGCCATGGGAATTATTGGAACCATCTTTATCGGCTTGATTGTCGGCCTGCTGGCCCGGTTCCTGAAGCCGGGTGATGACAGCATGGGCTGGATCATGACCATCCTGCTCGGTATCGGCGGTTCGCTGGCGGCCACTTACGGCGGTCAGGCCCTGGGCTTCTATCAGGCAGGTCAAGGCGCAGGCTTCCTGGGTGCGCTGGTTGGCGCCGTGATTTTGCTGGTGATCTACGGCTTGATCAAAAGAAACTGATCCAGGCGACAAAGCCCTCTCTGCGCCGCACGCAGGGAGGGCTAGAATGCTCGGCGTTATACCGTCCTCTCTCATGCCGAGCACCTTCATGCGCCGTCTTCTGTTGACACTTCTTCTACTGGGTTCGGGCCTTGCCCATGCCGGCGAACTGCCGGAAACCGACTGGCTCGAACTGATGCCAAAGTCGGACCAGAAAGCCCTCGAGGCCATGCCCGAAATCGACCACAACTCCCCCGAAGCCAATGGCACCTTTACCGAAAAGGGTGGCATGAAGCAGAGCAAGGGCTTGCCGGCGGTGATGTACTCGACCAAAACCGTGCCGTCGATGAACGATAAGAACATTCGCATCGGCGGTTATCCGGTGCCACTGGAATCCGACGCCAAGGGACGCAGCACGCTGTTCTTCCTCGTGCCGTATCCGGGCGCCTGCATCCACGTGCCGCCACCGCCACCAAACCAGTTGGTGCTGGTGCGCTATCCGAAAGGGTTGAAGCTGGATGATATCTACACGCCGCTGTGGGTAACCGGCACGTTGAAGATCGAGAAGGTCAACAATGATTTGGCCGACGCGGCGTATGCGCTGGATGCGGCGAAAGTGCGGGTGGTGAAAGAGTCGGATCTGTAAAAAACATTGTAGGAGCCGGCTTGCTGGCGATAGCGTCCTCATGATCGCTATCGCCAGCAAGCCGGCTCCTACAGTTTTACAGCGCAGTGCTGCCGATGCTCACGCCCAGGGTATGGCTCGCGCCCGGCGCCAGCGTCACCACATCATCCATCACATTCGCCGTCTCAATGCACAGCATCCGTTGCCAGCCATCGTCTGCCATGTCACTGAACGCTGCCGCGCGATCGATCCACGGGTTCCAGATCACCGCCGAACGCGAACCGCTGCTGGTCAGCTCGATGCGCCGTTCCCAGGCGGGATCGACAATGGTCAGTTTCGCCGGGGTGTTGAGGTAAATGCGATCGGTCTCGCCAGCAAAGCGCAGATCACCAGACTGAGTCACGGTTTTCCAGTTATCCAGCGTCTCGATGTAATTCAAGCCATCCAGCCCTTCAACATGCACCTTGCGCACGTCGCTGACCGCAAAATAGCTGTGCAGCGCCTGGCTGATGGCAACGGTATCGGAGCCCTGGTTGTGGCTGGTCAGGCTGATGTGCAGTTGCTCATCCAGACGAATGCTCAACTTCAAATCCACCTGATGCGGCCAGCCGGGGAAGCCGCCATCGGGGTAGGGGAGAACGAATTCCACCTTCAGGCTTTCACCTTCGGTTTCGATGCCGCCCAGTTCCCAGTCCATCGCCCGTACAAAACCGTGGGCGCTCGGCGGTTCGTTGTTGATGCGCATCGCCTGAACGCTCTGCGGGTTGCGCGCAAGGTTGCCGAACCACGGCCAGCACACCGGGACACCGGCGCGGATACTCTTGCCAGTCTTGAATACCGCCTCGTCGTTGAGCCAGATCAGCGGCGGTTGGCCAGCCAATTGATAACTCAGGATGTGCGCGCCTTGCTGGGCCACCAGTAATTCGGCCTGACCGTGGCGGATGCGCCAGCAGTTCAGTTCATCCAGTTTTACGGCTTCAACGTTGGGCGTGCTCATGGGGCAACTCTCGATCGGTAACAGGACTGCAATGGACCGCAAAACGGTCGCCGTGTTTAACGCGCGCGCGGCGGAACCGAACGGGTGCGACCGCTGCCGTCGATGGCCACGAACACAAACACGGCTTCAGTCACTTTACGCCACTCGCTCGACAACGGATCGTCGCTCCAGACCTCGACCATCATCTGGATCGAGCTGCGGCCGATTTCCAGTGCCTGGGTATAGAAGGAGAGCTGAGCGCCCACCGCCACCGGCACCAGGAATGCCATGCGATCGATCGCCACGGTAGCCACCCGGCCACCAGCGACTTTGCTGGCCATTGCGGTGCCGGCCAAATCCATCTGCGCCACCAGCCAGCCGCCGAAAATATCGCCGAAGCCGTTGGTTTCACGGGGAAGCGCGGTAATTTGCAGGGCGAGGTCGCCTTGCGGAATTGGATCTTCTTGTTCGAGCTCTATCATGCCGGGGGTGCCTCTGACCCGTGACTCTTCATTGGTACTTCAGGTGAATAGCCGTCTCAGAAAAAACGATTCAGCCCCGAACATACTACGTTCGTCACGTTTTTCGTAAGGCGCCTAAAGGGAAACTCTGCGAAATCGACTGGTAGGCCAGCAGCGTCTTCGCACAGCAACCCTTTCAAACTGTTGCAAGATCACGAGTATATCGATCGGTAGACTCCGAGACGACCGTCCGGTTCTCATTTTGACCGTCAAATACGCACCTCTATGTGCTTTTTCGAACAATTTGCTATCGTGCCGGACCTGCCCAAGCCTCCGCCAGCGTTGTTGGGGTTGCAGATCCGACTATAAGAGAAGCCTTGCCATGACCACAGCGCCTTCGAGCACTGCGCAGCCAACACAATCCGCACGTCCGTTGACCCGCAATGACTACAAGACTTTATCGCTGTCCGCCCTGGGCGGCGCGCTGGAGTTCTACGACTTCATCATTTTCGTGTTCTTCGCCACGGTGGTCGGCAAGCTGTTCTTCCCGGCCGACATGCCGGAGTGGCTGCGCCTGATGCAAACCTTCGGCATCTTCGCCGCTGGCTACCTGGCGCGACCGCTGGGCGGCATCGTGATGGCGCACTTCGGCGACCTGTTGGGTCGCAAGAAGATGTTCACCCTGAGTATTTTCATGATGGCGGTGCCGACCCTGATCATGGGTTTGCTGCCGACATACGCGCAAATCGGCATGTGGGCGCCCATCCTGTTGCTGCTGATGCGGGTGATCCAGGGCGCGGCAATTGGCGGTGAAGTGCCGGGCGCATGGGTCTTCGTTTCCGAACACGTGCCGCAGCGGCACATCGGCTACGCCTGCGGCACCCTGACGAGTGGTCTGACGGCGGGCATCCTCCTCGGTTCGCTGGTCGCCACCGCGATCAACAGCATCTACACCCCGGTGGAAGTGGCGGATTACGCCTGGCGGATCCCGTTCCTGCTGGGCGGTGTGTTCGGGCTGTTCTCGGTTTATCTGCGCCGCTGGTTGCACGAGACCCCTGTTTTCGCGGAGCTGCAACTGCGCAAGGCGCTGGCCGAAGAAGTGCCGCTGCGCGCAGTGTTGCGCGACCATCGCGGGGCTATTCTGATTTCCATGCTGCTGACCTGGTTGCTGTCTGCCGCCATCGTGGTGTTGATTTTGATGACCCCGACTGTGTTGCAGACGGTCCATCACTTCTCGCCAACCACCGCCCTGCAGTCCAACAGTGTGGCGATCGTGTTCCTGAGCATTGGTTGCATCGTTGCCGGCGCCCTCGCGGATCGCTTCGGTGCGGGGCGGGTGTTCGTGTTCGGCTGTGCCGCGTTGCTGGCCAGCTCCTGGACCTTCTACCACAGCCTGGCCGAGCATCCTGACTGGTTGTTCCCGATGTACGCATTGACTGGCTTGCTGGTGGGCACCATCGGCGCGGTTCCGTACGTCATGGTCAAGGCATTCCCGCCTGTGGTGCGCTTCAGCGGCCTGTCGTTCTCCTACAACGTGGCTTACGCCATTTTCGGTGGCCTGACGCCGATGATCGTCAGCCTGCTGCTCAAGGAAAGCCCGATGGGTCCGGCGTATTACGTCGCGGTGCTGTGCGGGGTCGGGATTCTGGTGGGTGCTTATCTGTGGAAGAAGGGGCGTTAGTCCGCACGCCTTCGCCAGCAAGCCGGCTCCTGCAGTTGATCACTGTCGTTCACATGATTCGTGCCTGACACGAAATTCCTGTAGGAGCCGGCTTGCTGGCGATGAATGATCACGCTGTATTACTTCGAAACACTGAATGCTGGCCTTTCATCCAATTGTCATATTTCAGCCATAGAGTGTTCACACGGCCTGCTGATACTTGGCCCCGACTAACACACCCTATCTGCTAGGAGTAAGGCATGAAACTGAAGCGTTTGATGGCGGCAATGACTTTTGTCGCTGCTGGCGTTGCGACTGCCAACGCGGTTGCCGCTGTTGACCCTGCTATCCCGAGCTACACCAAGACCACTGGTGTGTCGGGCAACCTGTCCAGCGTCGGCTCCGATACCCTGGCCAACCTCATGACCCTGTGGGCTGAGAACTACAAAAAAGAATACCCGAACGTAAACATCCAGATTCAGGCCGCTGGCTCCGCCACTGCGCCACCTGCGCTGACTGAAGGCACCTCCAACCTGGGCCCGATGAGCCGCAAGATGAAAGACACCGAACTGGCTGCCTTCGAGCAGAAGTACGGTTACAAGCCAACCGCGATCCCGGTTGCCGTGGACGCCCTGGCTGTGTTCGTGCACAAAGACAACCCGATCCAGCACCTGACCATGGAACAAGTCGACGCGATCTTCTCGTCCACTCGTCTGTGCGGCGCTAAAACCGAAGTGAAAACCTGGGGCGACCTGGGCGTGACCGGCGACCTGGCCAACAAGCCGGTTCAGCTGTTCGGTCGTAACTCGGTATCCGGCACTTACGGCTACTTCAAAGAAGAAGCCCTGTGCAAAGGCGACTACAAGCCAAACGTCAACGAACAACCAGGTTCGGCTTCGGTCGTGCAGTCGATCAGCTCCTCGCTGAACGGCATCGGTTACTCGGGCATCGGCTACAAGACCGCTAGCGTGAAGACTGTTGCACTGGCCAAGAAAGGCAGCACTGACTTCATCGAAGACTCCGAAGAAAACGCCCTGAACGGCAAGTATCCGCTGTCGCGCTTCCTCTACGTTTACGTCAACAAAGCCCCGAACAAGCCTCTGGCCCCGCTGGAAGCCGAGTTCGTGAAACTGATCCTGTCCAAACAGGGTCAGGAAGTGGTTGTGAAAGATGGCTACATCCCGCTGCCAGCCAAGGTTGCTGCCAAAGCACTGGCTGACCTGGGTTTGAAGGAAGGCGGCGCTGAAGTCGCAAAAAAGTAAAACCCTAGGCCCGGGGCACGCCCCGGACCTGTAGGAGCCGGCTTGCTGGCGATCCTGACGACTCGGTCTGACAGGACACCACGGTGATGCCATTGCCAGCAAGCCGGCTCCTACACCCCCCAATTTTTGATCCACTGCCAGTTCCCGCTGGCGGCGGATTTGTTGCGTCACTGCATTGTCATCTTTCTGTCATACAGGATCGCTAGGGTGTGCGCATGAATGATCTGGCCAATTCCACCATGACTACAAATCCCCCCAAGCGAATTGATTTCAATACGCCTGAGTTACAACGCAAGCGCCGCATCCGCGCGCTCAAGGATCGCCTGACCCGCTGGTACGTCCTCGTGGGCGGCCTCGCCGTTCTCGGCGCGATCACGCTGATCTTTTTCTTCCTTGCCTACGTCGTCCTGCCCCTGTTCCAGGGTGCCGACCTGACCGCCAAGGAATCCATCACGCCCGCCTGGATGCAGGACGCCGGCAAGCCGCTGATGATCTCCCTGGAAGAGCAGAACCAGGTCGCCATGCGGGTTTCCGACAAAGGGCAGGCGCTGTTCTTTGATATCGACAGTGGCGCTGAACTCAAGCGCGTCGATCTGCCGGTTCCGGCCGGCGCTACCGTGACCTCCATCGGCGAAGACCAACCGGGCCATCCATTGGTGGCGGTGGGCTTCTCCAACGGCCAGGCGTTGGTGTTCCGTCACACCTATAAAGTCAGCTACCCGGATGGCAAGAAAACCATCTCGCCAGCTATC
Organism: Pseudomonas sp. SJZ080; assembly: GCF_007828295.1. Lineage (NCBI taxonomy): Bacteria > Pseudomonadati > Pseudomonadota > Gammaproteobacteria > Pseudomonadales > Pseudomonadaceae > Pseudomonas > Pseudomonas sp. SJZ080. Next base: position 35,653 of record NZ_VIUK01000034.1, read on the forward strand.
GAATACCCGTACGGTGAAACCCCGATTGCGCTGAACGAGGCGGGCGGTGCCCTGGAGCACGTCAGCCTCAACGCTACGGATTCGACGCTGATGCTGGTCGGTTCCACCGGTTCGCAACTCAATGTGCTCTCGCTCACCAGCGAAGAAAACATGATGACCGGCGAAATCACCAACGAGCAGAAGCGTATCGAGCTGCCGCAGATGACCGAGCCGGTGAAGAACATCTTCGTCGACCCGCGTCAGCAATGGCTGTATGTGATTAACGGTCGTGCGCAAGCCGACGTGTTCAGCCTGCGCGACAAGAGCCTCAACGGTCGCTACAAGTTGCTCGAAAACGGTGAGGCCGAAATCACCGCCAGCACCCAACTGGTGGGCGGTATCTCGTTGATCCTCGGCGACTCCAAAGGTGGTCTGGCCCAGTGGTTCATGGCCCGCGACCCGGATGGTGAGCTGCGCCTGAAGCAGATCCGCACCTTCCAGATGGGCACCACGCCGATCGTTGAAATCACCGCCGAAGAACGTCGCAAAGGCTTCATCGCCCTCGACGCCTCCGGCAAGCTCGGCGTGTTCCACAGCACCGCGCACCGCACCTTGCTGGTGGATCAGGTCGTGGAAGGCCAGGGCCTGTTCGGTCTGTCGCCACGGGCCAACCGCGTGATCGTGGAAGCCGGCGGCAAGATTCAACCACTGCTGCTCGACAACCCGCACCCGGAAGTATCCTGGAGCGCGCTGTGGAGCAAGGTCTGGTACGAGAACTACGACGAGCCTAAATACGTCTGGCAATCGACCGCCGCCAACACCGATTTCGAACCGAAGCTGAGCTTGTCTCCGCTGACCTTCGGCACCCTGAAAGCCGCGTTCTACGCCATGCTGCTGGCCGCTCCACTGGCCGTTGCCGCGGCGATCTACACCGCGTATTTCATGGCCCCGGGCATGCGCCGCAAGGTCAAGCCGGTGATCGAGCTGATGGAAGCGATGCCGACGGTGATCCTCGGTTTCTTCGCCGGCCTGTTCCTCGCACCGTATGTAGAAGGGCATTTGCCGGGCATCTTCAGCCTGTTGATGCTCTTGCCGATTGGCATTCTGGTGGCCGGCTTCGTCTTCAGCCGCCTGCCTGAATCGATCCGCCTGAAAGTGCCGGACGGTTGGGAAAGCGCGATTCTGATTCCGGTGATCCTGTTCGTGGGCTGGCTCTCGCTGTACATGAGCCCGTTCATGGAGAACTGGTTCTTCGGCGGCGACATGCGCATGTGGATCTCCCACGACCTGGGCATCACCTACGACCAGCGCAACGCACTGGTGGTCGGTCTGGCCATGGGCTTCGCGGTCATCCCGAACATCTACTCCATCGCCGAAGACGCCGTGTTCAGCGTGCCTCGCGGCCTGACCCTCGGTTCCCTGGCCCTCGGTGCCACGCCGTGGCAGACCATGACTCGCGTGGTGATCCTCACCGCCAGCCCGGGCATCTTCTCGGCGCTGATGATCGGCATGGGCCGCGCGGTCGGTGAAACCATGATCGTGCTGATGGCCACCGGCAACACCCCGGTCATGGAAATGAACCTGTTCGAAGGTCTGCGAACGCTGGCCGCCAACGTCGCGGTGGAAATGCCCGAATCGGAAGTCGGCGGCAGCCACTACCGCGTGCTGTTCCTCTCGGCGCTGGTGCTGCTGTTGTTCACCTTCGTCATGAACACCCTCGCAGAACTGATTCGTCAGCGTCTGCGCAAGAAATACTCGTCGCTTTAAGAAAGGTAGAAGTCTGTGAAACAGAACTCCCTGAATGGATGGTTCAAGAGCGGCGCCCCGGGCGTCTGGATCAGCGGTGGCGCGGTGTCCATCGCGGTCATCATGACCATTGGCCTGCTGGCGGTGATTGCCGTGCGCGGTCTGGGTCACTTCTGGCCGGCGGACTTGATTCACGCCAGCTACGACGTGCCGGGCCAGGCCAATCACCTGGTCATCGGCGAAGTGGTGCAGAAAGAAGAAGTGCCGCGCGCGCGCCTGAAAAGCGCCGGGCTGCCGGTGCCTGACGAAGGCCCGGAGTTCATGACCCGCGAGCTGATCAAGGTCGGCAACCGTGACTTGAACGGCAACGACTTCACCTGGATTGTCGGTGAGTGGCTGACCAACCAGAAAACCCCGCCTGAGCTGATGGCTATCGAGCGTCGCGAGTGGGGCAATTTCTACGGCTACCTGGTCAACGTCAAACAGGATGGCAAAGTCATCGCTGAAGGCGAAGCCGCGTGGCCTGAGTTGCAGGCACGGGTGGATCGCGTGAACAAGCTCGCCGCCCAGCTCAAGACCCTGGAAAAAGTCGACATCGGCGCGATCAACGCCGGCCTCGAGCGCATCCGTCTGCACGGTCGCAAACTGGAACTGGCCGGCAAGCTCGATGCCATCGCGCAAGCGGACATGGAATCCGAGCGCGCCGAGCTGAACGCACGTTATCAGGACATCGAAGCACGCCTGAACGACCTGCACGCCCAGTTCAATCGCGACAGCCTGACGGCTCGCGACGCCAACGGCAAAGAGGTTGAAATCGGCATCGGCAAAGTGGTTCACGCCTACCAGCCGAACGCCATGGGCACGATGACCAAAATCGGTTTCTACTTCAGCAAGGTCTGGGAATTCCTCAGCGACGACCCGCGTGAAGCGAACACCGAAGGCGGGATTTTCCCGGCCATCTTCGGCACCGTGATGATGACCCTGATCATGGCGATGATCGTGACGCCGTTCGGCGTGCTGGCGGCGGTTTACCTGCGTGAATACGCCAAGCAGAACGCGCTGACGCGGATTATCCGTATCGCCGTGAACAACCTGGCGGGCGTTCCGGCCATCGTTTACGGCGTGTTCGGTCTGGGCTTCTTCGTTTACGTGCTGGGCGGCTCGGTCGACCGGTTGTTCTTCCCGGAAGCGCTGCCGGCACCGACCTTCGGTACGCCGGGTCTGCTCTGGGCGTCGCTGACCCTGGCGCTGCTGGCGGTGCCGGTGGTGATCGTGGCCACCGAAGAAGGCCTGGCGCGGATCCCTCGCACCGTGCGTGAAGGCTCGTTGGCCCTCGGCGCGACCAAGGCGGAAACCTTGTGGAAGATCGTGCTGCCGATGGCCAGCCCGGCGATGATGACCGGCATGATCCTCGCTGTGGCTCGCGCCGCCGGTGAAGTGGCGCCGTTGATGCTGGTGGGTGTGGTGAAACTGGCGCCGTCGCTGCCGCTGGATGGCAACTACCCGTACCTTCACCTCGACCAGAAGATCATGCACCTGGGCTTCCATATTTATGACGTCGGCTTCCAGAGCCCGAACGTCGAAGCCGCCCGACCGCTGGTGTACGCCACGGCGCTGCTGCTGGTACTGGTGATCGCGACATTGAACCTGTCGGCCGTTTATATCCGTAACCATCTGCGCGAGAAATACAAAGCGCTGGACAGCTAATACAAATCCTGTGGGAGCTGGCTTGCCAGCGATGGCATCACCGCGGTGTTACTGAAACACCGCATCGCCTGCATCGCTGGCAAGCCAGCTCCCACAGGGACCGCGATAGATACAGAATTTGAGTAACCCGCTGGCTCCGCCGCGGTTAAACGAACCGAATTTGTCAGCACAGGGAGCCTCCCATGCAGCACGAAGCACATACCCACGGCATCAACATGTCTGCCTTGGGCCGCGACAAACAGAGCCTGAGCCTTGCACAGGAAACCGTGGCCATCGAAGTGCCGGGCCTGAGCCTGTTCTACGGCGACAAACAAGCGCTGTTCGACGTCAGCATGAACATCCCGAAACAGCGCGTGACTGCCTTCATCGGCCCGTCCGGCTGCGGCAAGTCCACGCTGCTGCGCACCTTCAACCGCATGAACGACCTGGTCGACGGTTGCCGCGTAGAAGGCGAAATCAACCTCTACGGCAATAACATCTACCGCAAGGGCGAAGACGTGGCCGAGCTGCGTCGTCGCGTCGGCATGGTGTTCCAGAAGCCGAACCCGTTCCCGAAAACCATCTACGAAAACGTGGTCTACGGCCTGCGCATCCAGGGCATCAACAAAAAGCGCGTCCTCGACGAAGCTGTCGAGTGGGCATTGAAAGGTGCGGCGCTGTGGGACGAAGTCAAAGACCGTCTGCACGAGTCGGCGCTGGGCCTGTCGGGTGGTCAGCAACAACGTCTGGTGATCGCGCGCACCATCGCCGTGGAGCCGGAAGTGCTGCTGCTCGACGAACCGTGCTCGGCACTCGATCCGATCTCGACGCTGAAAGTCGAAGAACTGATCTACGAACTGAAATCGAAATTCACCATCGTCATCGTGACCCACAACATGCAACAGGCCGCGCGGGTTTCCGACTACACGGCGTTCATGTACATGGGCAAACTGGTGGAATTCGGCGACACCGATACCCTGTTCACCAATCCGGCGAAGAAGCAGACCGAAGACTACATTACCGGTCGCTACGGCTAGGAAGCGGTTGTTGCTCACTGAACTGACGCTGCGGCCCACCGCACCTCACCGGACGCTCCAAGGACGCCAACATGATTAGTAAAGAAGGCCTTACTCACCACATTTCCGCGCAGTTCAACGCCGAGCTGGAGGAAGTGCGCAGCCACCTCCTGGCCATGGGCGGGCTGGTGGAAAAGCAGGTCAACGACGCGGTCACCGCGCTGATCGAAGCCGACTCGGGCCTGGCCCAGCAGGTTCGTGAGATCGATGACCAGATCAACCAGATGGAACGCAACATCGACGAAGAATGCCTGCGCATTCTGGCCCGTCGTCAGCCGGCGGCGTCCGACTTGCGTTTGATCATCAGCATTTCCAAGTCGGTAATCGACCTTGAGCGTATCGGCGACGAAGCGACCAAGATTGCCCGCCGCGCCATCCAGTTGTGTGAAGAAGGCGAAGCCCCGCGCGGCTACGTCGAAGTGCGTCATATCGGCGACCAGGTGCGCAACATGGTTCGCGACGCCCTGGACGCATTTGCCCGCTTCGACGCCGACCTGGCGTTGTCGGTGGCGCAGTACGACAAGATCATCGACCGCGAATACAAGACCGCCCTGCGTGAACTTGCGACCTACATGATGGAAGACCCGCGCTCTATCTCGCGGGTTCTGAGCATTATCTGGGTGCTGCGTTCGCTGGAGCGGATCGGCGACCACGCGCGCAATATTTCCGAGCTGGTGATTTACCTGGTGCGTGGTACCGACGTGCGTCATCTGGGCCTCAAGCGCATGAAGGAAGAAGTTGAAGGCACAAGTGGTGAAACCGCTAATGTTCCGGGCAAAGTTGACGATAAGTAAGATTGCCCAAGTAAAGCGCCCGGCCTTTTGGCCGGGCGTTTTTGTTTGCGGGTTTACGAAGTCGAAAGCAGCACCCGCGAACGAAAAGTCCCGGCGTGACTGAAGGTTTTTGGCAATGTGCCATCAGCAAAGCGGTATGCTTGCCGGGATTTTTTAAAGGGGTGATGGATGAGTAAGGTCAGTGTGTTGGTCGTGGACGATGCGTCGTTCATTCGTGACCTGGTGAAGAAGTGCCTGCGCAACTACTTCCCGGGGATCCGGATCGAAGACGCGGTCAACGGCAGGAAGGCTCAGGCCTTGCTGGCACGGGAGGCGTTCGACCTGGTCCTGTGCGACTGGGAAATGCCGGAAATGTCCGGCCTGGAATTGCTGACCTGGTGTCGCGAGCAGGACAACCTCAAGACCATGCCCTTCGTGATGGTGACCAGCCGTGGCGACAAAGAGAACGTCGTCCAGGCGATCCAGGCTGGGGTTTCCGGTTACGTCAGCAAACCGTTCACCAACGAACAACTGCTGACCAAGGTCAAGCAGGCGCTGAACAAGGTCGGCAAGCTCGATACCTTGATGAACAGCGCGCCGACCAAAATGAACTCGGCGTTCGGTAATGATTCCTTGAGCGCATTGACCGGCGGCAAGGCTGCTGTGGTCGCGCCCGCAACAGCGCCGGTCGCGGCCAACCCGTTTGCCAAGCCTGTCGCCGCACCTGCCCCGGCCCCTGCGGCTGCTGCACCGTCCCGCGGTTTGCTCAACAGCCCGCCGGTGAAGGCGCCAGCAGCGTCTGCAGCACCATCCGGCGGTCGCGGCCAGGGCCAATTGCGCCTGCCCAATGGCATTCAGCAATGCGTGATCAAGGCCTTGAGCCTCAAGGAAGCGCTGCTGGTGGTCAAACGCACCGAAGCCCTGCCGCAAGTGCTCGACAGCGCTGTGCTCGATCTGGAGCAAGGTGACAACGCCGAAGTCGCCCGCCTGAACGGTTACCTGCACGCCATCGTCGCTCATGAACAGAAACCCGACAGCGAATGGCTGCAGCTGACGTTCCGCTTTGTCGACCAGGATGCGCAGAAACTGGATTACATCTCCCGTTTGATAGCACGTGGTACGGCGCAGAAGCATTTCGTACCCGGCGCGTGATCTTCGTCGCCTGACAGTCCGTCTTCGCGAGCAAGCCCGCTCCCACAGGTACCGCGTGAATCCTGTGGGAGCGGGCTTGCTCGCGAAGGGGCCCTCAAATTTGCCGCACATCTGCGGAACTGCCCATTTTGAAACATCTGCCGACTACCCGGGTCCATTGCAGCTGCTAGGCTCATCCCCAGGCCTTACTCGACAGAATCCTGCCCATGCTCGCGCGCCTGCTGTTTTGCTGTGGTCTGTTCATGGCGTCCACCTCGGCCATGGCCATGACCATCTACAAGTCCACCGATGCCAATGGCGTGGTCTCCTACAGCGACCGCCCCACGAAGGGCTCCCAGGTGTTCACTTTTCGTGATCGCATGGTCGAGCACCTTGAACGTCAGGTGTACCTCGTCATCACCAAGAAAAAAGGCGTGGACAGCGTGTACGTGCGCAATGACCTGTACGCGCCGGTAGAGATCGAGTTGAGTTTCGCCGGTCTGAAAAACGTCAGCGGTGCGCCGAGCCGGCCGATTCGCCGGGTCATGCCGGCGCGCAGCAGCATTCGTCTGGCGCTGCTCACGCCCACGAAAGCGCAGATGCCGCTGGCGTATACCCCAAAATTCGAATACTCCCTGGGTGATCCCTCAGGGGCTGCCATGGCCTATCGATACCCCTTCCCCTGGCGTGGCGGACCGTTTCGGCTCAGTCAAGGCGCCAACGGTCAATACAGCCACTTCGGTCCGAAGAATCGCTATGCCATGGACATCGCCATGCCTGTAGGCACGCCGATCGTCGCGGCACGAGGCGGGGTGGTGGTGAAAACCGAGAATGCCCAGACCGGGCGCGGCAACGATCCGTCGGGCAATTTCGTGCGAGTGCTGCACGATGACGGGACGATGGGCGTTTATCTGCACCTCAAGCAAGGGTCGGTGAGTGTTCGCGAAGGGCAGCGAGTGTCGGTGGGGAGCCCGCTGGCGCTTTCAGGCAATACCGGCAACAGCAGCGGGCCGCACCTGCATTTCGTGGTACAGCGCAATACAGGGTTGGGGCTGGTGTCGATTCCGTACCAGTTCAATCAACCGGTGGGGGCGTTGCCCAACTTTGCGTTGGGCAAACAATGATGTGTGGTCCGGACTGACGCCTTCCTTGTAGGAGCCGGCTTGCTGGCGATGGCGCCGCCGCGGTGTCATGTGAAACCGCGTTATCGTTTATCGCCAGCAAGCCGGCTCCTACAGGGGGAGGGCTCAATCCAGCATCAACACCTTGGCCAGGATGATCTTCGGCCCTTTCATCTTCTTGATGATGATCCGCAAACCTTCGACTTCCAGCACTTCTTCCTCTTCCGGCACCCGTTTCAGGGTTTCGTAGACCAGCCCGGCGAGGGTTTCGGCTTCGATGTGATCCAGGTCGATGCCCAGCAGGCGTTCGACCTTGAACAGAGGCGTATCGCCGCGCACCAGCAGCTTGCCCGGCTGATACGCGAGAATCCCGCGCTCGGCCTTGCGGTGTTCGTCCTGAATGTCGCCGACCAGCACCTCCAGCACGTCTTCCATGGTCAGGTAACCGATGACGTTGCCATCGGCCTCTTCGACCAGCGCGAAGTGCGAGCCGCCTTTGCGGAACTGTTCCAGCAACTGCGACAGCGGCATGTGGCGCGATACGCGTTCCAGCGGTCGGGTCAGCTCAGCGAGGTTGAACGACTCGGGAATGTGGTCCAGCGCGGCCAGTTCCAGCAGCAGGTCCTTGATGTGCAACAGGCCGACGAACTCCTGACGATCACTGTCGTACACCGGATAACGGCTGAATTTGTGGCGACGGAACATCGCCAGGATTTCCTTGAGCGGCGCATTGAACTCCAGCGTCACCAGGTCTTCGCGGGAGTTGGCCCAGTCGACCACTTCCAGCTCGCCCATTTCCACGGCCGAGGCCAACACGCGCATGCCTTGGTCGCTCGGGTCCTGGCCACGGCTGGAGTGCAGGATCAGTTTCAGTTCTTCACGGCTGTAGTGGTGTTCGTGATGCGGGCCGGGTTCACCCTGGCCGGCGATCCGCAGGATGGTGTTGGCGCTGGCGTTGAGCAGGTAAATCGCCGGGTACATCGCCCAATAGAACAGGTACAGCGGCACGGCGGTCCACAGCGACAACAGCTCGGGTTTGCGGATGGCCCAGGATTTCGGGGCCAGTTCGCCGACCACAATGTGCAGGTACGAGATCACAAAGAATGCGGCGAAGAACGACACGCCTTTGATCACTTCGGCCGACTGTACGCCGACGGCTTCCAGCATCGGCTCGAGGATGTGTGCGAACGCCGGTTCACCGACCCAGCCGAGACCGAGGGAGGCGAGGGTAATACCCAGTTGGCACGCCGACAGGTAGGCATCGAGCTGACTGTGCACGGTGCGCAGGATATGCCCGCGCCAGCCGTTTTTATCAGCGATGGCCTCGACCCGGGTCGAGCGCAGTTTGACCATGGCGAATTCTGCCGCAACGAAGAATCCGTTGAGCAATACCAGGATCAGAGCAAAAAGAATCATGCCGAAATCGGCGAAGAGTGTCGCGAGGGTCAAGCCAGGGGAAGGGTCCATGATGGAGTTTTGCGGGTTCCGTGTATTCGAAAAAGGGGGTCAATGCGGTGCCTGAAAGGCAGGCACAAGTCAGCCAATGTAGCGGCTGACCGGGTGCTTGCCTAGTGGCGAATGCTGGCCGGTATCAGTCGGCCGTGCTGATGGCCCGGGATTTGGTGACCTGGGCGGGCGCGAAATGGCAGGTAAATGTACTGCCGTGGCCCGGTACGCTGTTGATTTCCATCCGTGCGCGGTGGCGCAGCAGCACATGTTTGACGATTGCCAGCCCAAGCCCGGTGCCGCCGGTGTTGGAGTTGCGGCTGGAGTCGACGCGATAGAACCGTTCGGTCAGGCGCGGCAGGTGTTTGCTATCGATGCCGATGCCGGAGTCCTGCACGCTCAGGTGCGCGCCTTGCTCGTCGCCCCACCAGCGAATGCGGATATTGCCTTCGGCCGGGGTGTATTTCACCGCGTTGAACACCAGGTTGGAAAACGCGCTGCGCAGTTCGGCTTCGCTGCCCTTGAGCTGAATCGCCGGGTCGGCTTCCAGGGTGATGTGCTGATTCTTTTGCCCCGACAGTTGCTGGGCGTCGCTCTTGATCGATTGCAGCAAGCCGTCGATGGCCACGGGCTGGTTGTCCGACGGGTAATCGGTGGCTTCCAGTTTGGCCAGCAGCAGCAAGTCGTTGAGCAACGTTTGCATGCGCCCGCCTTGCTGCTGCATTTGTTGCAGGGCACGGCTCCAGCGCGGGTTCACGTCCTCGACATTGTCGAGCAGAGTTTCCAGATACCCGCAGATAACCGTCAACGGCGTGCGCAATTCGTGGGAGACGTTGGCGATGAAGTCCTTACGCATCTGTTCCAGCTGATGGATACGTGTCACGTCGCGCACCAGCATCAAATGCTCGTTGTTGCCGTAGCGGGTGATGTACAGCTGAATGCGCAGACGATCGTTGATCGGCGAAGGGATTTCCAGCGGCTCGGCGTAGCTGTCCTGCTCGAAGTATTCCTTGAAGCGCGGATGGCGCACCAGGTTGGTCACCGGCTGGCCGCTGTCCTGCGGGGTCTTGAGGCCGAGCAGGGTTTCCGCCGCGCGGTTCCACCATTCGAGATTGCCGTCGGTGTCGAGCATGATCACCGCGTCTTTCAATGCGGCGGTGGACTCCTGGACCCGGTCGATCACCGCTTGCAGGCGTCCGCGCACGCGTTGGTCGCGGCGTTGCAGGTGATAGATGCTGTCGAACACTTCGCCCCACAGGCCATAGCCGTCGGGCGGTGCTTCATCGGGTTTGTGCAGGCGCAGCCACTCGTGCAGACGCAGCAATTGCTTGAGGGTCCAGGCCAGGTAAAGACCCAGGCCCGCGGCGAGGCTCCAGCCGTAGTAGCCGGTGATCAGTCCGATCACCAGGCAGGCGGTGACCAGTAGCAGCATGTGGCGAATCAGGGTGCCATGCCAGTTTTGGTTCACTTGAACGCGCGTCCTTGTCAGCTTGTCGGGCGGGAAAGGTCCGTATCAGGCTTTGGTAGAAAAGCGGTAGCCGGTGCCGCGCACGGTTTGTACCAGATTTTCGTAGGCATCGCCGAGGGCTTTGCGCAGGCGACGGATGTGCACGTCGACGGTGCGTTCCTCGACATACACATTGCCGCCCCAGACCTGATCCAGCAACTGGCCACGGGTGTAGGCGCGTTCCTGGTGGGTCATGAAGAATTGCAGCAAGCGGTATTCGGTCGGGCCCATCTCGGCGGGTTTGCCGTCGATGGTCACGCGGTGGCTGATCGGGTCCAGCAGCAGGCCGCCGACTTCGATTGGTGCTTCGCCATCGGTCGGGCCGGCACGGCGCAGCACAGCCTTCAGGCGCGCCACCAGCTCACGGGGGGAAAACGGTTTGGTGATGTAGTCGTCGGCGCCGACTTCCAGGCCCTGGATCTTGTTGTCCTCTTCGCCCTTGGCGGTGAGCATGATGATCGGGATGTCCCCGGTCAGCTCGTCACGCTTCAAGCGGCGGGCCAATTCGATGCCGGAGGTGCCGGGCAGCATCCAGTCGAGCAGGATCAGGTCCGGTTTGCGGTCGACAATGATGGCGTGGGCCTGCTGCGAGTTCTCGGCCTCCAGGCAGTCATAGCCGGCCATTTCCAACGCAACGGCGATCATTTCGCGAATGGGCGCTTCGTCGTCGACGATCAGAATGCTCCTGCCAACCATGCCATTAATCCTCTTGTCATTTAACTGTCTTGCGCCGCATTAGATAACGGAATTATTGCAGTCGTGTGACAGTATTTTAGTCGCCCTGCGATTGTCATGATCCTGAACTATTCTCTAAGTCCGAACCCTGACAACCACAAAAGGAAGGTTTCCATGAAGCACATTGCTCAATCCTGGCAGGCTCTGCTGGTCACTGCTGCGCTGACGCTGCCGACAATGGCCTTCGCCGAAGACCCCGGCATGGTTAAAAATGGCATGTTGGTCGACCACAAGGGCATGACGTTGTACACCTTCGACAACGACACTGGCGGCAAGTCGGCGTGCACCGGCAAATGCGCAGAAAACTGGCCGCCGCTGAAAGCCACCGCGGCCGACAAGGATGAAGGCAAGTGGACCATCATCATGCGTGACGATGGCACGAAGCAGTGGGCGTTCGACGGCAAGCCGTTGTACTACTTCGTTCAAGACAAGAAGCCAGGAGACATGACAGGCGACAAGAAGATGGACAAGTGGCACATCCTCCAAGGGCCCAAGATGTAAGACCTCTCATGTAGGAGCGAGCTTACTCGCGATGAGCGTGAACGATGACGCGGGTTGTCAGCAGAAACGCGTCGGCTTCAAACTCATCGCGAGCAAGCTGGCTCCCAAAAATACGGTCAACTGCAGAGGCGAGGCTTGCCCGCGAAGGCGTCTGCTGCCTCAACGCAATCCGTAATCCAGCACAATCCCCACAAAAATCGCCAACCCCGCCCAGTGATTGTGCAAAAACGCCTTGAAGCACCGCATCCGGTCCTTGTCACGGGTGTACCAGAACTCCCACACAAAACAGCCCGCCGCCGCCAGCAATCCCAGGTGGAACCAGCCACCGAGCTCGAATTTCGACCCGGCCAGCAACAGGCAACCCAGCGCCAACCCTTGCAGCGTCAGGATGATCACCCGGTCTGCGTCGCCGAACAGAATCGCTGTGGATTTAACGCCGATCTTCAAGTCATCGTCGCGGTCGGTCATCGCGTAATACGTGTCGTAACCCACCGTCCACAGCAAATTGGCGATCCACAGCAGCCACGCCGCCGCCGGCAGTTCGCCTGTTTCGGCGGTGAACGCCATCGGCATCCCCCAGGAAAACGCCGCGCCCAGTACCACTTGCGGGTAATAGGTGTAGCGCTTCATGAACGGGTAAGTGAAGGCCAGCGCCAAACCGCCGAACGATAACCACACCGTTGCCGCATTGGTGCACAACACCAGCAGGAAACTCACGCTCATCAGCAGTGCAAAGAACACCAGCGCTTCTTTGGAGCTGATCTTGCCGCTCGGCAGCGGGCGCTGTTCGGTACGTTTCACATGGCCATCGACCTTGCGGTCCGCCCAGTCGTTGATCACGCACCCGCCGGCGCGGGTCAGCACCACGCCGAGCACGAAGATCACCACGTTGGCCAGCGACGGCGAACCTTTGCCGGCAATCCACAACGCCCATAGCGTCGGCCACAGCAGCAGGTAAATGCCGATCGGTTTGTCCATGCGCGTCAGCTGAATGAAATCCCAGGCCCGAGGGTTCAAGCGGTTCAGAGATTTGAGCAGGCTCTGGTACATCAGCAGTTCTCCGGATGGGCGCGGGCGGCGAGCCACAAGGTCGGCAGGAAAATCTCGGCCACCAGCACGCTCAAGGCGCCACGGTCGAAGCGCGAGCGACGGCCCCACAACTCGGCTGCCCGGCACTCCAGTGGCAGCCATTGCTGAGGATAGTGACAAACCTCGATGGCGCGGCGCTGAAACGCCTGATCACAGAACAGTAATTCGCCCAGCGAGCGGCTGCCCAGTTCGTCCATGTGCAACCCGTCGCCCTGCAACGCGCTACGCGCCGCCACGCTGCGGGCAAACACCCAGGCTTCGCCGTGGCCGCGCAAATACACCTCGCGCACCCAGCCTTCGCTGCCTTCGGCCAGATCCAGCGCAGCACACTCGTCCGCGCGCAGCGTCTGCCAGCCTTCGAACAATGGCGTGACGCTGAAACCGTCATTCGACAAACGGCTCAGGCGTCGGGTCAGCGAGCCTTCGTCGAACAGCCAGTCGAGGGTAGAAGCGTCGGGGAGGGGCGCGAGTCGGCTTTGGGGGAGCCAGAATGGAGGTTTTGAGTGCGGCACAGTGAGTCATTATTGGCAGCAAATGAGGCGGCGAGCTTACCATGTCACTCGGCGATTTTGATTGAACCGGCGCGCCATTGCGCCGAACAGGCTTGCATCTGCCGGGCCCGATCAGTACAAAACGCCCTGAGCCGGACGGCAACGCTGCAACCATCGACCGTTCGCGCCGGCAATAAGCCTGAACCCTGAGGAAGTACCTGAATGAAAAAGTGGCAATGTGTGGTCTGCGGCCTGATCTATAACGAAGCCGACGGCTGGCCGGATGACGGCATTGCGCCGGGCACCCTGTGGCAAGACGTGCCGGAAGACTGGCTGTGCCCGGACTGCGGCGTTGGCAAGATGGATTTCGAAATGATCGAAATCAACTAAGACATTCAAGAGGAGTAAGGAATGAACGCACCTGTCGTGATCGTCGGCACCGGGCTCGCTGGCTACAACCTGGCCCGGGAGTTTCGCAAACTCGATAGCGAAACCCCGCTGCTGCTGATTACCGCCGATGACGGGCGCTCCTACTCCAAGCCAATGCTCTCCACGGGCTTCGGCAAGAACAAAGACGCCGACGGCCTGAGTATGGCCGAACCCGGCGCCATGGCCGAACAGTTGAAGGCCGAAGTGCGCACCCACACGCGCATCAGCGGCATCGATCCTGGCCACAAACGCCTGTGGATCGGCGAGGAGTCGGTGATCTACCGTGACCTGATCCTGGCCTGGGGCGCCGAAACCGTGCGCGTGCCCATCGACGGTGACGCGGCGGATGCCGTGTTTCCGATCAACGACCTCGAAGATTACGCGCGCTTTCGTGCGGCCGCGGCTGGCAAACGTCGGGTGCTGTTGCTCGGTGCCGGCCTGATCGGCTGTGAATTCGCCAACGACCTGATCCTTGGCGGTTACGAGGTGCAACTGGTTGCACCGTGCGAACAGGTCATGCCGACCTTGCTGCACCCGACGGCAGCCGCTGCGGTCCAGGCCGGGCTGGAAAGCCTCGGCGCACGTTTTCACCTCGGGCCGGTGCTCAACCGCTTGCAGCGTGTTGAAGATGGATTGGAAGCGCATCTGTCAGACGGTCAGGTCATCCCGTGCGACGTGGTGGTGTCGGCCATCGGCCTGCGACCGCGCATCGACCTCGCGGCCGCGGCCGGCGTGCAGGTCAATCGTGGCGTGGTGGTCGACCGTCATCTGAAAACCTCTCACGCCAATATCTATGCACTGGGCGACTGCGCCGAAGTCGACGGGCTGAATCTTCTGTACGTGATGCCCCTCATGAGCTGTGCGAGAGCGCTGGCACAAACCCTCGCCGGAAACCCGACAGCGGTGAACTATGGCGCCATGCCAATCACCGTCAAAACGCCGGTTTGCCCTTTGGTGGTTTCGCCGCCGCCACGGGGGCTGGAGGGTGTCTGGACCGTCGAAGGGCAGGGCGCGGACATCAAGGTTTTATGCCGCGATGCCGCCGGAAAGCTGCTCGGTTATGCCCTGACAGGCGCGGCGGTGATGGAAAAACTTGCACTGAACAAAGAGCTTCCACCGCTGCTGGCGTAAATACCGGTCGTTCTGTCGGAATCACCCCGCTTTTGCCCCTACAAACGTCGCGCCGAGACTGGCGCGGCTCTTCCGTGCGTGCCATTCTCACTCCCGTCTGCCGCAGAGTAGAGCACCTGCGGCGCTTTGGGCGCTGTTCCAACGAGAACAGCACGGACATAACAACAAAAAACCGTCAAAGGGGCTTCACTAAATGCGTAAACCAGAACTCGCCGCCGCCATCGCGGAAAAAGCAGATCTCACCAAAGAACAGGCCAACCGCGTTCTCAACGCCGTTCTCGAAGAAATCACCGGCGCCCTGCACCGCAAGGACAGCGTGACGCTGGTCGGCTTCGGCACCTTCCTGCAACGCCACCGCGGTGCCCGCACCGGCAAAAACCCGCAAACCGGTGAGCCAGTAAAAATCAAGGCCAGCAACACCGTTGCATTCAAGCCAGGCAAATCGTTGAAAGATGTAGTTAATGATAGATAAGTTGTTTCATTATCTGTGGATAACTACTAAAAAGCCCCTGTAGCAGGGGCTTTTTTATGCTTGCTCATCAGGGATGAAAATATATTGTGTTTCATTCGAGATTCCATTAGCTACATGTCGTGGCAAGAAAAATATTCGTTTCATTTCTGGAGAAAATTTCGTCCGCTGCTACCGTCAAATGCTCATACATAAAAATGGATGTTTCATTTGCCGACGTCCGCCTACGCATTGACGACCGTCCAATTTGAAAAACTGGGCCGAATCAAACTTAAACTGGTCACGGTCAATCAGCAGATCGACCTCTTCGCTGGTGCTTACGCAATGCAGCGCTTTGAGAATGGCCTGAAGGCAAACTCCATCAAGGCTGACCAAAGCACCATCCTGAGTCTTTACCGGTTCTGTGAACGCAGTGATATCAACCTGATCCAAAGGGTTGCCGATCAAGACCCCTTCAAAATCGGCGAGATCGAAGCACTCTCTTCCTACTGTGGTTACACACAAGATACGGGTGATCCAGTCGATCCCGGGTGGTATGCCGCACGTATGCGAGGGGCCAAGGCGTTCATCAATTATCTTTGGCTATTTTACCAAGAGTGAATCGCCCCGGGTTTTCTAGACACTCTCCAGGCTCGCTGCGTAACGCTTTTCAAACTCTACCGGTGACAGCTGATTGTTGAAACTGTGACG
>NZ_VIUK01000035.1:0-51630 GCF_007828295.1 Pseudomonas sp. SJZ080
ATGCGAATATTACTGATCAGACTGAATGCCATGCTGAGAGACGGCACCGAATGGCGGTGACGAATGGCAGGGTGAAGACAGTTGCTCCCACATTGCAATGCGGTCTAATGTGGGCGCGGGCTTGCTCGCGATAGCGTTTTCAAAGGCACCCAATCACTTGGGCTTTTTCGCAATCCGCAGCGACTTGGCCTTGGCCTCGACAATCAGATACATCACCAACGTAATCAGCAACGGCAAGATAAAATAAATCGCCCGATACGCCAGCAACCCCGCCACCAGGCTCCCCCGTGACACTTCATGCTGCAGCAATGCCACAAACACCGCTTCCAGCACCCCGAGCCCTGCCGGAATGTGGGTGATGACCCCGGCGATGGCGCTGATCAGCAACACCCCGAGTACCAGCGGATAATCCAGTTTGCTCGGCAGCAAGGTGAAAATCACCGCCGCCATCAGCGACCAGTTCAGTGCGCCGAGACACAGTTGCAGGATCGCCATGCGCAAGGAAGGCAGGTTGATTTCCACGCCCCGAATGGCCCACTCGCGCCGCGTGGAAAACCGACACGCCGCCAGATAACCCGCGCTCACCAGCAATAATAAAATCCCCACACCTTGTAGCGCGTCAGTGCTGAGTTTCCAACCGGGCGGCATGCGCACCAGGCCGCTGCTGAACACCGCGCCGGCAATCACCATGTAGCCGAACCAGTTCGTCGCCAGGCTCAGGCCGAGGATTTTCGCGATGTTGCTTTTGCTCACGCCGAGTCGCGAATACAGACGATAACGCATGGCGATGCCACCGACCCAGGCGCTGAGATTGAGGTTGAACGCGTAGCTGATGATGCCCACCGGCAGGATCTGCTTCCAGGTCAGGTCCTGACGAATGTAGGTGCGGCCGATCAGGTCGAAGCAGGCGTACACCAGAAAACTCACCAGCGTCAGCCCGGAGGCAATGATCAGCGTGCGCACCTTGAAGTCGGCAAGGTTGTCGAACACCTCGCTCCATTCGATGCGCTGGGCCAGCATCGTGAAGAGCACGATCAGCGCCAGGAAAAACACCATCGTCAGCGGTTTTTTCCAGCGGCTCCAGCGTGATTTTTTTATCGAGGCGGGTGTCGGGCTGTCGGCGTGAGGCGCCGGGTGCGCTTCAACGCGGTTCATGATGGTCGCCTCCATCGAGGTGGGTGAAGGGTTTCAGGCGCGGCTTGTGTGCCGGCAGCCAGCCGGCCCACGCCGGGAAGTGCCGCAGAAAGTGAAACACCAGGAAACCGACGGTCATGTGCCAGACCCGTCCGCGCGGGGATTTGTCCGCACACATGGCTTTGCAGTGGTTGTTGCTCAGCGTTTCGAGGCGTTCGAACAAGTCGCGGTTGAAGGCACGATCGCGGATCAGCACATTGGCTTCCAGGTTCATCGACAGGCTCAGCGGGTCGAGGTTGCTCGACCCGACGGTGCTCCAGTCCTCGTCCACCAGCGCGACTTTGCCGTGCAGCGGGCGCTCGCAATATTCATGAATCTGCACTCCGGCCTTGAGCAGGTAGTCATAAGTCATGCGCGCTGCCAGTTTGGCCACCATCATGTCCGGCTGACCTTGCAGAATCAGCCGCACCTCGACGCCACGGCGGGCGGCGTTGCGTATCTCGCGCAGCAGGCGATACCCGGGAAAGAAGTAAGCATTGGCGATGACTACGCGACGCTGGGCGCTGCGCAGGACTTGTCGATAAACCTCTTCGATATCGGTCTGGTGATCGCCGTTGTCGCGGTACACCAAGCGAACCTGGCCATCGTGATCGCTGAAAGCCAGTTCCGAACGCCGCTGCCGCCTTCGTTGCCACCAGTATTTGGCCCGCGCCGGACGACCACTTTGCAGCAGGGCGAAGTGATGAATGTCGGCCACCGCCGGGCCTTGCACTTCAACCGAGTAATCCTGCTTGGCCTCGGGGCCGAAGTCGGCCAGATGGTCAGCGGAAAAGTTGATCCCGCCGATGAACGCGATCGTGCCGTCGACCACCACGATCTTGCGGTGCAGGCGCCGAAACCAATTGGTGCGAATGCCGAGCCGTTTCGGCGCCGGGTCAAATATCTGAATGCGCACGCCGGCCTCGCTCAATGCGGCGAGATAGCCGGTGGTCAACTCGCCGCAGCCAAAACCGTCGAGGCTGGCGGTGACCCGCACGCCGCGTTGCGCCGCTTCGATCAGCACTTGCTGCAGTTCGTTGCCAACCTTGTCCTCGAACACGATGAAGGTTTCCAGGAGGATTTCAGTCTTGGCCTGGCGCATGGCCTCGAACACCCTCGGAAAATATGCTTCGCCATTCTCCAGCAGTTCCACCAGGTTGTTGCCCTGCCAGCCGTACTGGACGTCGACCGCGCCGGGCTCACGGATCGGCGGGTTGGTGGACACGTGTTCCACGGTGCTTTTCTCCATCGGAGCGCTGCTCATAGCTCGATCTCCACCGATAGCGGTGCGTGGTCGGAAAGGTGCGACCAAGGCCGCGTCGCCAGGACTTTCGGGTGACTGGCCTTGAGGTTGCGCACGTAGATGCGGTCCAGGCGCAAGGCCGGCAAGCGGGCCGGAAAACTGCGCGCCGGTTTGCCGTGGTGTTCGGCAAACACCTCGCGCAAACCACAAGGCTTGAGCAGTGCATCGGCGCGCTGGCGCCAGTCGTTGAAGTCGCCGGCGACGATCACCGGTGCAGCGCTCGGTAACTCTTCGAGACGCTGGGCCAGCAGCTTCAGCTGTTCATTGCGATGGGTTTCGCGCAGCCCCAGATGGACGCAAATGGCGTGCACTTCCGGGCCGTCGCCGGGCAGGCGCAATACGCAATGCAGGATGCCGCGGTTCTCGTGTCCGCTGATGGACACGTCGAGATTGTCGTGGCGAATGATCTGGAATTTCGACAGCAGCGCATTGCCGTGATCGCCCTCCGGGTACACCGCGTTGCGTCCGTAGGCGAATTGCGGCCACAGCGTGTCGGCGAGAAACTCGTACTGCGGCATCGTCGGCCAGTTGCTATAGCGCCGAGGGTGATGTTCGTGGGTACCGTGGACTTCCTGTAAAAACACCACGTCGGCGGATACGCTGCGCACCGCTTCACGCAGTTCCGGCAGGATAAAACGCCGGTTGAGCGCGGTAAAACCCTTGTGCGTGTTGACCGTCAGCACAGTGAAACGGCGCGCAGCGGCCATGGCTGGCGGTTGATCATCGGCGGCATTGAACGGCTCGGGCCCATTCATGGCAGCACCCCTTCGGCAGCAGGCACGCCGGGGGTGGTGGCGAGGCGCTTGTCGAGATGAAAATATTCGAGCAAGCGACGGGCATCGAAGGGTGCGCGGACCTTGATGTCATTGTCGAAATAGCAAAACACTTCCCGGGATTTGCGCGCCTTGGGCTTTTGCCGCGGTGCGATCAGTTGCGGGTCCGAGGGTTGTCGGCCGTGGTTCCAGGCGTCGATCCGTTCGCCCCAGCGTTCCAGCGCTTGGGCGGTGTAACCGCTGGCATAGAGTTCTTCGGCACCGTGCAGGCGCAGGTAGACGAAGTCGGCGGTGATGTCTTCGCGATACGGCCATTTTCCGGCGGTGTCAGCGATCACCAGGGCGACGTTGTGGCGTTTGAGCAGGCGCACAAACGCCGGGTCGACGAACGTGTCGTTTCTGATCTCGACGGCATGACGCAGTGGCTTTTTCTTGTACGCCTTCATGCTGGCGTGACCCTTCACATGCGAATCATGCTGGCGGGCGAGGCTGGCCGCTTCTTCAGTGTCGCGGGGCAATTGTTCTAGAAAGTGTTCGAACAGCTCGGCGTCGAATTTGAAGCTGGGCGGGAATTGCCAGAGGACAGGGCCGAGTTTTTCCTTGAGTTCCAATACCCCTGAGGCAAAGAAATTCGCCAGGGGTTTGTGGATATCCCGCAGGCGTTTGATGTGGGTGATGAAGCGCGGGGCTTTGATGCTGAAGACGAAGTCTGCCGGGGTTTCGTCGTACCACTCAGCGTAACGTTCGGGCCGTTGCAGGGCGTAAAACGATCCATTGATTTCGATGCTGTTGACCGCCCGTGACGCGAACTGCAATTCGCGCTTCTGGGTCAGCCCCTTCGGGTAGAAATCCCCCCGCCAGGGTGTGTAGCGCCAGCCTGAAATACCAATGTGGATCGCCGCCATATCGCCTCCCGCCTGATGGTCCCCGGTTGCCCCTGTCTTTTGATGACTGCGGGGCAAGCGAGAAAGTTTCGACGGGGCTACGGACGGTGCACAGCTTGAATAGACACACAGACCTGTAGGAGCCGGCTTGCTGGCGATAGCGATGGCACATTCAACACCTATGTGACTGACACACCGCTATCGCCAGCAAGCCGGCTCCTGCAGGGGGACTCAGTGGCCGGCGACGACGCGGGTCGAGCCTTCAGCCGGCTCGGCGTACACCGGGCCCAGACGATCAAGACGACCGCTCCACGCGGTCAGCGCCAGCGCCACCAGCACCACCAGACCACCAATCCACGCGGTGTGGATCAGGCCCATGTGAGCGACGATCAAACCACCGCCCCACGCGCCACCGGCAATGCCGAGGTTGAACGCGGCGATGTTCAGCCCCGACGCTACGTCCACCGCCTGCGGCGTGTGATGTTCGGCCTGACGCACCACATACACCTGCAAGCCCGGCACGTTGCCGAAAGCAACCGCGCCCCAGACCAGCACGGTGGCCAGCGCCAACCATGGGTTACCGGCGGTGAAGGTCAGCACGAACAACACGGCGGCGAGCAGGGCGAAGATGATTTTCAGGGCGCTGATCGGACCGCGTTTGTCGGCCAGTTTACCGCCCCAGATGTTGCCGACCGCCACCGAGATGCCATAGACCAGCAACACCAGGCTGACAGTGCTGGCGCTGAAACCGGAGATGTCCTGAAGAATCGGCGCCAGGAACGTAAACGCAATGAACGAGCCGCCGTAACCGACCGCTGTCATCGCATACACCAGCAGCAGACGCGGTTGCTTGAGCACCTGCAATTGCTGCAATAGCGAAGCCGGTTTGCTGTGGGCGATGTTCTTCGGCACGTAGAGCAGGCTGCCGATGAAGGCGATCACACCCAGTGCAGAGACGGCGAGGAAGGTTTCACGCCAGCCGAAATGCTGACCGATGAACGTCCCCAGCGGCACGCCGGTGACCAGCGCGACCGTCAGGCCGGTGAACATGATCGCAATCGCGCTGGCGGCTTTTTCCTTCGGCACCAGGCTGGTGGCGATGGTCGAGCCGATCGAGAAAAACACCCCGTGGGCCAGGCCAGTGACGATTCGCGCAATGATCAGCGATTCGTAACTCGGCGCTTTCCAGGCCAGCAGGTTGCCGAGGGTGAACAGCACCATCAGCGACAACAACAGCAGTTTGCGCGGGACTTTGCCGGTGAGGGCGGTCAGCACCGGGGCGCCGATGGCAACGCCCAGGGCGTAGAGGCTGACCAGCAGGCCGGCGGACGGCAGGCTGACGCCGAGGTCGGCGCCTATCGTGGGTAACAGGCCAACGATGACGAACTCGGTCGTCCCGATGGCAAAGGCGCTGAGGGTCAGCGCGAGCAAGGCAATGGGCATGGCTGCAACTCCGGTGGATTGATTGATGGAGCGCAGTGTCCGGGTTTGGGTTGTGCGGAAAAATAGAGGGGTGGGCATTTGATATTTGCCTTAGGCGCAAATATCGCCTCCGAGCGAACACGCAGTCCTTTGTAGGAGCCGGCTTGCTGGCGAAGGTGGCCACAAATGCACCGCCCTTCTTGAGGGACTCATCGCCAGCAAGCCGGCTCCTACAAGGTTGAGTGTCAGAGGAAATCGGGGTGAAAACCGAACTTGCCGGGCATTTGCCAATCAGTTCCTTACAGACCCTTTTCAAGGAGCTCCCCCGTTTTGCTCAAGTTCAAGACCGCAATATTGCTGGGAGCGTTGCTGTTTCTGGGCAGCAACGAACTGGAAGCCGCCACTGTGCCGGGACTTCCCGCCGCAGCCGAAGAGCCGGCAAAACCTGAACCGCTGGTCCAGGGCGGTTTGCTCGGGGCGATCAGTTCCAGCATCGACGACGTACAGGACAAGCTCGACCTCAACGAAAACCTGGTCGACGCCTGGCGCATACGGGCGGATCGGGCGGCGGATGAAGTCGACAAACTGGTGAATCAGCCTTCGTCTCGATCACCGATGAGCGTGGTCGGCGATTTCCTGTTGTTGTCCGGCGTCTGGCTCGGTGTGTTCGCCTTGCTCACAGTGCTCGGTGCACTGCTGGACAAACGCTTGAGTGAAGGGCGTTTTTTCCGAAAACGGCAGCGCAGCCAGGACCTGCTCGGCTACCTGCTGCCGTACACGATTCCCGCGTTGATCTGCCTGCCGCTGACGTTATACGTCAGCCATTTTCTGCCGAACTCGGTGGGCCGCGCGCTGGCCTTGTGTTTTGCCTACGCCACCAGCAGCGGCATTTTCTCCACCTCGATGTTCTTGTGCGTGATCGTCATGTTCAACACCGGGCACAAGCGCCGGGCGGTGCAGATCATTCGTGATTACTGCCCCAAACCGCTGTTTCTGATCGGCTTCCTTGCGGCGCTCAGTGACGCCTTGACCAGCCCGCAGATCGCCCGGCAACTGGGTGGCAACATCACCAGCAGCATCGCCGTGTTTACCGGCCTGTTTGCTTCAATCATCTTTGGATTACTGGTGATCCGCCTGAGGCGTCCGGTGGCGCATCTGATCCGCAACCGGGCGCTGGCGCAGCGCTTGAAACAGCCTTCATTGCAGGAATCCCTGCGGATTTTTTCAGGGCTATGGTACTGGCCGATTCTGCTGATGGTGATGGTCTCGGCGATCAACCTGATCGGCGTCGGCGAGGACAATCAGAAAGCCCTGCGCTGTGCGTTGTTCACCACCATTCTGCTGATCGCCACGGTGTTCCTCAGCACGATTTTCCAGCACCTGTTCAAGTCCGGAAAAGCCCAGGCGATCCAGCGCAGCAGTGCCTACAAGGAGCGCTTTCTCAGCTTGCTGCATGCGCTGTTGCGGATTGTCATGGCCGTGGCGTTCATCGAAATCCTCGGGCGGATCTGGGGCGTGTCACTGTTCGAGTTCGCCGAGCGCAACTCGGTGGGCCGGGCGATCAGTGAATCGCTGAGCAGCATGGGCCTGATCTTCCTGGTGACCTGGTTGCTGTGGGTGGTGCTCGATACGGCGATTCAGGAGGCACTGAAGCCGCCGATCAATAAACGCACGACACAGCCCAGTACGCGGGTAAAAACCATTCTGCCGCTGCTGCGCAACGCGATCAAAATCATCCTCGTGGTGATCTGCGCAATCACTACCATGGCCAACCTCGGGATCAACGTCGCACCGCTGTTGGCGGGTGCCGGGGTGGTCGGCCTGGCCATCGGTTTCGGCTCGCAGCAATTGGTGCAGGACGTGATCACCGGCCTGTTCATCATCATTGAAGACACGCTGTCGATTGGTGATTGGGTGGTGCTCGATTCCGGGCATGCCGGCACCGTCGAAGGCCTGACCATCCGCACCTTGCGTCTGCGCGACGGCAAAGGGTTTGTGCACTCGGTGCCGTTCGGGCAGATCAAAGCTGTGACAAACCAGTCGCGGCAATTCGCCTATGCGTTTTTCTCGGTGCAGTTCACCTACGACACCGACGTGGACAAGGCCATCGAGCTGATCCGCGAGGCGGGAGAGTCGATCCGTGAGGACGCGTTTCTCAAGTACAACCTGCAAGGGCCGCTGGATGTGTTTGGTGTCGACAAAATGGACCTCAACGGCGTGGTGCTGACGGCGCAGTTCCGTACGGTGTCGGGTGGGCAGTATGCGGTGAGCCGGGCATTTAACCAGCGCTTGAAAAAGCTTGTGGATAACAGCCCGTGGGTGCATTTCGCGCAGACTTATCCACAGCAGGTTTTGATGCCGCAGCGGGTGATGGGTGAGCCGGAAGATGACGGGGCGGTGCCAGAAAATTCGCCGGTGTTGCTGCCGGATCAGCCGCGGACTCAATGATTTTGTGTTGAAGCTGCCAGCCTCTTCGCGAGCAAGCCCGCTCCCACATTTGATCTCCCGTGGACACAAAATTCGTGTACGACAGAGATCAAATGTGGGAGCGGGCTTGCTCGCGAAGAGGCCGGCCCAGACAACATCAATGTCGGGTCAGTTTGGCGCGTATTTCGATCGTCGATTCCAACCAGAAAACCTGCTTGCCCGCGATCTCGGCAGCCGCCGGAAGACCATCGCGATACACCAGCCGATTACTCGCCAACGCCGGTACTTTCGCGCCGGGTAACAGCGTGCCCGCCAGGTTCAGCGGATCAACCCCGCACACCGCGATCAGACTCCCGTCATGCGCCCGGCGCCGCACTTCCCGCAGCAACGGAATCGCCTCGGGCAAGGCAAACTGCTCACCGGCCAGACCACTGACGAACCGCCCGCCGCGAATCTCGCCGCGGGCCTCCAGCCGATGGAATGTGCGCAGCAATTCGCGCCAGCTCGGCAACCAGTCCGCTTCGCGCTCCAGCAGGCGCCAGAACACCACGCCGTAGCGGCGCAGCAAGGTCATCGCGATGTGTTCCAGCGTTTCGTTCGGTGTGGGTGCCGGACGTTTGTTATCCCCCACCGGCGCGGGTGGTCCGCGTCGAAGCAAGGCCCAGCGCCCGGCATCGTCCATGCCGCCGATAAACGCCCCGCGTCCGCGTCGGCTGCTGCGGGCCTGGCGTTTACTCGCCGGCGTGATCAGCGCCCGCAAACCGGCAAAGCTGTCCGCGTTCACCAGCCCGGCGCCGACCAGTTCCTGCAAGGCGATTTCCAGCTCCGAGCGCAGCAGGTGAGCCTCGTGAATCAGCTCATCGAAAAACAGTGCGCCGTGCTGACTGAGGGCTTCGTAGACCTTTTGCGTTTTCGGCGACAGTTCACTGACCGATGTCTGCTCAGTCAGACTGCTCCACAACCCAACCTGACTGCGCGGCAGCAGCACGATGGGCGTGCTGCGCAACGCGGTGCTGGCGCTTTTGCTGCGCGCAGTCAGGCGCGTCCAGACCAGTTTGCCGCTGCGGCACAGGTCATCCAGCCAGCTTGTCGAATAATCTTTGATCCGCGCTGGCAGAATGTCGCTGTCCCAGGCGGAAGCAGCGGCAGGGTAGCCTTCGAATTGACCGACAATCGCTGGCAACACGGCGTTGCCCTGGCCCTGGGTCGCCGCAGAAAGATGCTGCCAGTCGAACAGAAAACGCATGAAATCCTGCAGCGCCACCGGTTCGATTTCCCGCCGCAAGCGCTTGACCGTGTAGCGATGGATCCGTGCCAGCAGGTGCCGTTCGCACCATTCTTCCTGATCGGCGCCAGGGGTAAATCGCCCGCGCAACACATAACCTTCGCGTTCAAGTTGCGCCAGCGCCTGGGTGATGTGTATCGGCGGTAATCCCAGCGGTTCGGCAATCGCGTTCAGCGGCAACGGGCCAAACGCGCTGAGCCGCGCGCGGATGACTTCCAGCACCGCCTCGTCCGGCTCCCACGCCTCATCGAACCCCGGAAGCGCCTCCAGCGACGGGACTAATTTTGCCTGTGGATAAATCGCCCGCAGACACGTCAGTCGTTCAAGCGCCAGCCACAGGGATCGCTCGGCATCGACCTGCAAACGACTGGCGCGACCGCTCTCGGCAAGTGCGTTCAGCCAATCGGGCCACTGCGGATTGGCCTGCGCCTCGGCTTCGCTGATGCACGCCAGACTCATCAGGGCCTCATGCATTTCATCAAGGCCGGTCGGCGTCGGCCAGGCCTCATCGCGCACCGCTTGAATCGCCTCGGCATCCAGTGCGCCGAGGTCGTCGGTGGATTGCGGATCGGTCCAGCGCCGGTTGAGCACAGCCTGGGTGCGGCGCTCTTCCAGCGGCGCGTCATCAAGAAAGGTGTAAGGCCGGGCGCTGAGAATTTCTGCGGCCAGCGGCGATGGCGCCGGCAGATCGCGGCTGATCAGGCGAACGTCGCCGCTTTCCATGCGCCGCAACAAGGCCAGCCAGCCTTCGCAGTCCATGGCTTCGTGCAGGCAATCGTCGAGGGTCTGTTCCACCAGTGGATGCTCGGGAATCTCGCGCTCGCCGGCGAGGTTTTCCACGCAGGCGATCTGGTCGGGGAACACGCTGGCGATCAGGTCTTCGCTTTTCATCCGCTGAATCTGCGGCGCGACTTTGCGCCCGCCGGTGTAACGCGGCAACGCGAGCGCGACCCCGGCGTTCCAGCGCCAGCGCACGCCGAACAGCGGCGCATCGAGTAATGCCTGGATCAGCAGGTGCTCGGCGCTGTTGCTGTGCAGGTAGCGCCAGACCTCATCGAGCTCGAAACTGTGGCTGGTGGACAGCGAAAGGACAATCGCGTCTTCGCTGGCAGCGGCCTGCAATTCGAAATTGAAGGTGCGGCAGAATCGCTTGCGCAAGGCCAGGCCCCACGCACGGTTGATGCGGCTGCCGAACGGCGTGTGGATGATCAGTTGCGTGCCGCCGGACTCGTCGAAAAAACGCTCCATCAGCAGCGTGTCCTGCGACGGCAGGGCCCCCAGTGTCAGGCGCGCGCGGGCGAGGTAATCCACCAGTTGTTCGGCGCTGGCGAGGTTCAGGCCGAGGGTATCGGTCAGCCAGTCGAGGGCGGGCTGCAAATTGCCGGGCGTGGCGCCGAGCAGTTCATCGAGTTGTGCTTGCAGACGTGCCACGGCGAAGGACAATTCCGCGCTGCGCCCCGGCGCTTCACCCAGCCAGAATGGAATGGTCGGCGGCTGCCCGTGAGCGTCCTCGACCCGGACCTTGCCCGTGTCGACCCGCAGGATTCGGTACGACGTATTGCCCAACTGAAAGATATCGCCGGCGATGCTTTCCACGGCGAAGTCTTCGTTGACGCTGCCGATGTTCAGCCCTTGCGGTTCCAGCAGCACGCTGTAGTCGGCGTTGTCCGGAATGGTGCCGCCGCTGGTCACGGCGGTCAGTTTGCTGCCGCGGCGACCACGCAGCGTGCGCGTCACGGCGTCGCGGTGCAGGTAGGCGCTGCGGATGCCCTGGCGACTGTTGTAGCCTTCGGCGAGCATCTGCAGCAGTGCCTGATAATGCGTTTCGTCGAGTCCGGCGTAGGGCGAGGCTTTACGGAAAACCTCCAGTAGCGCTTGCTCCTGCCATTCCTGGCAACTGACCTCGGCGATGATCTGTTGGGCCAGCACGTCCAGCGGCGCCTGAGGAATCTGCAAGGTATCGAGTTCGCCCCGACGCACGCAGTCGAGCAGGGCGGTGCATTCGATCAGGTCATCGCGGGTGATGGCGAACAAGCGTCCCTTTGGCGTGCCGCCGACCTGGTGCCCGGAACGGCCGACCCGTTGCAGAAATCCGGCAATGGAGCGCGGCGAAGATATCTGGCAGACCAGATCGACGTCGCCGATGTCGATCCCCAATTCCAGCGACGCCGTGGCGATCAACACTTGCAGGTCGCCGCGCTTGAGCCGCTGTTCGGCGTCGAGGCGAAACTCCTTGGCCAGGCTGCCATGGTGGGCGGCAACCGCTTCCTTGCCGAGACGCTCGCTCAAATGCCGGCTCAGGCGTTCGGCCAAGCGTCGGGTGTTGACGAAAATCAGCGTGGTGCGGTGTTCGCGGGCGAGGACGGCGAGGCGGTCGTAGACCCGTTCCCAGACATCATTGGCCATGACGGCGGACAACGGCACCGGTGGTACTTCGATGCCCAGATCCCGTGGGCGGGCGTGGCCGATGTCGATGATCTCGCAGTCACGGTCACGACCGACCAAAAAGCGCGAGACGGCTTCGATCGGTTTTTGTGTGGCAGACAGGCCGATGCGCATCAACGGTGCTGCGCACAACGCCTGCAGGCGTTCCAGGCTCAGGGCCAGATGACTGCCGCGTTTGCTGGCGGCGATGGCGTGGATTTCGTCGACGATGACCGTGCGCGTGGTGCCGAGCATCTGCCGGCCGGAGTCGGAACCGAGCAGCACGTAAAGGGATTCCGGGGTGGTGACCAGAATGTGCGGCGCGGTTTTGCGCATCGCCGAGCGGTCTTTTTGCGGCGTATCGCCGGTGCGCACGGCAGTAGTGATCTGCAGCTCGGGCAAACCCATCACACGTAACTGTTCAGTGATGCCGGCCAGCGGGTTTTGCAGGTTGATCTGGATGTCGTTGGACAAGGCCTTGAGTGGCGAGACGTACACCACCAGCGTTTCGTCGGGCAAACCGCCTGCGGTTTCCAGGCCACGGTGAACCAGGTCGTCGATAACGGCGAGAAACGCGGTGAGGGTTTTGCCTGAACCGGTGGGCGCAGCGATCAGGGTCGAACGGTGCTGGCGGATCAGCGGCCACGCCCGGGCCTGGGCGGTGGTGGCCGTCGGGAAGGTGCTGCTGAACCAGGCGCTGACGGCGGGGTGGAAGCCTGTCAGTGCAGCGTCCGTGGGAATGGGCAGATTCATGGAACAATTTATGCGGGTGAGGGTGGGAAGATGCAAGTACCACTCAAGACCTTTGCCGATGCTGAGGGCCTCTTCGCGAGCAAACCCGTTCCCACGGGGATTTGTGTGCGCCGCAAATCCCCTGTGGGAGCGGGCTTGCTCGCGAAGGGGGTGGCACAGGCAGCGCACATCCAAGGTATCTACACTTTACGGATGACGGTTGCGCACTAAACCCGCAAAATGCAACGATTCCGGCATCTATCGACGGCATCGCCCGCGAGCGGTGTCGATAAAGCCATTGTTCCAATCAGACTGGGCCTGCTGACTCTATGCGAATGCGCCTTATGTTACTGGGCGGCGGAAATGCCCTTGGGCAGGCGCTGATTCGCCTCGGTGCGGAAGAAGACATCGGCTTCCTCGCCCCCCGCCCACCGCAAGACGGCTGGGATGCCGCGAGCCTGACGCAACTGCTCGACGACACTCGACCGGACGCGTTGATCAACCTCGCCTACTACTTCGACTGGTTTCAGGCGGAGACGGTCAGCGAGCTGCGTCTGGCCGGGCAGGAGCGCGCCATCGAGCGTCTGGCCGAACTGTGCCAGCACCACAACATCGTTCTGCTGCAACCCTCGAGCTATCGCGTGTTCGATGGCTCCCGGGCGACCGCTTACAGCGAAAAAGACGAGCCGGTGCCGCTGGGCCTGCGTGGTCAGGCCTTGTGGCGGATCGAGCAAAGCGTGCGCGCGACCTGCCCGCAGCATGTGCTGCTGCGGTTCGGCTGGCTGCTCGATGACAGCCCCGAAGGCACCCTCGGACGTTTCCTGTCCCGCGCAGAACAACCTGACGAGCTGCTGATGGCCGATGATCGCCGTGGCAACCCGACGCCGGTGGACGACGCCGCTCGGGTAATCATTTCCGTGCTCAAGCAACTCGATTGCGCGGCGCCGCTGTGGGGCACCTACCATTACGCCGGGCACGAAGCGACCACGCCGTTGGCGCTGGGGCAGGCCATTCTCACCGAAGCCCGCGCGCTGCATCCGCTGGCCATCGAAGCGCCGACCGCCCAGGCTCACGCCGCGCGCCCGGACGCTGCCGAAGAACCGCAACATGCGGTGCTGGCCTGCAAGAAAATCCTCCACACCTTCGGGATCAAGCCCCGCGCCTGGCGTGCTGCACTCCCGGGTTTACTGGACAGGTTCTATCGCCATGGCTGACGGCCCCGTTTTAATCACCGGCGGCGCCGGTTTCATTGGCTCGCACCTGACCGACGCCTTGCTCGCCAAGGGCCATACGGTGCGGATTCTCGATGACCTGTCCACCGGCAAGCGCAGCAACCTGCCGCTGGATAACCCTGGGGTCGAGCTGATGGTCGGCGACGTCGCCGATGCGGCACTGGTCGCCAAGGCGATGGCCGGTTGCAGTGCAGTCGCGCACCTGGCGGCAGTGGCTTCGGTGCAGGCCTCGGTTGACGATCCGGTGAAGACGCACCAGAGCAACTTCATCGGCTCGTTGAATGTCTGCGAAGCCATGCGCCAGACCGGCGTCAAGCGTGTGCTGTTTGCGTCCAGCGCAGCGGTCTATGGCAATAATGGTGAAGGCGAATCGATCAACGAAGACACGCCCAAGGCACCGTTGACACCCTACGCGTCGGACAAGTTGGCCAGTGAGCATTACTTCGATTTCTACCGTCGCCAGCATGGGCTGGAACCGGTGATTTTCCGCTTCTTCAACATCTTCGGCCCACGCCAGGATCCGTCCTCGCCGTACTCCGGGGTCATCAGCATTTTCAGTGAGCGGGCGCAGAAGGGCCTGCCGATCACGGTGTTCGGCGACGGTGAGCAGACGCGGGATTTCGTGTACGTCGAGGACCTGGTCCACGTGCTGGTGCAAGCCATCGAGAAACCGCAGGTTGAAAGCGGCGCGGTCAATGTCGGCTGGAACCAGGCAACCACGCTCAAGCAAATGCTGGAAGCGCTGAAAGTGGTCGTCGGCGAGCTGCCGTCGGTGAACTACGGCCCGGCGCGTTCCGGTGATATCCGCCATTCGCGGGCGAACAACCAGCGGTTGCTGGAGCGTTTTACTTGCCCGACGCAGACACCGATGAGTGTCGGCCTGGCACGGTTGTTGGGACTTCTGTAGGCGCGAGCAAGCCCGCTCCCACAGGTGACCGGGTCGTTCAGATGAACGCGGTCTAATGTGGGAGCGGGCTTGCTCGCGAAGGCGGCTTAGAACTTGTAACCCAGACCCACCATGTAGATGAACGGATCGACATCCACATTGACCTTGGCCCGAGTGCCAGGGGCAACGGCGTTGTTTTCCACGGTCGCCTGGGTATCGATGTCGATATAGCGCACCTGGCCGTTGAGCATGATGTTGTCGGTAATCATGTAATCAGCACCGACCTGGAACGCCATGCCCCAGGAGCTTTTCGCCTTGAAGTTGCTGAAGCCGTTGGCCTCGGCTTCGCTGCCGACGTGTTCGTCGTAGATCCAGGTGTAGTTGATACCGGCGCCCACGTACGGCTGGAATGCGGACTTCGCGTCCAGTGGGTAGTACACGACGCTCAGGGTCGGCGGCAGGTGTTTCAGGGTGCCGAGTTTGCCGTTGGCCGCGCCCAGGGCAGTGCCTTTGATTTTCACGTCATGCTCGAACGGCGAGGCGGCGAGCAGCTCGATACCCCAGTGGCTGTCGAGCATGTAGGCGAAGTTCAGACCCAGTTGAGTGTCGCTGCTCATGGTGGCTTTGCCACCCAGATCGGCGCCGGCCAACGGGCCTTGATCGACCTTGACGCTGGAACTGTCGGCTTTCGGGTTGACGGTGATCGCACCGGCGCGAACGATGATGTCGCCTGCCTCGTGGGCGTAGGCGAGCGGGGCTGCGAGCGCGAGGGCAAACAGCGAAGCGCTGAGCAAAGACTTGTGCATGTGGGCTCCAAAGGACGTTGAAAATGTTCGATGTCCAATGGTACGGAGCCGTCTGGTACGGTCTTTTGATTCAGCTCAATGAAACGGTGATGGCCCCGATTTTTGCGGAACCTTTGCTGGCCCCTTCGCGAGCAAGCCCGCTCCCACAGGGATCACTTAAATCCTGTGGGAGCGGGCTTGCTCGCGAAGGCTATCTATCAAACACCCCATGACCACCGGATTCACTCCGGCAATTCATACACATAAATCTTGTCCGCCTCCATCTGATACCCCGCATCCGCCAACTCACTGGTCGACGCCTTGACCTGCAACGGCCCCTCGATCCAGTACGGCTGATACAGCTCATCGAGCTTCACGCCGACTTCGCTTTTCACATGCACGATCTGGTTCGACGGTGGTGGCGGCACATGGATGCAGGCGCCGAAATACGGCACCAGCAGAAACTCCGTGGTACGGCCTTCTTCACTCACTTCCAGCGGCACGATGTAGCCCGGCAGGCGAATGTTCTGACCGTCGAGGCTCTTCACCACCGGCGCATTGGGCATGTCCTGTTTGGCGGCGGGCGCCGACTCGGCGGACAACGCATTGCCCATCTGCGACAGGTCATGCAGGGGCGTCATGTTCGGCACTTCCGGCATGGCGTCCGGCGGAATCATTTCCGACCAGGTCAGCTCTTTCGGCTCGGCCGCCCACAACGGCAGGGCAACCAGCATCAACAGCGCAAGCAGAGCGCGGGGCATCGTTAACGTCCTCATAGTCGGATCGACAGGCCATCGGCCAGGGATTGGCGATACGCGCGCCAGGCCGGCACGCTGCCCATCAGCAGGGCGGCGATCAGGATGCCACCGAGCAGCGTCCATTCATATTCACTTGGCCACGCCAGCGGCAGATACAA
Source organism: Pseudomonas sp. SJZ080 (assembly GCF_007828295.1). Taxonomy (NCBI): domain Bacteria; kingdom Pseudomonadati; phylum Pseudomonadota; class Gammaproteobacteria; order Pseudomonadales; family Pseudomonadaceae; genus Pseudomonas; species Pseudomonas sp. SJZ080. The sequence continues at coordinate 16,243 of NZ_VIUK01000035.1, forward strand.
GCCGTAATTGGCTTGCACATAACCCTGTGCGGCGGCGATGCACACGTAAAGCAGGGCTACGCCGACGATCACGCCCGACAGCGCCAGGGCGAACGCCTCCAGCACCAGCAACGTTGCGATGTGCCACGGCCGGGCACCCACCGAACGCAGAATCGCCATCTCGCGCCGACGTTCATTCAGGCTGGTGAGAATCGCCGTGAGCATGCCGATCAGCCCGGTCAGCACCACGAACAGCGAGACCACGAACAAGGCTTTTTCCGCCGTGCTCATCAAACTCCACAACTCTTGCAGCGCCACGCCCGGCAGGATCGCCAGCATCGGTTCACCGCGAAATTCGTTGATTTCGCGCTGCAGCGCAAAGGTCGAAATCTTGCTGTTGAGGCCGAGCATGAACGCGGTGATCGCTTGCGGCGTCAAGTCCATGTTGCGCGCCTGATCGGCACTGATCCGGCCTTGGCCCTGGGCGGGCACACCGTTGTGCCAGTCGATGTGAATCGCTTCCATGCCGCCGAGGCTGATGTGCAGCGTGCGGTCCACCGGGGTGCCGGTGCGTTTCAGAATGCCGACCACGGTGAACGGTTTGTCGTCGTGTTTGACCAGGCTGATCACCGCCACACCGTGGGCCAGCACCAGCTTGTCGCCGAGCTTGTAGTGCAGCGCATCGGCCACTTCGGCGCCGAGCACCACTTCGAACGGGTCGGTGGCGAAGGCGCGGCCTTCGGCCACTTCCAGGTGTTGTTGATGGTCGTACTGGTAATGCTCGAAGTACGCCTCGGTGGTGCCCATCACCCGATAACCGCGATGGGAATCGCCGAGGGACATCGGGATCGCCCACTTCACTTTCGGGTTGTTGGCGAAGTGTTCGAAGCTGTCCCAGCGGATGTTGTTGGTGGCGTTGCCGATGCGGAACACCGAGTACAGCAACAGGTTCACCGAGCCGGAGCGGGCGCCGACGATCAAATCGGTGCCGCTGATGGTGCTGGCGAAACTGGCCTTGGCTTCGGTGCGCACCCGTTCCACGGCCAACAGCAGGCAGACCGACAGGGCGATGGCGAACGCAGTGAGGATCGCGGTGAAGCGGCGGTTAGCCAGGCTGGCCATGGCTAGACGAAACAAATACATCTCAGACCTCGGACGGGGTGGCGGCGCGATTGAGATCGGCCAGCGACAGGTGGCGATCGAAGAGCGGCGCGAGGCTTTGGTCGTGGCTGACAAACAACAGGCTCGACCCGGCTTCACGGCATTCGGCGAACAGCAGGCGAATGAAGTTTTCGCGAGCGTCGTAATCCAGCGCGGAAGTCGGTTCGTCGGCGATCACCAGTTCCGGCTGACCGATCAAGGCACGGGCGGCGGCGACGCGTTGTTGCTGCCCGATGGACAGCGAATCGGCGCGGCGGCTGAGGATGCTTTCATCCTTCAGGCCCAAGTGGGCGAGGAGGGTGGCGGCCGCTTGATCGACGCTGCCGTGGCGCTGGATCGCCCTTTGAGCGCGCAGCTTGGAGAAGTGGCAGGGCAATTCAACGTTCTCGCGCACTGAGAGAAACGGCAGCAGGTTGAACTGCTGGAAGATGTAGCCGGTGTGATCGACCCGGAAGCGGTCACGCGCGCCGGCGCCGAGCTCGGTCAGTTCCTGGCCGAGCAGGCGAATGCTGCCGCGATCGGGTTTTTGCACGCCACCGAGCAGGCCGAGCAGGGTGGTCTTGCCGCTGCCGCTCGGGCCTTTGAGGAACAGGGTTTCACCGGGTTCCAGGCGGAAGGCCGGAATGTCCAGCAGTGGCGGGTGACCGGGCCAGCTGAAGCCCAGGTCGGACAGTTCGATGAGTGCTTGGGTCATGGCGCCGATTTCATGAGTGCTGATGACCTGTCGGAGCCGGCTTGCTGGCGATACATGCGCCGCGGTCCATGAATGAAACCGCGTTATCGTTCATCGCCAGCAAGCCGGCTCCTACAGGATCATGGTGGATTCAGAGTTTGAGGGCGGCAGCCTTGGCCGTCACTTCAACTCCTTGCTGCCCGCTCGGGCTGATCAGTTGTACCTGAATTTTCTGGGTCGCCGGGAAGGTGTTGAAAATGTTCGCCAGGTCCAGGTTTTTCAGCGCACCCGGGGCCGCGCAGGTGAATTGATAGTGCGCGTGGATTTCGCTGTGATCGTGATGATGTTCGTCTTTGGCATCGTCGTCGTGATCGTCATCGGCGTCTGGCTTGTCACCAAACAGCGGGCTTTCCAGTTCCTGGGTCGCCACCACACACCCTGCGGCTTTCGGCAGGTTGAACAGGGCCAGCGGTTTTTCCAGCTGCGCACGGACGGCGGCGACTTTGGCCTTGTCGGCATCGGTGGTGGCCGCGTGTTCGAAACCCACCAGGTTCATCGCCGGGCTTTCCAGTTCCAGCTCCAGAGTCTGGCCATCCAATGCCGCGTTCAGGCGACCGACGCCATGTTCGTGGGCGCCAAGGCTGCCGTGCTCATGGTCATGTTCATCAGCGGCGTGGGCGACAGCCAGCGGCAACAGGGCAAACGGCAAAGCGAGCAGCAGACGACGCATGGTGGGTCTCCGGAAGTAAAGTGAAGAGATTGTTATGTAATCTTATAACGTAAGTGCGGAGAGTTTGACCGCCCGCTTGGCGTTGCACAAGTCCCATGGGAGCATGTGGGTCAGAAATGTGCAGGAGCAGGCTTATGTTGCGGATACGCGGAACTGTCGGCGACTGGCCGGTAGATTTGACCCTGGAGATGGACGACGGTGACTGGGCACGGCTCGGCGCGCAGTTGCAGGTGGTCAAGCCCGAAGCCAGTGCGGTGCCGGCCAAACCGGTGAATCAGGACGATGCGCAGTGGCAGATCGCAAAGGATTTGTTGCGCAAGGCCGGGCAGTTGAGCGGGCCGGATTTGCTGGACCAACTGGAAGGACTGACCGGCAGCGCGGCGTCGGGCAAGCGCTTGTTGGTGCGCTTGCGCCATAGCGCCGAGGTGAAAGTGTCGAGCGGCGGGGATACGCCGCTCTACAGCTGGATCGAATCGTAAGCCCGAGGAGGGTCCCGATCCTGTAGGAGCCGGCTTGCTGGCGATGGCCGCGCCGCGGTGTCACTGATCAACCGCGTCTCGGCCATCGCCAGCAAGCCGGCTCCTACAGATCAATACAGCGCAGCAAACAACTTGCGGCGATACGTGGTCACCAGCGGGTGATCATTGCCCAGCAGTTCGAACACCTGCAGCAAGGTCTTGTGCGGCAAACCCTCGCTGTAGCTGCGGTTGCGGATGAACAGCTTGAGCAACGCGTCCAGCGCGGCATCGTACTGCTGACGGGCCAGTTGCTGGATCGCCAATTGATACACCGCTTCATCGTCCTGCGGATTCTTCGCCAGACGCGCCTTCAGGTCCGCGGCATCCGGCAGGTCCTTGGCCTGGCCGAGAAACTGGATCTGCGCTTTTGCGCCGGCCAGCGCAGCCTTGTGTTCATCGCTTTTCACCGCGTCGAGCACGGTCTGCGCTTCACCCAGCTCGCCGCGCTCCGTCAGGCAACGGGCATAGAGAATCAGCGCCTTGGCGTTGGTGTTGTCTTCACCCAGCAGCACTTTGAGAATGGCTTCGGCGTCGGCGAAACGACTCTCGTCGAACAGCGCCTGAGCCTGTTCGAACGGATCAGCCGCCGCCGGTGGCGGCATCTGTACGTGAGGCTCAAGCATCGCACGGACGGCGGATTCCGGCTGCGCACCGGCAAAGCCATCCACCGGCTGGCCATCCTTGAACAACACCACGGTCGGCAGGCTGCGAATGCCGAAGCGGGCAACGATGTCCTGTTCGAGGTCGCAGTTGACCTTGGCCAACAGCAACTCACCCTGATAGCTCTCGGCAATGGTCTGCAGCATCGGCATCAGCACTTTGCAGGGCGCACACCATTCGGCCCAGAAATCCACCAGCACCGGTTTGTGGAAAGAGTTCTCGATCACCGACTGGTCGAAATCAGCGGTCGTGGCGTCGAAGATGTACGGCGTTTCCTGACTCATGGGAGATCTCGTAAAAGCGTGAATGGGGCAACTATACGGCTTGGTGGGGGGTGGCCGGAAGCGGAGTGGCTGTTGGTGATGGGTTGTCTGACAGGACGCTTTCGCGAGCAAGCCCGCTCCCACATCGGATCTGCGGTGAACCGGGCTTTTATGAACGATACAAAACAAGCGTGGGAGCGGGCTTGCTCGCGAAAGCTTTTAGCCGCGTCGCGCGTGGTACAGGCTCACATGCCGAAACTCTTCCGGCTCACACAGATCCGGCAACGTCATCGCTTCCAGCATTTCGATGCGCCGATACAGCGGATGACGAAAATCCCTCACCCGCGAATCCGCCACCAGCGCCTCTCGGCCACGGCTCAAAAACTCATCGAGCAGCGGCAGGTTCGCCCGGTCATACAACACGTCGGCCACCAGAATCAGATCAAACCGGTCCGCCTCGGCGAAAAAGTCCGTCGAGTAGCTGAGTTCCACTTCATTGAGTTCGGCATTCGCCCGACACGCGGCAATCGCCAGCGGGTCCAGGTCGCAGGCCACCACTTCCAGCGCCCCGGCCTTCACGGCGGCAATCCCCGCGACCCCGGAACCGGCGCCGAAATCCAGCACGCGTTTGCCTTTGACCCACTCGGGACATTCTGCGAGATAACGGGCCACTGCGAGCCCGCTGGCCCAGCAGAAACTCCAGTACGGCGGCTCATGCAGGATCCGTCGGGTTTCTTCCGGGCTGAAGGCGCGATCCATGTTGTCGCCGTCGATCAGCCAGAGTTTCAGCTCGGTATCGGGCAATGCGACAGGGACAAGCTGCGCATCACCCAGCAGTTCACTTAACGCCTGTTGCAGGTCGAGCGGTGCAATCATGGCGCTTTGACGAATTGCAGCTGGCCCAGGGCCTGCGTGGTTGGCTGCGTGATGGTTTGCGACGGCAGGTGCAAAATCAGCTGGCCGGACTGGCTGGCGCGGCCCCGCAGTTCAACGCGGGCACCGACCGGGAAGGATTCCGGGTTGAAACGCAAATGAAACGGCAACACCTGATTGGTGCCGATCAGGCTCGAACTGGCGAGCAGTTGCTGCGGGCGGTCCTTTTCGTCGATCACCAGCAGCGCCAGTTCGACTTCGGCGCCGGCCGGCACGCCTTGCAGGGTGCCGCTCAATTCACGCTGATAGGCGGGCAGCGGGCCGAGGTTGGCGGACTCTTTAGCTTTCTTCTGCGCCGCCTGAGGGGCAGGCCCTGGCGTCGGCGGCTGGGGCTTGGGTGCATCGCTGCTACAGGCCACCAACAGGCTGAAAAGGCTGAGCAATACGAGCGGTCTGAGTGACATTAGCGGCTCCAGCAAGGTGAAATCCATGGATCGTTCTATATAGCCCGTCTGTATACCGCAAACCCTATGGCTTGTCTTGCCACCGGGATGCGCTACCATGGCCCTCCCTTTTTTTGTTGCCTGCCACCATGCACTGTCCCTTCTGCGGTGCCAACGACACCAAGGTCATCGACTCGCGTCTGGTCGCCGAGGGCGAACAGGTGCGCCGCCGGCGCGAATGCCTGGCCTGCGGCGAGCGTTTCACGACGTTCGAAACCGCTGAACTGGTGTTGCCGCGCCTGATCAAAACCGACGGCAGCCGCCAGCCGTTCGACGAAGAAAAACTGCGCGCCGGCATGCAGCGTGCGCTGGAGAAGCGCCCGGTGAGTGTCGAGCGCCTCGAATCGTCGCTGGTGCACATCAAACACAAACTGCGCGCCACCGGCGAGCGCGAGGTCAAGTCCCTCGTGGTCGGTGAACTGGTGATGGCCGAGCTGCAAAAGCTCGACGAAGTCGCCTACATTCGTTTCGCCTCCGTGTATCGGCGCTTCCAGGACCTCAACGAGTTCCGCGAAGAGATCGATCGCCTGGCCCGTGAGCCGGTGAAAGAATGACCACCTCCCCAGAACAAGCCATCCTCGACGCCCATTACATGGCCCGCGCCCTGGAACTGGCGCGCAAAGGCCATTACACGACACACCCCAACCCGCGTGTTGGCTGTGTGATCGTGAAGGACGGGCAGATTGTCGGCGAAGGCTGGCACGAGCGTACCGGCGAACCCCACGCCGAAGTCCACGCCCTGCGTGCCGCCGGCGACAAGGCCCGTGGCGCCACCGCTTACGTGACCCTCGAACCGTGCAGCCACCACGGCCGCACGCCGCCCTGCGCCGATGCACTGGTGAATGCCGGCGTCGCCCGCGTGGTCGCGGCGATGCAGGACCCGAACCCGTCGGTGGCCGGTCGCGGCATGCAGCGTCTGGCCCAGGCCGGCATCGCTATCGAAAGCGGCGTGCTGGAAGGCGAGGCGCGCAAGCTCAATCAAGGCTTCCTCAAGCGCATGGAGCATGGCTTGCCGTTCGTGCGGGTCAAGTTGGCCATGAGTCTCGACGGTCGTACGGCGATGGAAAGCGGCGAGAGCCAATGGATCACCGGCCCGGCCGCACGTTCTGCGGTGCAGCGCCTGCGCGCCCAGGCCAGTGTGGTGCTGACCGGCGCCGACACGGTGCTGGCGGACAATGCCCGCTTGACCGTGCGCGCTGACGAGTTGGGACTGGACGCCGAGCAAACCGCTTTGGCCATGAGCCGACCGCCGCTGCGCGTGCTGATCGACGGCCGTCTGCGAGTGCCGCTGGACGCGCCGTTCTTCAAGGCCGGCCCGGCATTGGTCGCCACCTGCATGGCAATCGAAGAGCAATACGCCAACGGTCCGGAATGCCTGATTGTGGCGGGCGACGATGGTTTGGTTGACCTGCGCAAGTTGCTGGTCGAACTGGCCAATCGCGGGGTCAACGAGGTGCTGGTCGAAGCAGGCCCGCGTCTGGCCGGGGCTTTCGCCCAGCAAGGCTTGGTGGATGAGTTCCAGATTTTCATCGCCGGCAAGTTCCTCGGTTCTTCCGCCCGCCCATTGCTGGACTGGCCGCTGGCGCAGATGAAAGACGCGCCCGAGCTCAAAATCACCGAAATCCGCGCGGTTGGCGATGACTGGCGAGTCATTGCCATTCCTGCGCCAGCGGCGAGCGTATAATTCCGGCCTGCGCCACGCGACGGCCCTGTTCTCGAGGAGGACTTCATGTTTACCGGCATCATCGAATCCATCGGCAGTATTCGTGCATTGACCCCAAAAGGCGGAGATGTGCGGGTCCATGTAGAAACCGGCAAGCTCGATCTGAGCGACGTCAAACTGGGCGACAGCATCGCGGTCAACGGCGTGTGCCTGACAGCCGTTGAATTGCCAGGCAACGGCTTTGCGGCGGACGTCAGCCGCGAAACCCTCGACTGCACCGCCATGAACGACCTGAAAAGCGGCAGCCCGGTCAATCTGGAAAAAGCCCTGACCCCGACCACTCGCCTTGGCGGGCACCTGGTCAGCGGTCACGTTGATGGCGTGGGCGAGGTCGTTGCCCGCACCGAGAACGCACGCGCCGTTGAGTTCCGCATCCGTGCACCGAAAGAGTTGGCCAAGTACATCGCCCACAAAGGCTCGATCACCGTCGACGGCACCAGCCTGACCGTGAACGCGGTCGATGGCGCCGAGTTCCTGCTGACGATCATTCCGCACACCCTGAGCGAAACCATCATGGCGTCGTACCAGCCAGGTCGCCGGGTGAATCTGGAAGTGGACTTGCTGGCACGTTATCTGGAGCGCCTGTTGCTGGGCGACAAGGCTGCAGAGCCAGCCTCCAGTAACATTACCGAAAGCTTTCTGGCCGCCAACGGCTACCTAAAATCCTGACCCAAGGGGGTGCCTTGTGGCGCTCAATAGCATCGAAGAACTGGTTGAAGACATCCGCCAAGGCAAGATGGTCATCCTCATGGATGACGAAGACCGCGAGAACGAAGGCGACCTGATCATGGCCGCCGAGTGCTGCCAGCCTGAACACATCAACTTCATGGCCAAGCACGCCCGTGGCCTGATCTGCATGCCGATGAGCCGCGAACGCTGCGAACTGCTGAAGCTGCCGCTGATGGCTCCGCGCAACGGTTCCGGTTTCGGCACCAAGTTCACCGTCTCCATCGAAGCCGCCACCGGCGTGACCACCGGCATCTCCGCCGCCGACCGTGCGCGCACCGTGCAGGCCGCTGCCGCGAAAGACGCCAAGGCTGAAGACATCGTCAGCCCTGGCCACATCTTCCCGCTGATGGCGCAAGCCGGTGGCACCCTGGCTCGCGCCGGCCACACTGAAGCGGCTTGCGACCTCGCGCGCATGGCCGGTTTCGAGCCGAGCGGCGTGATCTGCGAAGTGATGAACGACGACGGCACCATGTCCCGTCGCGCCGAACTGGAAGCGTTCGCCGCCGAGCACAACATCAAGATCGGCACCATCGCCGACCTGATTCACTACCGGATGATCCACGAACGTACCGTTCAGCGGATTGCCGAGCAGCCGCTGGACAGCGAACTGGGCCAATTCAACCTGGTGACCTATCGTGATTCCGTGGAAGGCGACGTGCACATGGCCCTGACCCTGGGCAACGTGTGCGCCGAAGAACCGACCCTGGTTCGCGTGCACAACATGGACCCGCTGCGCGACCTGTTGATGGTCAAGCAGCCTGGCCGCTGGAGCCTGCGTGCCGCCATGGCCGCGGTTGCCGAGGCTGGCAGCGGTGTGGTGCTGTTGCTCGGTCACCCGCTCGATGGCGACGTGTTGCTGGCGCACATCCGTGAAACAGCGGAGCACGCACCGGTGAAAAAACCGACCACCTACAGCATTGTCGGTGCCGGTTCGCAGATCCTCCGGGACCTGGGCGTACGCAAAATGCGCCTGATGAGTGCGCCGATGAAATTTAATGCGATATCCGGTTTCGATCTGGAAGTTGTAGAATACGTGCCCTCCGAATAATGACCGGTTGTTTCCGGCCCTGTATTCGCGGTTCAAATATCACTGAGGGACGCGTAGAAGACGCGTCCCGGCTCTTTAAGAGATCTAACGAATGACCCTGAAGACCATCGAAGGTACCTTCATCGCCCCTAAAGGCCGCTACGCTCTGGTAGTAGGCCGTTTCAACAGCTTCGTCGTTGAAAGCCTGGTCAGCGGTGCAGTTGATGCCCTGGTTCGCCATGGCGTGAGCGAAAGCGACATCACCATCATCCGTGCGCCTGGCGCCTTCGAAATCCCGCTGGTTGCGCAGAAAGTCGCTCAGAAGGGCGAGTTCGCAGCCATCATCGCTCTGGGCGCGGTCATTCGTGGCGGTACTCCGCATTTTGAATACGTGGCGGGCGAATGCACCAAAGGCCTGGCCCAGGTGTCCATGGAGTTCGGCGTTCCGGTCGCTTTCGGCGTGCTGACCGTTGACTCCATCGAGCAAGCCATCGAACGTTCCGGCACCAAGGCCGGTAACAAAGGTGCCGAAGCTGCCCTGTCCGCTCTGGAAATGGTCAGCCTGCTGGCGCAGTTGGAGGCCAAGTGATTAGCGACGAAAGCGATCGTTTCAACCCGCGCGATCCAAAGCCTGCGGATGCCGGCAAGCCATCGAAAAGCGTCAAGCGTCGCGAAGCCCGTCAGCTTGCGACTCAGGCGCTGTACCAGTGGCACATGGCCAAGCAGTCGCTGAACGAGATCGAAGCGCAGTTCCGGGTCGATAACGATTTCAGCGATGTCGACGGTGCCTACTTCCGTGAAATCCTCCACGGGGTTCCCGCGCAGAAGGACAGGATCGATGCCGCGCTCACGCCTTGCCTGGACCTGACCATCGAAGAGCTGGACCCGGTTGAACTGGCGGTATTGCGCCTGTCCACCTGGGAACTGCTCGAGCGCGTCGACGTGCCGTACCGCGTTGTGATCAACGAAGGGATCGAACTGGCGAAAGTCTTCGGTTCCACCGACGGCCACAAGTTCGTCAACGGTGTACTCGACAAGCTGGCCCCGCGTCTGCGTGAAGCTGAAGTGAAGGCGTTCAAGCGCTGATTGGCGCTTGGACTCTTTGTCTCAGCCATGGGCGAGTTTGAGCTGATCCGCAATTTTTTCGCCGCCGCGCCTTGTGCGCAGGGCGGCGAAGGCGTTGCCCTCGGGATCGGCGATGACTGCGCCTTGCTCGCTGTTCCTTCTGGGGAACAGTTGGCGATTTCCACCGACACGCTGGTTGCCGGCGTGCACTTCGCAGACCCTTGCGACCCGTTTCTGCTCGGTCAGCGCTCGCTGGCCGTGGCCGTCAGTGATCTGGCTGCCATGGGCGCCACCCCCATTGCCTTTACCCTTGCCCTGACCTTGCCTTCGGCGACTGCCGATTGGCTGCAAGCGTATGCCCGTGGTTTGAGCCTCATGGCGCAACGCTGCGGTGTGGCGCTGGTGGGTGGCGATACCACTCGTGGGCCGTTGAGCCTGACCATGACCGTGTTCGGGCGTGTGCCGAGCGGTTTGGCGCTGACCCGCAGCGGTGCGCAGGTCGGCGATTTGTTGTGTGTCGGCGGTGAGCTGGGCAACGCCGCCGGGGCCTTGCCGCTGGTGCTTGGTCAGCGAACCGCCGAAGCCGTCATCGCCGATCCGTTGCTGGCACATTACTGGGCGCCGCAACCGCAACTCGCGTTGGGTCAGGCATTGCGTGGCAAGGCGACGTCGGCACTGGACATCTCCGATGGCCTGCTCGCCGACTGCGGGCACATCGCGCTGGCGTCGAGGGTCGGCATTGAGGTTGAACGGGACCGCTTGCCGCTGTCCAAGGCTTTAGTGGCTTTCCTCGGTCAATCGGGCGCCGAACACTCCGCACTGAGCGGCGGAGACGATTACGTGCTGGCTTTTACCTTGCCGTCCGTCGAATTGCCGCAACTGGTGGCCGATGGCTGGCCGATCCATGTGGTCGGGCGTGTGGTGACGGGGCAGGGCGTCGTGCTTCTGGATGCTGCCGGGCAAGACATCACCCCGCAAAAACGGGGCTATCAACATTTTCGGGAGACACCGTGACAGATCATCCCAAACAGGTTCCGGCGGAATTCGTACCGCCGTCGGTCTGGCGCAATCCATGGCATTTCCTGGCGTTCGGCTTCGGTTCGGGCACCTTGCCAAAGGCGCCGGGCACTTGGGGGTCGTTGGTTGCGCTACCCTTTATTCCGTTGTGGCAGATGCTGCCCGACTGGGGCTACTGGCTGATGCTGGGCATCACCATGCTGTTCGGCTTCTGGCTGTGCGGCGAAGTGGCCGACGATTTGCGGGTGCACGACCACGAAGGCATCGTCTGGGACGAAATGGTCGGGATGTGGATCACCCTGTGGCTGGTGCCGGAAGGCTGGTACTGGTTGCTCGCGGGTTTTTTGGTGTTCCGCTTCTTCGACATTCTCAAGCCGTGGCCGATTCACTGGATTGACCGCCATGTGCACGGTGGCGTCGGGATCATGCTCGACGACGTATTGGCCGGGGTGTTCGCATGGTTGGCGATGCAGGGGCTGGTATGGATTTTCGCCTGATGCCTGGCGGAGCAGGGGGCTAGGATGGCTCGACGCTGGTTGGCTGTAATGGGTTTCGCCCTGTTTGCTTCGCTCGCGCAGGCGGGGGAGGCAGTGACAACGCCATCAGTGATCCATCTGGCCAGCGAAGGCTGGGAAGGCTACACCGCCGCCGATGGCCATGGCCTGGGTTGGGACGTGTTGCGGGAAGTTTTCGAGCCGGCCGGCGTCAAACTGAACATTCGCACCGAACCTTATATCCGTGCCATCGGGCTGGCCCAGCGGGGAGAAGTGGACGCCTGTGTCGGCGGTTATCGCGACGAGGTCAGCGATCTGCTGTATCCGCGCTGGAATTACGACACCGATCACATCTATGCCCTGGGGCTGGCGAGTAACCCGGCACCGACTCTGGAGACCCTGGGCAATTATCGACTGGCCTGGGTCCGCGGCTACGATTTCCAGAATTACCTGCCCAGCATTAACCGCTATAAAGAAGTCGCTCGGCGCACCGGCATTCTGTCGATGCTGACCTACAATCGCGCCGACTACTACATTGATGCGCTGACCGAAATTGATGACATGGTCCGCCGGGCCACGGATCCGTCCCTGTTCCGGCGCACGCATATTGCAGAACTGCCGCTGTACCTGTGTTTTGCCGATACGCCCAAGGCGCGGAAGTTGATGGCGCTGTTTGACCAGCGAATGGAGGTGCTGGTCAAAAGCGGCCGGCTGAAACCGATCTTCGAACGCTGGAAACAGCCGTACCCGTTCGATCGGAATTGAGCGCAGATACCGCGGTACACCGCGAACTTCGTAGGCGCCGGTTTGCTGGCGATGGCGTCCATTCAGGCGATAAATATGCAGGCTGAACCTCCGCTATCGCCAGCAAGCCGGCTCCTACAGGTTCTTATGCGGGGGCGGTGATCAAACTTTTAGATCGTTATGCTCCATAATTCAGCCTAAGCGTCTGTAGGAACGTGCTGTTACAATGCCGCGTCTGCGAATCTCCAGTACTTATTGATCAGGAGCACACCGGTGCCTGTCGTTTTTGTCGCCGCTTCCAAGCTGCCAACGCCTTTTGCGCAATTCACCATGCACGGCTTTCTCGATGAAGAAAACGGGCGCGAGCACGTTGTGCTGAGCCTCGGTGAGTTCGACGACGGTGCGCCGGTACTCGGTCGCTTGCACTCCGAATGCCTGACCGGCGATGCCTTGTTCAGCCAGCGCTGCGACTGCGGCTCGCAACTCGAGGCCGCCTTGCAGGCCATCGCCCGTGAAGGCCGTGGCGTGTTGCTGTACCTGCGTCAGGAAGGCCGCGGCATTGGCCTGCTGAACAAGATCCGCGCCTATGAATTGCAGGACGGCGGCGCCGATACCGTTGAAGCCAACGAACGTCTGGGCTTTGCCGCCGACCAGCGCGACTACGCCATGTGCCTGCCGATGCTTGAGCATCTGGGCGTGAAATCCCTGCGTCTGATGACCAACAATCCACGCAAGGTCAAAGCCCTGACCGACATGGGCATTGTGGTTGCCGAGCGCGTGCCGCTGCATACCGGCCACAATCCGCACAACAAACTCTACCTGGCCACCAAGGCCAGCAAGCTTGACCACATGATGGGCAACGAGCACCAGGGCGAGGTAGACCGGGCGTGACCCGCGGTCAGGTGCGGCGGCGACTGTCCGTCAACTGGTGGCAATACCTGGCGCTGGCCTTGTTGCCGCTGTTCGTGATCAACGGCGTATTTGGCCAGGGCGAGGCGCTTCTGCCCGTATTGGCGATGCCGTTGTTCATCGCCGGTGTGGCGTCGATGTTTGTCAGCCTGAAGTTTTTCGGTGGCTACAAACACGCGCTGATCGCCACCCAGAAAGCCCTCGATACACCTGAAGAGCCTGCCGCGTGGATTATCCTGGCTGCCAAGCGCCGTGCTGCGTTTCTGGCCGCCGCTTTACCGGCGTGGATCGGTGCGTTGGCCGTCTTCGTCGGGCTCGAAGCGGTGCCGTTGGTGTTGTTGGCGTTGTCGACGACGGTGCTGTTCTACCTCTACCGTATTCCGCGTCAACTCGGCTGATGTGCCGCATCGGGCTGGCGGTTTTGCTGCTGGCCGTCAGCGGCCTGGCCTCTGCAGTCGAACGCGTCGTCAGTCTCGCGCCGTCTCTGTCTGAAATCGTTGTTGAACTGGGTTCGGCTGATCTTCTGGTCGGTGTGCTCGATGCGGGTGATCGTCCTGCTGAACTCAAAGACCTTCCTTCCGTTGGCCGCTACGGCCAGTTGGACATGGAGCGGCTGCTCAGCCTGAAACCCGATTTGCTGCTGCTCTGGCCCGGCAGTGTCGGCCCGGCTCAGCGTGAGCAACTTAAGCGATTGAACATTCCCACCTACGTCGCTGACCCCCACAATCTTGAACAACTGACCACGCAAATCGAGGCGATCGCCCTGCAGTTGGGCCGTCCCGAACGTGGCGTTTCATTGGCCAGCAATCTGCGTCAGCGCCTCGATTCACTGCGCCAACGCTATCGACGGGATGAACCGTTGCGAGTGTTTTATCAGGTCTGGGATCGTCCGCTGTACACCGTCGGCGGCGGGCAGATCATCAGCGATGCGCTGCAAGTGTGCGGCGCGCGCAATGTGTTTGCTGATCTGACGCTACCGGCGCCGCAGGTCAGCGTGGAAGCGGTATTGCAGCGTAACCCCGAGGTGATTTTGGCCGGTGATCAGGCGCAGTTGGAGGCGTGGAAGGCCTGGCCGCAGGTGGCTGCGGTGGCGCAGGGGCGATTGCGGATGGTGACGGATAAAGGGCTGGAGCGGCCGAGTGGGCAGATGATCGAGGCGACGGCCAGGCTGTGCCAAGTCATCGCGCCCGACCGTTAAGACCGAGGTGCGGCCATCGCGAGCAAGCCCGCTCCCACATTTGATCTTCAGTGGGCACAGGATTTGTGTGCGGCCGAGATCAAATGTGGGAGCGGGCTTGCTCGCGAAGAGGCCTGCTCAGACACCCTGAATTTCAGATCAGATCTTCGGCGTCCAGGTCACCCCAAACATCCACGCCCGACCTTCCTCGCGATACCCGAACTGACCGCCGTCATGACTGTACAACGCCCGGCTGTACTCCTTGTCCAGCAGGTTATCAACCTTCAGCTCAAACTTGATCTCACGATTCAGCTCCCAACTGCTGCGCAATCCCAGCAGCGCGTATCCGCCTAACGGCTGCTGATTGTTCTCATCGTCATAACTGCTGCTCACCGCTTGCCAACTGGCGCCGACACCCAGTCGATCGAACTGCCGATCCAGATCCAGGCTCAACGTCCGCCGTGCGCGACGCGCCAGGGTGTGGCCACTGTCGCGATCCCGCGGGTCGATGATCGCTACGCCAAGAGCGCTCTGCCAGCCGAACAGTTCTTGCTTCAACGCCGCTTCAAATCCGTTGATCCGCGCCGAGGCGACGTTCTGCGGGCGGTCGTTGCTGCCGAAGATGATCGCGTCCTTGAGGTCGGTACGATACAGCGACGCTTCGAGGCGACTGGTATCGGTCAGCTGACTGCGCCATTGCAGCTCGTAGCTCTTCGAGGTTTCAGGCTTCAGGTCCGGATTGCTGAAATCCGGGTAATACAAGTCATTGAACGTCGGTGCGCGAAAGCCTTCGCTGTAGGTCAGCAGCACGTCGTTGTCCGGGTTCAACGGCAAGGTGAACGTGCCGCTCCAGCTGTTCTGGCTGCCGAACTGCTGGTTCTGGTCTCGGCGCAGGCCCAGTTCCGTGGAGAAACTGTCTGCCTGATAGCGATGCTGGATAAACGCCGCGCGGTTCCAGCGGCTGTCCTCGTCGAACGCTGTGCTGCTGTTGATGCGGTCTTCGTACCAGTCACCGCCGAGGATCAGGCTGTTGCGCGCGTCGAGCGCCAGGTCGTTCTGCCAGTTCAGCGAGTCGCGGTAAGTGTTGAACACGCCGCGTTCGTCGCTGAGCTTGTCGAGGGATTTTTCGCGGTTTTCGCCGTGGCCGAATTCGACGCGGGTTTTCCACAGGTCGTTGATGCGCGCATCGACGTAACTGCTGAGGCTACTCACCGTGAACTCGTTGTAAGGCTGCTGCTGGGCCGATTTGAAGGTGGTGCTGTCGAAGCGGCCGAACGGATTGTCGAATGCGCTTTTGCCGCGGTTATCCAGAAGGTTGGCGCCGATTTCGATGTCATCGGTGAGGGCGTGACTCAGGCTCAGACTCAACGACTTGTTGCGATACTCATCGTGATCGCCATCGCTCGGGTACGACTCGTGGGTGCGATTGATCCCGGCGGTTTCATCGAGGCTGGCGCCCAGGTTGAAGCGGGTTTGCTCATTGCCCCCGGACACGCCGAGGCTGCGCTCCCAGGTCTGGTGGCTGCCGAAGCCCACATGCAGACGCGGTTGCAGGCCTTGTTCGGTGCCTCGGCGGGTGAAAATCTGGATCACCCCGCCAATCGCATCGCTGCCGTAAATCACCGAACGGGAGCCGCGCAGCACTTCCACGCGCTCGACCTGTTCGATGTTGAGGTGTTGCAGGTTGCTGTCGCCGGAAGTCGAGTTGCCGATGCGTTGACCATCCACCAGCACCAGACTTTGCGCCGATTTCGTCCCGCGGATGTAAATCCCCGGCAGGCTCCCGCGCCCACCTGTTTGCCCGACTTGCACGCCCGGCACACGACGCAGCAGGTCCGTGACGCTGTCGGGTTGCAAACGGTCGATGTCTTCGCGGGTGAACACGGTATTGGCGGCGCTGCTGTCGTTGCGGGCCTCGACCTGGCGGTTGGCGCTGATCAGCACGTCGGGCAGCTTCAGGGCCTGGTTGCGTTCGAAAGTGTCAGCCAGGAGTGGGCCGGACGGCAGAAGCGTCAACGTCAGGGCGAGGGGGGAGAAATTCATGATTTTTTCGTAGAAGCGCAGAAGTACACGGTCCCTGTAGGCGCCGGCTTGCTGGCGATGGCGTCCTTGAAAACGCCATCGCCAGCAAGCCGGCTCCTACAGGTGTGAAATCGGGTTTACAAGGCCAGCAGTTGCAGGCGTTCGCGGATCGACGCTTCGATCCCTGCTTCATCCAGCCCACACTCGGCCAGCATTTGCGCAGGCTTGGCGTGTTCGACATACACATCCGGCAAGCCCAGGTGCAGCATCGACTTGAGGATGTTTTCCCGGGCGAGGAATTCACTGACCGCACCACCGGCACCGCCCATGATCGCGTTTTCTTCGATGGTCACCAGCAGCTCATGGCTGCCGGCAATCTCGCGAACCAGCGCTTCATCCAGCGGTTTGACGAAACGCATGTCGACCACAGTGGCATCCAGCGTCTCGGCGACTTTCAGCGCTTCGGCCAGTTGCACGCCAAACACCAGCAGGGCGACTTTGCTGCCCTGGCGGCGAACCACGCCTTTGCCGATTTCGATCGGTTGCAGGTCTTTCTCGATCGTTGCGTTCGGACCGTTGCCGCGTGGGTAACGCACCGCCGCCGGGCCGTTGTACAGGTGGCCGGTGGTGAGCATTTTGCGCAGCTCGTTTTCATCGCTCGGGGTCATCACCAGCATGCCGGGGATGCAGCGCAGGAACGACAGATCGAAGCTGCCCGCGTGCGTCGGGCCGTCTTCGCCCACCAGACCTGCGCGGTCGATGGCGAACAATACGTCGAGGTTTTGCACCGCGACGTCATGAATCAATTGGTCGTAGCCGCGCTGCAGGAACGTCGAGTAAATCGCCACAACCGGCTTTGCGCCTTCGCAGGCCATGCCGGCCGCGAGGGTCACGGCGTGTTGCTCGGCAATGGCCACGTCGAAATAGCGCAGCGGAAAACGCTCGCTGAACGCCACCAGATCGGAGCCTTCCTTCATGGCCGGCGTAATACCGACCAGGCGTGGATCAGACGCGGCCATGTCGCACAGCCATTCACCGAACACGCCGGAATACTTCGGCCCGCCCGCTTTTTTCGGTGCGGCGGCCGGTGCGTCGACAGGTTCGAGTTTGGTGATCGCGTGGTAACCGATCGGGTCGACTTCCGCGGGGGCGAAGCCTTTGCCTTTCTTGGTGACGACGTGGAGGAATTGCGGGCCTTTCAGATCGCGCATGTTGCGCAGGGTGGCGATCAGGGTCGGCAGGTCGTGGCCATCGATCGGGCCGATGTAGTTCCAGCCCAGTTCTTCGAACAGCGTGCCGGGGACCAGCATGCCTTTGGCGTATTCTTCGGTGCGGCGGGCGATTTCCCAGGCGCCGGGCAGGCGCGACAGGACCTTTTTGCTGCCTTCGCGCATGCTCGCGTAGGTGCGGCTGGAAAGGATTTTCGCCAGGTAATTCGACAGGCCACCGACGTTGCGCGAGATCGACATGTCGTTGTCGTTGAGGATCACCAACATGTTGGCGTCCACTTCCGGCGCGTGGTTCAGCGCCTCGAACGCCATGCCGGCGGTCAACGCGCCGTCGCCGATCACCGCAATCGCCTTGCGATCACTGTTTTGCAGGCGGGCGGCAATGGCCATGCCCAGGGCTGCGCTGATCGAGGTGCTGGAGTGACCGACGCCAAAGGTGTCGTACTCGCTCTCGGAACGACGCGGGAAGGCGGCGACGCCGTCCTTCTGACGCAGGGTGCCCATGCGCTCGCGACGGCCGGTGAGGATTTTGTGCGGATAAGCCTGATGACCCACGTCCCACACCAGCCGGTCGTCCGGGGTGTCGAAGACGTAATGCAACGCGATGGTCAGCTCGATGACGCCCAGGCCGGCACCGAAATGCCCGCCGGTCTGACCGACCGTGTAGAGCAATTCCAGGCGCAACTCATCGGCCAGGGTTTCCAGCTCGGCTTCGCCTAACCGGCGCAGGCCGTCCGGCGTGTTGGCACGGTCGAGCAGGGGCGTGGTCGGGCGCTTGCGGGGAATCTCATGAAACGTCGTGGGCATCAGGCGAATCGTTATAGGTATAAAAGATGCGGCAGTTTACCTGATGCATCGCCCCCTGCCCACGCGTTGGTCTTTTTTGGCGGATACGCCGTCAGTTGCGGCGGTCGACGATATAACGTGCCAGATCGCGCAACGGCTCGGCGGCCGCGTCAAACGGTCGCAGCGCGTGCAGGGCCTGGTCGCGCAGTTCCAGGGCGTAGGCCTTGGCTGCATCGAGGCCAAGCAGGGCCGGGTACGTCGGCTTGTCGCGAGCGATGTCGGCGCCCTGGCGTTTGCCGAGGGTTTCGGTATCGCTTTCGACGTCGAGAATGTCGTCCTGCACCTGGAACGCCAGGCCGATGGCCTGTGCATACGCCTGCAAGGACTTCAGTTCGTCCTTCTCGGCACGGCCACTGGCGAGGGCGCCGAGTTTGACGCTGACCTCGATCAGCGCGCCGGTCTTGTGCCGGTGCATGGTCTCGAGGGCTTTTTGATCGAGTTTCAGACCGACCGAACCGAGGTCGATGGCTTGGCCGCCGACCATGCCGGCCGGACCTGCCGCCAGCGCCAGTGCGCTGACCATTTGCAGGCGAATTTCTGCGTCCGACGAGCTCAGGCGCGGGTCGAGCAGGGCGCTGAAGGCCAGGCTCTGCAAGCCGTCGCCGGCGAGAATCGCGCAGGCTTCGTCGAATTTCTTGTGGGTGGTCGGCTGGCCGCGACGCAGATCGTCGTCGTCCATCGCCGGCAGGTCGTCGTGAACCAGCGAGTAAGCGTGGATCAGCTCCACCGCGCAGGCCGCGCCGTTGGCTTGCTCAGCCTTGCCGCCCAGCGCTTCGCAGGCGGCGTAGGCGAGCAGCGGACGCACGCGTTTGCCGCCGTTCATCACGCTGTAGCGCATGGCTTCGTACAGCCGCGCGAGTTCAGGGCTTGGCGCGTTGAACAAGGTTTCCAGTGCCGCATTGACGCGGGCCTGGCTGGTCGCCGAATACGCTGCAATCATTCTGGTTGATCCGCGTCAAAGGGTTCCTCGGCCAACTCGCCATCACGTTCGAGCAGCACTTGAACCTTTTGCTCGGCCTGGGCCAGCGCTGCCTGGCAATCGCGGGTCAGACCGATGCCTTGCTCGAAAGCCGCCAGCGAGTCTTCCAGCGACAGTTCGCCGTTCTCCAGTCGCTCCACCAGCGTTTGCAGGTCGGCGAGGGATTGTTCGAAATCCAGTGCAGCTTTTTTGCGGGCCATGGCGGCGATTTCCGGTTGACGTTAAACCGGCGCGACACTAGCAGACATGGGGGTTATGGGCAAATGAGGGCATTGTCTGCTGCGCGTTTGGTCGGGTGTATATCCGTTTTTGCGGTAACGGCTTCTATGTGGTTCCGTCCTTACGGCGGGTTACTTTGAAAAGCGCCAAGTAACCAAGCGCTTTTGCCCCTTTCGTTCGGTGCCTCGAGGGGACGTGCACCTCAAGATCAAAAGCGGAAGGCGAGCTAACGCTCGGGCTGATGAGTGGTGAAAATCAAAAGCAAACGCGATTCCCTGTAGGAGCCGGCTTGCTGGCGATAGCGTCCGTCCAGTCAATAAATTTGTTGGATGACCCACCGCCATCGCCAGCAAGCCGGCTCCTACAGGGGGATGTGTACGATCATAGAAACAGGTCGGCTGGCAGGCCGCCTCGCTTTGCCTTTTGTTTTTGATCTTGATCTGCACCGTACGTCAGGGGCGCAGGCGTTTGGTTACTTTGCGCTTTTCAAAGTAACCCGCCGTAAGGGCGGAACCCATAGCGGCCGTTACCGCAGTAATGGATGTGTACACCCTCAAAAACAAGTGGCCTGACGCTCAGCCATCGCTAGCAAGCCAGCTCCTACAGGGGGGCCGGGTACACCCGCAGTACAGGATTATTCGGCTCATTTTGTGAGCCGAATAAGGCCGCTATTCGGCTCACGCCTCGCTTTCACCGTGATTCCCGCCACAAATAAAGATGTGTCTGATTGTTAAAAACCCGCCAAATGGCTAACCTTCGCGCCTTCAACGACCCAATAGTCACGGGTCTTTCTGACGAAACGCAGTATTTGGATCTGTAACGCGCCGAGGATCAGGCGCAAGGTTTCGTTATGCATGGCAGGAGGCGTCACATGCGTTCATTTTTTCTATGCCTGATAGGGTGGGTCTGCGCAATCGCAGCCTGGGCCGAGCCGACGGCAGAGCTGTCGGAACCGGTGGGCGGCTGGCGCTACAGCGGCCTGCTCGATCGAAGCGAAAACCCCCAAGTCGCCTATCCCACACCGCCCATCGACCGGGGCGTGCAGCGCAATCGCACGATGATTCAAGGCCAGCTCAAGGCCATCGGCACGCAACGCGGGCCGCACACGCTGGCAGTCAACGGCAATCCACTGAACCTCTACACCGACGACCAGGGGCGTTTCGCCCGGCCGTATGCATTCGGTGCCGGCTCCAACAGCGTCGAAGTGCGCAGTGTCGAAGGCAAATCCCTCAAGCGCGTCCAATTCTACGAAGCCAACAACCTGCGCACCCCGGCGCGGATTCGCGTGGTACTGGGTTGGGACGATCCGAAAGCCGAGCTCGACCTGCACATCGTCACGCCCGACGGCCAGCATGCGTTCTGGGCTCGCCCGGCGATGAACAACGGCGGAGGCCTGGACCCGGACGGCGTCGACGGTCCCGGTCCGGAAATGTTCACCATGACCGCCCCGCTGCATGGCACCTATCTGGTTTACGTGAACTATTGGGGCAACTTCGGCAGTGGCGGCTATAACTTCGATGAGACCAGCAACCAGAACGAGGTGATCACCTCGCAAATCAATCTGGTGCTCAATGAAAACACCGTCGACGAAAAACGCGAGACCTTCATCGTGCCCCTGCGCGCGATCGGTGACCTGCTGCTGGTCAAGACTTTCAACTATTAAGCATCCCGCACCACGGATGAATTGGGCTTTGTGAAATGAGCGATAACACTGTGACTCCGGCCGCGGCCGCACCCGCTGCCAAACCTTCCCGTCGCTGGCCGGCGCTGCTGGTCGGGTTATGCCTGGTGGCTGGCGTGGCGGCTGGACTTGGCTGGTTCATGCACAAACCCAAGGCGCCGCCCGCAGAGTTGGCCAGCGACAAACTGGGCATGAGCCGCCCGGACGGCTTGCTCGAAACCCATTCCTTGAGCCAGTTGCCCAAGGACTTGCTGGCGGTGCCGTTCCTCAAGGAAACCCTCACCGAAGATTTCGTCTTCTATTACGAAGCCCATGCCGATCGCCTCGGCTTGATCGGCAGTCTGCGGCGGATCATCTACGAGCATGACCTGAAGTTGCAGGACAGCCTGATCGAACAGCTTTTCGATCAACCGGCGGATGTGGCGCTGTGGCGGGGGGCGGATGGTCGTCTGAAAGATTTTTTGCTGGTGATGGATCGCGGTGGTCTGGCCAAGGTGCTGGAACCGCTGGCGAAAGTGGCGCTGGATGATTCGCAGCTGACCCAGCTCAGTGAAATCAAGGTCGGTGGCGATGTGGTGCCGCTGTATCAACTGACCTACAACAACAGCAAAGCGTTGGTGTTCGCCTCCTATGGCGACAAGTTGGTGGTGCTGTCCAACCCTTCGAAGCTGTATGACACCGGCCACGGCTCGACTGACGAGCGCGGCATGGTGTCGACCCAAGCGCTGGAAGCATTGCTCAGCGGCCAGAAACTGTTCCCTGAAGCCTTCGGCCTGCCACCCCGTGCCCCTGAAGTGAAACAACGCCTGTCGGTCAATTCCAGCGTTCTGGCCATGGGTTACCAGCGTTTCATCCCGAACTTCGCCGGCCTGCGCTTCGATATGGACGACAAGGGCTGGCACAGCTTTCTCGCCATGGACGAACTGGAAAACCAGCCGGACTTCGATTTCAAACCGATCTGGCAAGCCATGCCGATGGGCGCCAGCGCTTGCGTAGCGCTGCCACTGGCTGCCGAACAACAGAAACCATTGCTGGTGAAACTCGGCGCCGAAGAAACCGTGGCCCAGGCCCTGACCGAACACATGGCCGGTGCCGCCGGCCTATGCTGGTACGCCGATTCGCGGCTGTACACGCCGCTGCTGGTGGCCAGCCTGAATGATGACGGCAGCGCCAAACTCGACGGCGACCTGGGCAACCTGTTCAACTCGATGGTCGGCGCTTATGAAGGCAACGTCGAAGAACACGCGTTCCCGGTGGTGGAAAAACAGGAAGGCGAAAACCACCAGTGGCAGCGCCAGGTCAGCTCTAACTTTGGCCCCTACAAAGCCAAGGATGCCGAGAACCCGGACGCGATCACCGGCAAGGCGTTCATGAAAGTCAGCCTGGCGCGCCACGGTTCGACGCTGCTGTTTTCCCTTGACGACAAGCTGGTTGAAAAAGCCATCGGCACCCTCGACAAACGCTTCCCGCCGATGGCCGATGTGGTGCCCAAAGACCTGCTGATGCCGGTCTACTTCGGCCCGGATTCCATGGCGCAACTGATGCAGCAGGAAACCCTCGACAGCCTGCCGCAGGACATGGAGCCGGTGTTCTACAACGCCGCGCAAACCTACCTGATCCCGAAACTGCGCAAGCTCGGCGGCTACGGAAAATACGCGCTGACGTTGCCGGAAGGCAGCGAGCCTGACGGCCATTGGCAATGGCTGCCGCTGGAATGGAAAGCCCTGTGACCGCACTTATCCGAGGCCTCGGCCTGCTGGCGATGTTGCTGGGCAGTCGCGCATTTGCCAGCGACGCTGCGCCGCTCGACCCGCAGCAATCCCAAGTGTTCCGTGCCTGGTTCGTGCGCATCGCCCAGGAGCAACTGACCCAGGGCCCGAGCCCGCGCTGGTATCAGCAGGACTGCGCCGGGCTTGTGCGTTTCGCCGCCAACGAAGCGCTGAAAGTCCACGACGATAAATGGCTGCGCAGCAATGGCCTGTCCAACCGCTACCTGCCGCCGGAACTGCAACTGAGCGAGGCCCAACGCAGCCTCGCCCAGCAATGGCAGCAGGGCGGCGGCAAGGTCGGGCCGTACGTCAACGCGATCAAACTGATTCAGTTCAACAGCCATCTGGTGGGCCGCGACCTGGCGCAAGCCCGGCCCGGTGACCTGATGTTTTTCGATCAGGGCGACGACCAGCACCTGATGATCTGGATGGGCCGCTACATCGCCTATCACACCGGCACTACCACCCCCACTGACAACGGCATGCGATCCGCGAGCCTGCAGCAACTCATGACATGGAAGGACACCCGATGGATACCCGACGCAGCCAACCCCAACTTCATCGGCGTCTATCGACTGAACTTTCTCTCCCAATGACCGGTGCCCGCATGCTGCGCTTTCTGTCTCTACTGTTGGTATTGGTGCTGCCTTTTTCGGCCGTGAATGCCGAAGACACTGTCGAGCCGAGCGGCTACACGCCGGTGGCCGGTGAAAGCTTTTTCCTGCTGGCCGACAGCAGTTTCGCCAGCGACGAACAGGCGATGGTGCGTCTCGAAGCACCGGGCCGCGACTATCGCCGTTTCCGCATGGAACCTTACGGCGGCGCCGACATTCGCGTGTACCGCATCGACAAGCCGCTGGATTTCCTCAAGCGCCAGAAGAACCTGCACCGCGTGGTCAGCGACGGCCAGTTCAAGGGCGAAGGCCTGTCGAATACCCTCGCGTACCTGTGGGACAACTGGTACCGCAAATCCCGTCGCGTGATGCAGCGGGCGTTTTCCTACGAGTCGCGCAAACAAGTCACCGAGGAAGTGCCGGAACTGAAGATGGGTACCGCCATCGCCGCGCCAACGCCTTATGACGCCCAGCCGCAATTCGCATTGATTCCGGGCCTGCCGGTGGTCAGTCAGTTCCGTTATCCACTGTGGCAAGCCAAACCGATCCAGCCGCCAGAAGGCGTGAATCTGGCCGGTTCTTCCAGCGAGTTCGTCACTGTCGCGCCGGGCAACGTCTACATCCCGCTGGGCAATCTGAAACCGGGCCTGTATCTGGTGGAAGCGTTGATCGGCAAGTACCGCGCGACCACCATGGTCTTCGTCTCCAACACCGTGGCCGTGAGCAAGATTGCCGGTGATGAACTGCTGGTCTGGGCCGCGCGCAAACACGAAGGCAGTTCAGTGCCGAAAGTGAATGTGCTGTGGACCGATGGCCTCGGCGTGATGAGCAGCGGCGCCACCGATGCCGATGGTTTATTGCGCCTGAAACACGTCAGCCCCGAGCGTTCGTTCGTGATCGGCGAGGACGAAGAGGGCGGGGTGTTTGTCTCCGAGAACTTCTATTACGACAGCGAAATCTACGACACCAAACTCTATGCGTTCACCGACCGGCCGCTGTATCGGCCGGGGGATTGGGTGTCGCTGAAAATCGTCGGTCGCGAGTTCAAGAATGCCCGGGATTCCGTGGCGCCAACCGCTGCCGACGTCAATGTGACGGTGCTCGATGCCACGGGCACCGCGCTGCAAACGCTTGCGCTGAAACTCGATTCCAAGGCCGGCACCCAAGGTCGTTTCCAGTTGCCGGACAACGCCGTGGCCGGTGGTTATGAATTGCGTTTCAGCTACAAGGATCAGGCCTACAGCAGCGCCTTCCGCGTGGCTGAATACATCAAGCCGCACTTCGAAATCTCATTGAACCTGGCCAAGCAGGATTACCGCACCGGCGAACCGGTGAAAGGCAATCTGGTGTTGCTGTACCCCGACGGAAAACCGGTGGTCGATGCCAAATTGACCCTGAGCCTGCGCGCCCAGCAACTGTCGATGGTCGATAACGAGCTGCAATACCTCGGGCAATTCCCGGTGGAACTGACCAGCACCGAACTGACCACCGATTCCAAAGGCAACGCGACCCTCGACCTGCCGGCCGCCGAAAAACCGAGCCGTTACATGCTCACCGTTTTCGCCAGCGATGGCGCGGCGTACCGGGTCAGGACCACCAAGGAGATCCTCATCGATCGGGGCGCGGCGAGTTTCAGCCTGCGTGCGCCGCAGCGCTTCAGTGCGGTGGGCGACAAGGTTGCGTTCAGCTATGTGAATGAAGGTGGCAGCGAGCAGAGCAAAGCGGTCACGCCGAGCAGTTACCGCTGGGTGCGTCTGGAAGACCAGAGCACCGGCGAAGGCAAACTCGCTGCGAGCGATAAAAGCTTCACGTTGGCCTTTGAGCGTCCCGGCACCTACAACCTGACATTGAAGGATGAGCAGGGTCGCGTGGTCGGTGCGGCCGGTCATTCGGTCACCGGTGACGGCGTCAAAGCCGTGCCCGGCACCGTGGAAATCGTCCTCGACAAACCCGAGTACAAGGCGGGCGACGAAGCTCTTGCGCTGATCACTTTCCCGGAGCCCGTCAGCGATGCGTTGCTGTCGCTGGAACGCGACAAAGTCGAGGCCACAGCGCTGCTGTCCAAGGGCGGCGACTGGCTGAAGATGGAAAAACTCAGCGACACCCAATACCGCGCACGCATTCCAGTGAAGGACAATTTCGCGCCGAACCTGACGTTCTCGGTGCTGTACACCAAGGGCGGTCAATACAGCTTCCAGAATGCCGGGATCAAGGTGATTGCGCCGCAGATCGACGTGGTCATCGCCACCGACAAAGAGGCATATCAACCGGGTGATACCGTGTCCGTCGACCTCACCACCCAGTTCGCCGGCAAGCCTATTCCGGCGCACCTGACGGTCAGCGTGGTCGATGAAATGGTCTACGCGCTGCAACCGGAAGTCGCGCCGACCATCGACCAGTTCTTCTACCACCCGCGCCGCAACAACGTGCGCACCAGCGCCAGTCTGTCGTTCATCAGCTACGACGTCGCGTTGCCGGGCAGCCCTGGTGCACCGGGCAAAGCCAATCGCAGCGAACGCGGCGTGAAAGTGCTGGAGCGGCCGCGTCGTGAAGACGTCGACACCGCCGCATGGCAGCCGGAATTGATCACCGATGCCAACGGCAAAACCCGCTTCACCTTCAAGATGCCGGACTCGCTGACCCGCTGGCGCATCACCGCGCGAGCCATCGCCGATGACGGTCAGGTCGGGCAGAAAAAGCAGTTCGTGCGTTCGGAAAAACCGCTGTACCTGAAGTGGAGTGGCCCGAGCAAATTCCGCACGGGCGACAAACCGGATCTCGGTGTATTTGCCTTCAGTCAGGCGGAAAAACCGGTCAAGGCTGAGCTGGTGATTCACTACGCTGGCGCCGAACAGCGGGTGCCGGTGACGCTGAACAACGGCATCAACTACATCGCTCTGCCGGCGTTTGCCTTGGCCACTGGCGAGTGGACCGCTGAGCTGGTGCAGGACGGCAAAACCGCTGACGCGCTGGCCGTGCGCCTGACCGCGACCGGCGAAGGCTGGCAGGTCACCCAAAGCCAAAGCCTGGACGTGGCCAGCGGAGATACACCGCTGAGCTTGCCGGCGGACGCAACGAACATTCGCCTGCGTCTGGATGACAGTCCGCAAGCGCTGTTCCGCTCGGCGCTCGATGATTTGCTGAGCTATCCGTACGGCGGCGTCGAGCAGACGGCCAGTCGTTTGCTGCCATTGAGCATCGCGTACCCGACCTTGTCGTCGAATCCGCAGATCCGCGATCGCCTGCGCCTGATCATGCAGAACAGCCGTCTGCGCCTGGTGCAAATGGCCGGCCCATCCGCGAGTTTCACCTGGTGGGGCATGGACGGTGAGCCGGATGCGTTCCTCACCGCGTACGCCTACTACGCCGACTGGCACGCCAGCAAAGCGCTGGAGCTGAGCCTGCCGCCGGAGCATTGGCAGCGGGTGCTGGAGGTCTATTCGAAACAGGCGAAAAACACACCACTGCTGCAACGGGCGTTGATCCTGTCGTTCGCCAAACAGATGCAATTGCCGGTGAATACCTTGCTCAGCGGTTTGATGGATGACCTGGCGAAAGCGGGCGAAGGCAATGCGGCGAACCTGATGGAGGATGGCGAAGACAGCATCGTCATGAGCGATCCGGATTCGGCGCTCGGGTTGGCGGCGGCGCGGACGTTGACGGCATCGTTGGCTCGTCAGTCCAAGGTGACCTTGCCCGAGGCGTTCAATCGTCAATTGCCGGATGCGCAACAGCGTCTGGCGGTGAGTTCCCAGCCATTTGCCGAAGCGCTGAACCTGTCGCTGCAAGCCTTCGATCAGGCTCACGCACAAGCCTTGTTGCAACGTCTGTTGCCACAGCAATCGACCCTGGAACGCGCGTTGGCGCTGACCTGGTTGCAACGCAGCATTGAGCAGGCTTCGCCGACCATTGCACTGGCTCCGGGTGAGGGCTGGAAGAAAAACTACGGTGACACCGGCGAGATGTACTGGACGTGGCAGGGCGCTGCGCCGGTGCCCGCCGTATTGTCGCTGGCCGGGACGCAAGAACGCCCGTTGCGGGCAGCGTTGAGTTTTCAGACCCGGCAACCGCCGATTGATCCGATGGCCGTGACCATCACCCGTCGCCTGTCGCGTCTGGTGCCGGGTGACGAAGCTTTCACGTTCAAACTGGAAGCGGTCGGCACCAAGCCGTTGTCCAGCGACAGCCTGTATCTGGACGAAGTGATCATCACCAGCAAAGCCGCCAAACCGCTGCGCTACGGGATGATCGAAGTGCCGTTGCCTCCGGGCGCGGACGTCGAGCGCACCACGTGGGGCATCAAGTTGATGGGCAAGGCCGGCACTGAACCGACGGCGCTGGAGAAGGCGCGCTTCGAACCGGGGCAGATGGCTTACGCGATTCCGGTGGATGCCCTGAGCGGCGAATTGCGTCTGCGTCATCTGGTGCGCTTCTCGCAAAAAGGCCAGTTCAACCTGCCGCCGGTGCGTTTCACTCAGGTCTACGCGCCGCAGCATCAGGCCCAGGAACAGAAACCGGCGCTTGGTCGGGTCACGGTCAACTGACATGACCCGACGTTTGGTTTGGTGGCTGCTGTGTTTGATCCCTGCGCTGGCGACAGCGCAGGACGAGCCGTTGCGGCTGGGCTTCAAGGGTGAATTGCTGTCGCTGAGCCGGACCCAGGTGATTTCTCGCGAGCCGTTGCCTGACGCCTTGCAGACACCGTTGGGCAGTGTGTGGAAGTTGTTTGTCTACGGCTGGCTGGTGGACACCGGTGCCCGAGAGCCGGCGTATGAATGTCGCGGGCAGTCGAAAGAAGACGTTTATTGCTGCACCGCGGGCGGCAAGATTGAGCGTGATCAGGCGTTGGTGAAGTCCTGCGGTTTGTATTTTGAGCCTGCGCGATTGAGTATTTCCGGTGCTGATTGGCGCACGTATTGGCAGGCACGGCAGGCGCCGGAGTGGTTGCTGGATTTGCCTTCGTTGCAGCCATCCACGCGGGTTTCGGTGGTGGAGTTGCTGCGAATGCTTGCCGTAATGCCCGCGCAGGATCAGGCGCGGCGGGTGTTGCTGGACGTGGTGCTGAATGCGGCCGACGGCAATGTCGTAGGCGAACTCGGTGGCCGGTTGCGGGTGAAAACCTGGAGCTGGTTGGGTGATCAGGATCCGTCGTCGCGTCAGGGTGGGTTTGCCGGCTGGACAGTGGATGGCACGCCGGTCTGGGCCGGTGGGCGGGGGACCAGTCAAATGGTTCTGCGCAATTACGGTCAGGCGTTGGCTTCGGTGTTGCCGGTGGATTGGCCTGTGGATGCGGGGCGTTGCGTCGAGGTCGGGTTGTTTTCTCGTTATCCGATCGGACGCGTTTTGGCGGGGGATCGGGCTGTTACTTCCGGGCCGCTGCAGGGCGACTTTCGCGTCGAATTCACCAATGGCAATCAACTGGATATCCACAGCGACGGTGAGCTGTTTTTGGTGGGCGACAAACTGGTCGCACGCCTGGACCGAGAAGAGTACGTCGCCCGCGTCCTGCAACGCGAAGCCAAACCTGAACCCGCCGAAGCTGCCAAAGCCCTGGCCATCGCGATAAGAACCTATCTGCTGCAAAACGCCACCCGCAACGGCGACTGCCTGAGCATCGACGACAGCAGCAGCCGCCAACGCGTCGCGCCACGCCCGGCCACCGCCGAATCACGCAACATCGCCGCGTGGACCAGCGACCTCGTCCTCGCCGGCAGCACCGTCACCTACCACTCCGACCAGCCTGGCCCGGACAAACTCTCCTGGCAGCACGCCGTCGAACAGGCCAGCGCCGGCCAACGCTACGACGCCATCCTGCTGCACGCCTATCCGCGCGCGAGCCTCAGCCGCTGGGACAACCCGGTCGCCTCCTGCGAACCCCTGCCCGCCGCGCAAGACTGGTTGCAAACCCAGCGCCGCGGCTGGCGTGCGCGGTTGGAAAGCGAGGTCGGCTACAACGAAGTCAACACGTTCGCCGTCTGCCGTCTGGCCTTCGGCCGCCCGTACGTCGACCGCGAGCGTCAGCGCATCTACGTGCGCGGCGTGCTGTCGCTGCAAGATCGCCTCGACCTTACCCACGAATACCTGCACCTGGCCTTCGAAGCACACCCAAACGGCCAGGATGAAACCTACATTGAAGGGCTCGCCCGCCACCTCTTGCTGGAATAGGCCATGAAACTCCGTTATCCACAGGTCTTCCTGTTCCTTTGTTCTGTTTGCGTGTTGCCGACGGTTTCTGCGGCTGAAAGCGCCGTCAAACCCGACACCCCCGTCGGCGGCTGGCGCACCGGTGCGGTCGAAGGCGAAGGCGAAAACTTCCGCCAGACCGTCAACTACCCGGCTTCCTCGGTGAACACGCCGGCAGGACAGGCCAACACCGCACGCATCACCGGCCAGATCAAAGCCACCCCCAAGTCCACTGAACCGGGCCGATTGATCGTCAACGGCGTCAGCATGCCGCTGAAAATCGATCCCGCTGGCCGCTTCGATCGACCGTTCTCGTTTCCCAACGGCAGCAACAGCGTCGAAGTCCGCAGCCCCGATGGTCAGCAGCGCCATCGCACGCAATTCCTCAACACCCGCGGTGGTGCGACACCGGCCAAGTTGCGGGTGTTGCTGGCCTGGGACAGCGACGGTACGGATCTGGACTTGCACCTCATCACGCCCGATGGCGCGCACGTCTGGTATGGCGAACGCGCAGTCGCCAATGGTGCTGCTTTAGATGTGGACGTCACGACGGGGTACGGCCCGGAGATTTTCGCCATGCCCGCGCCGATCAAAGGGCAGTACCTCGTATACGTGAACTACTTCGGGGGCGGCTATCGGAGTGATGAGGACGGGCAAGAGGACGCGGTTCAACCACTGACGACGGGGCAGGTGACGGTGATTACGGAGGAAGGGACGCCGAACGAGAAAATGGAGACTTTTCTGGTGCCGATGCGGGCGGTGGGGGAGTTGACGTTGGTTAAGGGGTTTAGTTATCCGTGAGGCTGCGAACGAAATACTTGTGCAAGCACCTCTTGCACATTTTGCGTTCTACCATCAGCACCGCTGACACTCGTAAGGAAACTTTTCGACAGGCATTAAAAAGCCGGCTTGTGGGCGGCGTTATTGTTTAGATATGGCCTTATTTTACTGGGTTTTTCTGGTTTTTGAGATTTTGTCCCCCCATTTGTCCCCCCATCGAGACGGTTCGTAAGGGGAATTCGTCGGGTCACCCTACCTAGGTATTGAATGCTTTCTGCGACGCCTATGCAATCCAGGCGTCGTAGGGCTCCGGTCTCAGCGGTTGATCTAATCAGATTAACGAGCAACACTCGGGCACCGTTAAAGCAGGTACAAGGAGGTTCGGGTGTCGATCATTCAAGAAATCTATTCGTGGTCCCAAAACCTGCCGGCCTGGCAGCAGGACGCAATTGCTCGACTTTACGCTAGTCGAACGCTAACTCAGGCAGATAAGGACCATCTGTTTGCCTTGGCCAAAGCGGCACATGGAATTGACGATCCTGAAAATCGACAGCCCAGCAAGCTCGCTGCTGGCCAAGTCGCCGCCCCACCTGTACCTGATCGACTAGTACAAATCGGAGCGATAAAGCAGCTTTCGAATGTTAATGCTGTCGGCGCTGATTGAAAACTGACCCATTTGCCGACGCAAGACTGATCCAACTCAAAGCCAGTACACATCCAGCACAGACAACGTTCGTGAGGAGTCAGACTGAACCTGGGCGGAAGGCGCAGATTCTGCGATCGAAGAAGCGGAGACGCTGTTGTTGAAGGCAACGAAGCTACTGCCGAAGTCAAGCAAGAAGGCTCCTTGAATCGAGAGCGACTTGGATGCGCGATGTGTCGAATGCAGCAATGAACCTGTACATTGCTCAGCTTGATGGCAATGCTTCTATCGAGTGGCTAAGTTCAGGCAAAACGTGTGGAGCATTGACCCGCGCCGTCAGCTTTTCGTAACCGTCCGGGAAACACGCCTTCCTGAGCCATCGCCCTTAGTGCCGAGGTTCGAAAGGTGTTGACTGGACGCTTATTCAAGGCTCAGCAGCAGCTGATTATCGCGCTTCTTGCCAAAACATAACGGAACGGGCATTGTTAGGGCTTTGATCGAACACTGGAGAGCTATGACCATGAATGACATCAGCATTGATCGGTATGCGCCAGGCGACGAGAAAGGTGTAATGGCTTTGATCGTGCCTATCCAACGTGAGGAGTTCGGAATTGCGATTTCAGCTGAGGATCAGCCAGACTTGATGCAAATCCAGTCGTTCTACCAGACCGGCACCGGTGACTTTTGGGTAGCCCGGAGACAGGGTGCAGTGATCGGAACGATTGGTCTGAAGGACATTGGCAATGGCGAAGTCGCTTTACGCAAGATGTTCGTTGCAGCGCCTTGGCGAGGGCGGGAATTTGGTGTGGCCAAGCAGATGCTTGAACTCCTGATTGAAGCCTCGAAAGCGCGTGGCGTAAAGCGGATTTATTTAGGTACCACGGAGAGGTTTCTAGCTGCCCATCGCTTCTATGAAAAGCACGGCTTCGAGCTGATAGAACAGCAGGATCTGCCAGCCGGTTTTCCTTTGATGGTGGTTGATACGCGGTTTTATGCGTTGGTGTTGTAAGCCTCCTGGCTCATGATCGGCGTTATGGCCGCATGAAAATATGCGGCTAGTGAAGGCATGCAAACCTTGCGCAGTTAAACAGGCGTCCACTTATGAGGCAGCAGTTCGTCAATATCACTCGCCCGCTGCGTTGGCAGGCGCGTGAGAATGTCCTTCAGATAGGCATACGGATCATGCCCGTTGAGCCGCGCAGACTGGATCAAGCTCATGATCGCCGCCGCCCGTTTACCTCTGCGTAGCGACCCTGCGAAGAGCCAATTCTTGCGTCCAAGAGCCCATGGCCGGATCTGGTTCTCGCACCAATTATTATCAATGGGTACGGCCCCGTCCTTGAGGTAGCGCGACAGAGCTGCCCAGCGTTTCAGGCTGTAATCCAGTGCTCTGCTGATAGCCGAACCTTCGGGCACGCAATCACGCTGGGCGATCATCCAAGCATGCAGCATATCCATCACCGGCACGGCTTTTTCTTGCCGTATTCGGCGGCGTAAATCCGGCTCCAAATGGTGGATTTCACGTTCGATTTCGTACAGCAGTTGGATGTAGCGCAGGGCCTGCTCGGCGAGCATGCTCTTGTTGGTGGCGTGCAGTTCGAAGAACTTGCGCCGCGCGTGAGCCATGCAGCCGATCTCGGTCACGCCGAGTTCGAAGCTGGCCTTGTAGCCACCGAAATCATCACAGACTAGCTTGCCCTTCCAGTCTTGCAGGAAGTTGCGAGCATGCTCACCGGCGCGGCTGGGGCTGAAGTCATAAATGACCGCCGCTGTTTCGCAGAACTGGCCGGTGGCATAGGCCCAAACATAAGAGCGATGGGTTTTCTTTGAACCCGGAACGAGCATCTGTACCGGCGTTTCATCGGCATGAATTACCTGCTGACCGAGCACCACATCGCGCAGTGCATCGACCAGAGGCTGCAACTGCACGCCAGTAACACCAACCCATTGGGCCAAGGTTGAGCGTGGAATTGCCAAACCAGCTCGACCGAAAATCGACTCCTGGCGGTAAAGCGGCAGGTGGTCAGCAAACTTGGCGATCATGACGTGGGCCAGCAAACCGGCGGTCGGGATGCCCTTGTCGATGACCTGCGCCGGAACCGGCGCCTGGATCAGAGTTTCACAGTCATCACAGACCCATTTGCCACGAACATGGCGCTCGACGGTAAACACGCCGGGCGTGTAGTCCAGCTTCTCGCTGACGTCCTCACCGATACGCTTGAGTGCGCAGCCACATGGGCAGTGAGTGTTGTCCGGTTCGTGATGGATCAACGTGCGTGGAAAATCTGCCGGCAAGGCGGTGCGCTTGGGTTTTTGCTTTTTCTCGGTCGGCGTTGGCGCTGTTTGCAAGGCTTGAAGCTCAGCCTCGATCGCCGCGATATCGGTATCGATCAGGTCATCGAGCAAGCTGGCCTGCTCAGGATTCATCTGCTCGCTGCGCTTGGCAAACTTCAAGCGCTTGAGCTGCGCGATCTCGTGGGTCAGCTTCTCGATAACTGTTTGGTCGCGGTGGATCTTCTTGCCCATGGTGTCGACTTGCGACAGCAACTGCGCTGCCAAGGCACGCAGTTGGTCAGGGGACATTTGGTCGAGATTGGGCGAAGAAATCATGCCGTGGATTTTGCCAGAGCGGGCAGTTCGCGGCGATAGACCGATAGGCTAATGGCAACCGTTAAATCAGTGTGATCGCGCCGCCAGCTCCGACACGTTGCCATGGCAGACCCAGCACTAGGGCCTGAAGTTGCTCGGCATCCAACTCGAGATCAGAACCATGGCGAATACCTGGCCAGTGAAATTTGCCTTGATTCAACCTGCGCGCAGCCAGCCAGATGCCAAACCCGTCATGCACCAGCACTTTCATGCGAGTGGCGCGACGATTGGCGAACAGATAGGCGCAGTGCGGCTTCGCCGCACCGAACACCGCGATCACCTTGGCTAATGCGGTCTCGGTGCCTGCGCGCATGTCCATCGGCTCGGTGGCGAGCCAGATGGCATCGATGCGGATCACTGGGTAAGCCCACGGACAAAGCGGGCGCATCCTTCAGGATCGGAGGTCGGCCATTTCACCGTGATCGATTGCTCGCCAAGCGGCAGCTCAATGATCGCCGACGTTTCAGCCTGCCGTTTTGGCGTGGCTCTCAATGGAACAAAAGCCGGCAGCGCCGCTGGCGGCTGATCCCCGGAAGAGCGGCATCCACTTTCGAATAACGTTGGCGTTGATGCCGTGGCTGATGGCAACGCCAGATAGGGTCGCACCTGGTTGCAGGCATTCCTGAACAATCTGAGCCTTGAACAGTTTCGGGTAAGAGCTTCGTTGGCGCATGGAAATCCTGACGTTAAGGGCTATCGCGTCCGCTTAAAAATACGCGGACACCATCGTCCTTAATGCTGGAGTTCGGAAGGTGTGTTCGCCGGCCCCTTACTTTCAACGATTGTCGAGCGCCGAAATGGCGTCAACTTTGGTCACAACAAACACCGCTAATTCAAAAACGGTAGTGATAATTTCCTGGAGTAAATTTATTAAATAAATTGGCAAAAATTCCCGTGTTTGCGGGGGCTTTTGCTCTCGATTCCCTATGAATACTGAAGATGTGATACTCGGGTAATAGGTACTACGCTTTCATCTCTTAGGTTTCAATATATCCAGCCAGTATTCTGGCAAGTATCCAGCAACGTTAATGGTTAAATAATACTAATCCGCATTCCGTATGAGCCTACTTCAACAGGACATACTGTAATGAGCGTTTCATTTAATCCTAAACGTATCCCCGGAAACACGAACCTTCGCTATTGGTACGACTACACCTATGATGGTTACCCCCTCATGGTGGATGCCGGTCCATTTGTTGAGCAGTACTTGGAAAAGCTTTATCAAACCATGCAATACGCGTTGGTTGATTATTCTCGCGTATTCGCTTTCAGATTTGATTTGAGAATACCGCATGGAAAACCTTTACCTAGCGATGCACTGACCAATCAGATGATTCGGAGATTTAAGACATCGCTGGATGAGCAGATTCTTTGGGATCGTCAACGAGCTCGAAACCGCAATAGGTCAGCCCATGATTCCAAGGTCAGGATGTTCTGAATCGCCCCGGGTTTTCTAGACACTCTCCAGGCTCGCTGCGTAACGCTTTTCAAACTCTACCGGTGACAGCTGATTGTTGAAACTGTGACGT
>NZ_VIUK01000036.1:0-45871 GCF_007828295.1 Pseudomonas sp. SJZ080
AATCAAGATTTCCCTCGGCGCGCTCAGTCCCATTGAGTATCGTGAAAGCCTGGGCTTCGCGGCATAACCAGTCCAAGTTTTTGTCCGCATCCCCACTGGGTCAGTTTTCGGTCAGCGGCAACAGATCTTCGAAACCTAGACGTTTTAGGTGGGCTCGGTAAATCTAAAAATTCCTGGTGGAAATTTTAGCGTATAATTGTATACATACCAAATCTCGATCGGCTCAGAGGAATAATTCGCTAGCTTAATATGTGCATATTATATTGTTTTTGTGCTGTGAAGATAAAGCGACAGGTAATTAGAAGTATATTAAATTGCGACTTTCAAGAAAACCTCTGGTTTAAAGAACTAATTAGTCCGGTTTGCAGGTGTGTTGATCATTGGATTTCGTCTATCAGTCGAAGAATTTAAATTCTCGATTCAGACTCTGAGCCCTTCCATAAATAGAGCCTGAGTTCATATGCCGATCTGCAGAATTTTTGCTGAGCAGGAATTTTTCAAATACGTGAAATAGTGCTATTTACGAAAAATACATACTAATCATGTACTTATGCTAAAAATAGCGTTTTACCACGGATATATGAACCCGTCATTCGTCTTGCGGTACGTATGCTGATGGAGCGTCATGGCTACGAAGTCATTGCAGAAACAGATAATGGCGTGGATGCATTACAACTGGCTCGTGAACATATGCCGGATATTGTCATCCTGGATATAGGAATACCGAAGCTGGATGGGCTGGAAGTTATCGCGCGTCTTGTCTCGGCAGCAATGCCAATGAAAGTACTGATATTGACTTCCCAGGCCCCCGGACATTTTTCGATGCGTTGCATGCAGTCGGGTGCCGCTGGATATGTTTGCAAGCAACAGGATCTCACTGAGTTGCTCAGTGCAATAAAGGCTGTATTGTCAGGCTACAGTTATTTCCCCAATCAAGCCTTGCATACAGTGCGTTCCAGTCTCGGGAACGCCAGTGAAGCCGATATGGTGGATCGTCTGTCGGGGCGTGAAATGATGGTTTTGCAACAGTTGGCCCGAGGCAAGACCAATAAGGAAATTGCCGATGGCATGTTCCTCAGCAATAAAACCGTCAGCACTTACAAGACTCGTCTGTTGTTGAAGCTCAATGCGCGGTCCTTGGTGGACTTGATCGAACTGGCTCAGCGCAATGGGCTGGTGTGACTGCGTCAGCGCTTCACGGGGCTTGGTAAATGGGCGTTTTCGAGGTTTCGCACTTAAAAAAAAAGCCTCCGTTTCGGGAGGCTTTCAGGTGTCATAAGTCAAAATCGTAATCGGCCAACTGTTTTTGCAGTCGGCGCTCCTCCAGCAGGTTGTCGATCGTACGGCGTTTGCTCAGGTTGGTCTTTGCCACTTCAACCACCGGTTCCGCGTCATCGGCCTCAACGGGTATGAAGTCCTCTTCTACGTCCAATTGCTCTTTGCCAGTGCTCATAAGGTTAACTCCAGGCTAAGACTGCCTTTGGCGCTCCTTATAGCGACAATCTCTGCGCGGGTAAAAAAGATTTTTTCAATCGATAAATCAAAAAACCTAATAGCGCCTCAATCGTCCGAAGTCTTGTGCTTGTATTCGCACAGGTCTTCGATCCGGCAACTGCCACAACGGGGCTTGCGGGCCAGGCAGACATAACGTCCGTGAAGAATCAGCCAGTGATGGGAATCGAGCAGGTATTCCTTGGGCACAAACTTCATCAGTTTTTTCTCGACCTCCACCACGTTTTTACCCGGCGCAATGCCGGTACGGTTACTGACCCGGAAAATGTGGGTGTCCACGGCCATGGTCAGTTGGCGAAAGGCGGTGTTAAGCACCACGTTGGCGGTTTTGCGGCCAACGCCGGGTAACGCTTCCAGCTCCTCGCGGGTCTGCGGTACTTCGCCTCCATGGCGTTCCATCAGCAAGCGACACGTCTCGATCACGTTTTTTGCCTTGCTGTTGAACAGGCCGATGGTCTTGATGTACTCCGACAATCCTTCGACGCCCAGCGCATAAATCGCCTGCGGTGTATTGGCCACCGGGTAGAGTTTCGCGGTGGCCTTGTTAACGCCGACATCGGTCGATTGCGCTGAGAGAATCACGGAGATCAGCAATTCGAAGGGCGAGGAGTAGGCCAGTTCGGTCTTCGGTTCCGGGTTGTCTTCATGCAGCCTGCGGAAAATTTCCAGACGTTTTGCGGCATTCATGGGCTGTGCGTTTCCTCGAAAGCGGTCAGTGTGAGGGATTCGGGCGGGACCAGGCCTGCCAGGCGGCGATCAAAAGCCCCAGCAGGATGAATCCACCGGGGACCAGGGTGGCCAGGTGCAGGCCTCCATTGCCGATGAGTTCGCGCAGCAGGCCCAAGCCCACCATCAGCGCGCCGAACAGGCCACACAGGCGAAGACGGTCACGCAATGCGCTCTGGAAGAAGCCCGTGTGGTCAAGAACGACACATTGCAAGGCGATGAGTCCGGCATAGATTCCCACCTGCTGCTGCCATTTGAGTGACCAGACTTGTGCAGCGATTTCCGCGCAACTGGTCAGCGTGGCGGCCAGCAAAATGCCGGCAAACAGTCGGGCAGACGGGACAAGGCGTGGTCGCAGGGTCGCCATACCGACGCCGTAGGCACTGATCACCACAATGAACATCAACCACAGGCCAAGCGCGGTCATCCACGAGTCGGTGGCGCCGATCAGCGGTGCAAGCATCAGCGAGTTCTGCAGCGTCGATGACTTATTCATGGGGACTGTTCCCGACCAACTGTTGCCGATGTTCATCGAAGTAGCGCAAGGCGTCGTGGATGGCGTTGATCACGGCTCTGGAAGTGATGGTCGCCCCTGCGATCTGATCGAACTGGCCCTGATCCTTTTTCAACGCCCAGCCATTGTCGACCGGTTCGCTTCGGGACTTGCCGGCAAAGGCGTTGAGCCAGGCATTCGGCCAGTCGGCGATTCGTGCGCCCAGCCCCGGTGTCTCGGATTGCCTGAGGGTTTTGACCCCCACCAACGTGCCGTTTGCACCGATGGCGATCAACACGTCAATACTGCCGGCATAACCCAATACCTGGCTGCGCAATAAAACCACGCTGGGTTGGCCAGCCTTGGTCGCCAGGTAAGCGCTTTGCAATGTGCTGTTGGTCAACACGGCATCGTCGAGGCGCAACGGTTGTTCCAACGGTTGATTGTCGTAGCTGTCAGCGGGCAGCAAGTCCAGCAGATTACGGCTGTCGATCAGGCGCTGTTCGGACGCAATGCGTGGCGCGCTGCTTTGCTGCACAAGGTAAGTTGCGCCAATTCCCAGGCCTGCCAGCAGGACCACAATCACCACGCTCGACGCTCGGCTCATGGCGCGGTTCGCTCCTGCCTCGAGGCGACAAACCGGTCCAGCGTCGGTACGCAGAGGTTCATCAGCAGGACCGCAAACGCCACGCCGTCCGGATAACCGCCCCAGGTACGAATCAGGTAAGTCAGCAGTCCCACGCCTGCGCCGAACAACAGTCGCCCGCCTGGGCTCTTGGCGCCAGACACCGGTTCCGTGACGATAAAGAATGCGCCCAGCATGCTCGCGCCGGTGAGCAGATGGAACAGTGGCGAGCCATGGGAATCGGACCCCGAACCGTTCCAGCACAGCAGGCTGATGACGAACAGGCTGGCAAGCATGCCGACCGGCGCATGCCAGCTGAATACCCGCTGTTGCAGCAGAAACACGCCCCCCGCCAAAAAGGCCAGGTTGACCCATTCCACGCCACGCGCACCGAAGTGGCCGAAGGCCGGATTGCCAGCGAAGAGTTCGTCCATGGTCAGGCTTTTGTTGATTCGCAGGCTGTCCAGCGCCGTGGCCTGGACCCAGGCATCCGGCGTCTGGCTGAGGCTGAAACCGAACACGTGTTGCACACCACCGAGCAGGTCCATGCCGTGGGACGACGGCCAATGGGTCATCTGCTGGGGAAACGTCACCAACACCAGGGCAAAACCGAGCATCGCCGGGTTGAACGGATTTTTCCCGACGCCGCCATACAGCTGTTTACCGAACAGCGCGAACGTCGCGGCACAGACCGTCAGCCACCACGGGCAATACGGTGGCAAGGCCAGCGCCAGCAACGTTGCACTGACCAGCGCGCTGCCGTCGCTCAAGGTGGGTTTGAGCTCCCGCTTGCGCAGCTGCAATACCGCCGCTTCAACGGCCAGCGCGGTCACACCGGCCAGCATCAGGTTGATCAATACCCCCCAGCCGTACAACCAGAACAACACCAGCATGCCCGGTACGGTGGCCAGCAACACCAGCTTCATGGCCTGCTGCAGGCGCTCGTCGACCGATTCAAGGGGCGACATAGGCATCCACCTGACGCTCGGCTTCCTGGAGACGGGCGCGCGCCTTGTTCATCAGCTCGGCGGGTGTGTCGGTGCGTCGTTCGAGTTTGCTGACGTCGGCGCGAGCGTAGGCCAGTTCGGTTTTCAGCTGGCGAAGCTGGTTGTCGATGGGACGTTTTTCAACACGCGCCAGGTCAGGTAAAGGTTGTTCGCTCGAAGCCTCGGCGGTGTGGAGGTTTTTTTCGGCCTCGCTGAGTGCGCGTTCCAAGGCTTCGATCTGCTCGACCGGCGCTTCACTGGTTTGAGCTTTCTTGAGTTCGGCGCGGCGCATGGCCAGCTGGATTTTCGCCCGTTTCAGCTCGGCGTCCTTTACTGGCGCACTGGGCGCAGCGGCGGGCGGTGCGCTGCTTTCCAACTGCGCCAGGGCTTGTTCGGATGCTTCGAACTGCTGTTGCAGAACAATCAATTGCGATTGCTGTTCGAAGGTCGGCGGATGGCCGAACGCCTTGAGCGATTTGTTCAGTTGCGCGCGGCTCATTGCCAGATCGATCTTGGCTTTTTTCAACGCAGCATCGGCGTTCGCCGCTTTCTGCGCTCGGACCCTTTCCAGCGCGGCCTGAACCGGGTCGAGCGTTGTCACTTCTGTGTGTTGCGCGGCGCGATTTGCCCGGGCCTGACGCTCGGCGAGTTTCTGTTCTTCTTCTCGGTGCAAACGCGCATTGCGCTGTTCAAAACGGCGCCGTGCGTGATTGCGTTTGGCGGTGCGCGCCTGTTGCTCTTCAAGACTGAACGCCAGGCCACCGACAATCGGTAACACCGTGGCCAGCGGCAATGGCCGCATTTCGATGCAATCCACCGGACAAGGCGCCACGCAGAGGTCGCAACCGGTGCATTCGTCGATGATCACCGTGTGCATCAGTTTCGCCGCGCCGACGATCGCATCTACCGGACAGGCCTGAATGCATTTGGTGCAGCCAATGCACTCGGCCTCGCGGATGTAGGCGATTTGCGCCGGGGCCGAACCGCGACTGACGTCCAGCTCCAGCACCGGCACTTTCAGCAATTCGGCCAGTGCCGAGATGGTTTCGCGGCCCCCTGGCGGGCATTTGTTGATTGGCTCGCCACTGGCAATGCCCTCGGCGTACGGCTTGCACCCGGGGTGGCCACACTTGCCGCATTGGGTCTGCGGCAAGAGGGCGTCGATGCGTTGAATCAGACTCATGTTTTGATCAGTCCACTGAATCCGAGAAAAGCCACTGCAATCAAACCGGCGCCGATCAGGTCGATCGGCAGGCCGCGAAAGGGCAGGGGGATATCATTTTCGATTGTGCGTTGACGCAAGTCGCTGAACAGGCTCAGTACCAGCCAGAAACCCAGGCCGGCACCCAGGCTCAGGGCCATGGCATGGAAGAAGCCTTTGTCGTCCTGAGCGTTGAGCAGCGTCAGCCCGAGTACGCCAGCATTGCCCAGCAGCAGGGGCCAGAGACCATCGAACGCAAGCTTTGGAAGTAACCGGGAAAGCACTTTCAGCAGCGGGCCAATCAGCAGAACGCTTAATGGCAGGAACACGAAAAGGCGCAGCGACGTCAGCTCCAGCGGAACCAGCAACCAACGGTAAGTCGAGTAGCCCACTATGCCGACGATCAACATCAAGCAGGCCGTCGCCAGGCCCAGCGCGTGGACTTGCCGGTGCTCGTTGCCCAGCAGCGGATCGACGCCCAGCGGCCAGTGCAACACGAGGTTGTTGATCAGGGCAGTGCTGATAAGCGTAAGAACAATTTCGGTCATGATCGTGCCGGCAAGAACGGGGCTTTTTAACGGAGCGGTCTAAAAAGCTTAGGCATTATCCGGCAAGGACGGAGGGTGGGCCAGACATGAAAATCCCACAGTCGCGCCAGGCACGACTGTGGGATCGGTTTACCGCAGAGCCTTACTTGATGCGCTGACCTGGCTTGGCGCCACTGTCGGGGCTCAGCAGGTAGATTTCTTCACCGCCAGGGCCGGCCGCCATCACCATGCCTTCAGAGATCCCGAATTTCATTTTGCGGGGCTTGAGGTTGGCAATCATCATGGTCAGGCGACCTTCGAGCTTGGCCGGGTCCGGGTAGGCACTCTTGATTCCGGAGAGTACGTTGCGTTGCTCGTCGCCGATGTCCAGGGTCAGGCGCAGCAGCTTGTCGGCACCCTCGACGGCTTCGGCCTTGAGGATCAGGGCGACGCGCAGGTCGACCGCGGCAAAGGTATCGAACTCGATCTCCGGCGACAGCGGATCCTTGGCCAGTTCACCGTTGCCGGCAGGTGCCGCTTCGCCGGTGTCGGTCTGACTGGCGGTCAGGTCTTCTTTCGAAGCATCGGTCATGGCTTGCACTTTCACCGGGTCGATGCGGGTCATCAACGGTTTGAACTCGTTCAGCTGATGGTTGCTGAGCAAGGTCGCGTGGTCGTTCCAGGTCAGCGGCGCGACGTTCAGGAATGCCTCGGCATCGGCGGCCAGCAGTGGCAGTACCGGCTTGAGGAAAATCACCAGTTGGCGGAACAGGTTGATGCCCAAGGCGCAGATGGCCTGGACTTCGTCGTGCTTGCCTTCCTGTTTGTTTAGCGACCAGGGTGCCTTGTCGGCGATCCAGGCGTTGGCGCGGTCGGCCAGGCCCATGATCTCGCGCATGGCACGGGCAAAGTCGCGAGCCTCGTAGGCTTCGGCAATGCTTGGCGCTGCGGCGAGGAAGGCTTCGGTCAGTTCCGGTGCGGCGTTACCCGCCACCAGCACGCCGGCGT
Source organism: Pseudomonas sp. SJZ080 (assembly GCF_007828295.1). Classification (NCBI taxonomy): domain Bacteria; kingdom Pseudomonadati; phylum Pseudomonadota; class Gammaproteobacteria; order Pseudomonadales; family Pseudomonadaceae; genus Pseudomonas; species Pseudomonas sp. SJZ080. The sequence goes on from NZ_VIUK01000036.1 coordinate 7,079, forward strand.
TGCCCTTGTGGATGAAACCGGCGCAGCGGCTGGCGATGTTGACGACTTTGCCGACCAGGTCGGAGTTGACCTTCTGTACGAAGTCTTCGAGGTTCAGGTCGAGGTCATCGACGCCACGGCCCAGCTTGGCCGCGTAGTAATAACGCAGGTATTCCGGCGACAGGTGATCCAAGTAGGTCCGGGCCTTGATGAAGGTGCCACGGGACTTGGACATTTTCTGACCGTTGACGGTCAGGTAACCGTGCACGTTGATGCCGGTCGGCTTACGGAAACCGGCGCCTTCGAGCATCGCTGGCCAGAACAGGGCGTGGAAGTTGACGATGTCCTTGCCGATGAAGTGATACAGCTCGGCCGTGGAGTCCTTGCCCCAGAACGCATCGAAATCCAGCTCCGGCGTACGGTTGCACAGGTTCTTGAAGCTGGCCATGTAGCCGATCGGCGCGTCCAGCCAGACGTAGAAGTATTTGCCTGGCTCGCCAGGAATTTCGAAACCGAAGTACGGCGCATCGCGGGAGATGTCCCACTGTTGCAGGCCGGCATCCAGCCATTCGGCGATCTTGTTGGCGACGGCGTCTTGCAGGGTGCCGCTGCGGGTCCAGGTTTGCAGCATTTCCTGGAAGTCCGGCAGCTTGAAGAAGAAGTGCTGGGAATCCTTGAGCACCGGCGTGGCGCCAGAGATTGCCGACTTCGGATCCTTCAGGTCGGTCGGCGCGTAGGTCGCACCGCATTTTTCGCAGTTGTCGCCGTACTGGTCTTCAGTGCCGCATTTCGGGCAGGTGCCCTTGATGAAGCGGTCGGCCAGGAACATTTTCTTTTCCGGGTCGAAGTATTGCGTGATCGAACGCGTGGCGATGTGCCCGGCGTCGCGCAGCTTCAGGTAGATCTGGCTCGACAGCTCACGGTTTTCTTCGGCGTGAGTGGAGTGGAAGTTGTCGAAGTCCACCAGGAACTCGGCAAAGTCGGCGCTGTGTTCAGCCTGGACGTTGGCGATCAGTTGTTCCGGGGTGATGCCTTCCTTTTCCGCGCGCAGCATGATGGCCGAACCGTGGGCGTCGTCGGCGCAGACATAAATGCATTGGTTGCCGCGGTGCTTCTGGAAGCGCACCCACATATCGGTCTGGATGTATTCCAGCATATGGCCGAGGTGGATCGAACCATTGGCATAGGGCAGGGCGCTGGTGACGAGGATCTTGCGTGGCTCGGACATGGGGCTCGGCTACTTGATGAAACGGAGGTCGGCCACTATAAAGCGCTGGCGCATATTTTTCACCCCGTGAGGTTGTTTCCTCCGATGATCGAGTGGGTGGGGCCGCCAAAAGATCGCAGCCTTCGGCAGCTCCTGCGCGTTCGGCGCAATCCGTGTAGGAGCTGCCGAAGGCTGCGATCTTTTAGGGACATCCCGCCAAACGATCAGAACAGGTACGATACCCGCCTGATTTTCCAGTCTTGCTATCGGAGTTGCCCATGAGCGCCGTCAATCGCGCAGCGGTGGAAGCCGTCCTTCGCCAATACACCGACCCTTACTTGAACCAGGACCCGGTCAGCGCCGGGTGCGTGCGCAACGTCGACATTCAGGGTGATCGCGTCAGCGTCCAGCTGGAGTTGGGCTACGCCGCCGGGCTGTTCAAAAGTGGCTGGGCGCAGATGCTGCAAATGGCCATCGAAGGTCTCGACGGCGTCACCAGCGCTCGCGTCGATATCACCACTGTGATCGCCGCGCACAAGGCGCAGGCGCAGATTCCGGGGCTGGCCAACGTCAAGAATGTTGTTGCCGTGGCGTCCGGCAAGGGCGGCGTGGGCAAATCCACCACTGCCGCCAACCTCGCGTTGGCCCTGGCCCGCGAAGGCGCCAAGGTCGGGATCCTCGACGCGGACATCTACGGTCCGAGCCAGGGCATCATGTTCGGCATTCCCGAAGGCACCCGACCAAAGGTCAAGGATCAGAAGTGGTTCGTGCCGATCGAGTCCCATGGCGTTGAAGTGATGTCGATGGCGTTCCTGACCGACGACAACACGCCGATGGTCTGGCGTGGGCCGATGGTTTCCGGCGCGCTGTTGCAACTGGTGACACAAACGGCCTGGGGCGATCTGGATTACCTGGTCATCGACATGCCGCCAGGCACCGGTGACATCCAATTGACCCTGGCGCAGAAAGTCCCGGTGGCCGGCGCGGTCATTGTCACCACCCCGCAAGACCTGGCGTTGCTGGACGCACGCAAAGGCGTGGAGATGTTCCGCAAGGTCAACATCCCGGTACTGGGCGTGGTGGAAAACATGGCCGTGCACATCTGCTCGAACTGCGGGCATGCCGAGCATCTGTTCGGTGAGGGCGGTGGTGTGAAGCTGGCCAACCAATATGGCGTGGAGCTGCTGGCTTCGTTGCCGTTGGCAATGGCCATTCGCGAACAGGCCGACGGCGGCAAGCCAACGGTGATCGCCGAGCCGGACAGCCCGATTGCGCTGGTCTACCAGGAACTCGCCCGCCATGTCGGCGCGCGGATTGTGTTGCAGGAAGCGGCGACCCCGGCGATGCCGAACATCACCATCAGCGACGATTAATAAGCCGAAACACAATCAACTGTGGGAGCGGGCTTGCTCGCGATAGCGGTGTGTCATTCAACAGATAATTTGACTGATCTACCGTTATCGCGAGCAAGCCCGCTCCCACATTGGTTTTTCGGTGTTGGTTAGATCCGCAACCCGCCATCCATTTCCAGAATCCGACCGGTGTAGTAGTCGTTCTCGAAAATGTACGCCGCCGAATGAGCGATTTCTTCCGGCTTGCCCATACGCTTGAGCGGAATCCCGGACGTCATCTTCTCCAGCGCTTCAGGCTTCATGCCCAGCGTCATCTCGGTTTCGATAAAGCCCGGCGCAATACCCGCCACACGAATACCGTAGCGCGCCAGTTCCTTCGCCCAGGTCACGGTCGCCGCCGCGACACCAGCCTTGGCGGCTGAGTAGTTGGTCTGACCGACGTTGCCGGCACGGGAGATCGACGAGATATTGATGATCGCGCCGCTGTTGTTCAGCTCGACCATTTTTGCCGCGACTTCACGGGTGCACAGGAACACGCCGGTCAGGTTGACATCGATCACCGCCTGCCATTGAGCCAGGCTCATCTTGGTCATCTCGCCGTCCTTGACCTTGAGCAGCAAGCCGTCGCGCAGGATCCCGGCGTTGTTGATCAGGCCATGAATCGCACCGAAATCCTCGGCCACCTGGGCAACCATGTGCGTTACTTGCTCTTCATTGGCGACGTTGCACAGGTAGGCGCGGGCTTCGACACCCTTGGCCTTGCATGCGGCAACGGTGTCGTCGAGTTTTTCCTGGTTCAGGTCGACCAGCGCAAGCTTCGCGCCTTTGCCAGCGAAATACTCGGCCATGGAACGGCCTAAACCCTGGCAACCGCCAGTGATAATGATTACTTTGTCAGTGAGTTGCATTCGCATGCCCCGGTAACAGGTTGGAGTGGTCTTCCTGCAAGAGAGCCTCTCGATCTGCACCGCACGTGCACATGAGAACTGCCCCGATGGCGGACTGTAACTTTCACCAGTCGCCTGTCCGTTTTTTCGACGGATTCTATATAAGGAGTCATAAATTGAGCGTTGAAGCGGCCAAGAATGCCCGAGAATTGCTTCTCAAGGAATACCGTGGGGTGCTCTCGACGCACTCCAAGGCGATGCCCGGCTTCCCGTTTGGCTCGGTGGTTCCGTACTGCCTGGACGGGCAGGGGAGGCCGCTGATCCTGATCAGCCGCATCGCCCAGCACACGCATAACCTGCAAAAAGACCCGAAATGCTCATTGTTCGTGGGCGAGCGTGAGGCCGAAGATGTACAAGCCGTCGGTCGCCTGACCTACCTCGCCGAAGCGGAAAAGCTCGAGGACGAGGCCGCCATAGAAGCGGCGGCCGAGCGTTACTACCGCTATTTCCCGGATTCGCAGAGCTACCACAAGGCCCACGATTTCGATTTCTGGGTGCTCAACCCCGTGCGTCACCGCTACATCGGCGGTTTCGGTGCGATTCACTGGGTCGATCAACTGACTCTGGCCAATCCTTTCGCAGGCAAGGCGGAAGTGAGCATGATCGAGCACATGAATGCCGATCACGCCAAAGCCATCGCCCACTATGTCGACCTCGCCGGCCTGCCGAAAACCGAGCCGGCGCAATTGGCCGGGATCGATATGGAAGGCATGCACCTGCGCATCGGTCAGGGACTCTACTGGCTACCGTTTCAAGCGCCATGTAATACGCCGACACAAGTGCGGGAAGCCTTGGTTTTCCTGGCTCACGCCGAGCATTGGCCGAAAAATGAAGTGGCCGGCGCTTGAATTCACGCAATGGCGACGTCATCTAGGGAACACTGGCAAGGCATTCTTGCGTTGAGGAACCATTTGATGCGCCCTTTTTTATTGCTCTTTGTACTGTTTCCGGTGTTGGAGCTGTTCGTATTCGTCAAGGTGAGCGGGGCGATCGGGTTTTTCCCGGCCCTGCTGCTGGTCATTCTCGGCTCGATGCTCGGCGTGTTCGTGCTGCGTATCGCCGGCCTGGCAACCGCGCTGCGTGCGCGTGAAAGCCTGAACCGCGGCGAACTGCCGGCCCAGACCATGCTCGAAGGCCTGATGCTGGCACTGGCCGGTGGTCTGTTGATCCTGCCGGGCTTCGTCACCGACGTGCTGGGCCTGATCCTGTTGCTGCCGATCTCTCGCCGGCTGCTGGCCAACAAAATGCGCCAGCGCGCCGAAGAGGCGGCGATCCGTCAGCGTGCGTTCGCCGATGATCTGCAGCCACGGGGCGGCCCTGCTCCACAGCAGCCGTTGGGCCGTGAGCCGAACGTGATCGAAGGCGAGTTCGAACACCGCGATTCCAAGTAAACCGTTTCACCTGCACGGCACCTTCGGGTGCCGTGTTCGTTTTGGGGCATGGATGTAAAAAATTTCGATCCGCGCCCTTGTAATAAGCTTATCCGCCCTTATGTAACGGTCACCGCAAGGTTTCTGGCGATCACGCCAGACAGACTTCCGCGGTTCGCTTGACGAACCGCACCCGGCACCGCCGGATTTGTTAAACCCGCCGGGAATACACCGGCCGATGAAAACCACAATTAGGAGAGATCGACAATGAAGCTTCGTCCTCTGCATGACCGCGTCGTCGTCCGTCGCAGCGAAGAAGAAAAGAAAACCGCTGGCGGTATCGTCCTGCCAGGTTCGGCTGCTGAAAAGCCAAACCAGGGCGAAGTCCTCGCTGTAGGCCCAGGCAAAGTTCTGGACAACGGTGAAGTGCGTGCGCTGTCCGTGAAAGTGGGTGACAAGGTTGTGTTCGGCCCTTACTCCGGCAGCAACACTGTGAAAGTTGACGGCGAAGACCTGCTGGTCATCGGCGAGAGCGAAATCCTCGCTGTTGTCGAAGGCTGATTCCCCGCTCATTTTCCCGTTACTACAAAGTATTTAAGGAATATCGATCATGGCTGCTAAAGAAGTTAAATTCGGCGATTCCGCCCGCAAGAAAATGCTCGCCGGTGTCAACGTCCTGGCTGACGCGGTAAAAGCGACCCTGGGCCCTAAAGGCCGTAACGTGATCATCGAGAAGAGCTTCGGCGCTCCGACCATCACCAAGGACGGCGTGTCCGTCGCTAAAGAAATCGAACTGAAAGACCGTTTCGAAAACATGGGCGCGCAGCTGGTCAAAGACGTTGCCTCCCGTGCCAACGATGACGCAGGCGACGGCACCACCACCGCTACCGTTCTGGCTCAGTCGATCGTCAACGAAGGCCTGAAAGCCGTCGCTGCCGGCATGAACCCGATGGACCTCAAGCGCGGTATCGACAAAGCGACCATCGCGATCGTCAAAGAGCTCAAAGCCCTGTCCAAGCCTTGCGCTGACACCAAGGCCATCGCTCAGGTCGGCACCATCTCGGCCAACTCCGACAACTCCATCGGCGACATCATTGCCGAAGCCATGGAAAAAGTCGGTAAAGAAGGCGTGATCACCGTTGAAGAAGGCTCGGGCCTGGAAAACGAACTGTCGGTTGTTGAAGGCATGCAGTTCGACCGTGGCTACCTGTCCCCGTACTTCGTCAACAAGCCAGAGACCATGACTGCCGAGCTGGACGGTCCGCTGATCCTGCTGGTCGACAAAAAGATCTCGAACATCCGCGAAATGCTGCCAGTACTGGAAGCCGTTGCCAAAGCCGGCCGTCCACTGCTGATCGTGGCCGAAGACGTTGAAGGCGAAGCCTTGGCGACTCTGGTTGTGAACAACATGCGTGGCATCGTCAAAGTCGCGGCCGTCAAGGCTCCAGGCTTCGGCGACCGTCGCAAGGCCATGCTGCAGGACATCGCTGTTCTGACTGGCGGTACCGTTATCTCCGAAGAGATCGGTCTGAGCCTGGAAAGCACTACCTTGGAACACCTGGGTAATGCCAAGCGCGTGATCCTGTCCAAAGAAAACACCACCGTGATCGACGGTGCCGGCGTTGAGGCTGACATCCAGGCTCGCGTTCTGCAGATCCGTCAGCAAGTGGCCGACACTTCGTCCGACTACGACCGTGAAAAACTGCAAGAGCGTCTGGCCAAGCTGTCCGGCGGCGTTGCAGTGATCAAGGTTGGCGCTGGTTCCGAAGTTGAAATGAAAGAGAAGAAAGCCCGCGTTGAAGACGCCCTGCACGCTACCCGTGCAGCCGTTGAAGAAGGCGTGGTACCTGGCGGCGGCGTGGCACTGGTTCGCGCTCTGCAGGCAATCTCCGAGCTGAAAGGCGACAACGATGACCAGAACGTTGGCATCCAGTTGCTGCGTCGCGCTGTTGAAGCGCCACTGCGTCAGATCGTTGCCAACTCCGGCGACGAGCCAAGCGTAGTTGTCGACAAGGTCAAGCAGGGTTCGGGTAACTACGGTTACAACGCTGCCACCGGCGAATACGGCGACATGATCGAAATGGGTATCCTGGACCCGGCCAAAGTGACTCGTTCGGCTCTGCAAGCGGCTTCGTCGATTGCCAGCCTGATGATCACCACCGAAGCCATGATCGCCGAGATCAAGGAAGACGCACCAGCTGGCGGCGGTATGCCAGACATGGGCGGTATGGGCGGCATGGGCGGCATGATGTAAGCCAGCCTTACCCCCGTACGAAAAAAACCCCGCCTGCGAAAGCAGGCGGGGTTTTTTATTGCCTTTGATGTGGGTCCGTCCGGAGACCGAGTCGCGGCCATCGCGGGCAAGCCACGCTCTCACAGGACCGCATCACCCCTGTGGGAGCGGGCTTGCCCGCGATGACGTCAGATCAAACGCTAACCGCTTGTGACTTGGTAACCCGCTCAGCCTCGGGAACCGGTCGATACAGGATGTAGTAATACGACCCCAGACAAATCAGCCAGCAGAAAATCGCCGTCCACACGTTGTGCGAGAAAAAATGCGCGCCCTGCATCATCCGGCTCACGGAAAACACCGTGCCCAGCGCAAAGGCAAAGATAAAGGCTTTACGTGCCAGACGCGGATACCGATCCCGCAGCACAAAGAACAATGCAAACAACGTGAACCCGGTCGCGGCATGTCCGCCGGGCCAGCAACGACCTGGTTTGTCGGTGGGTGGGCGCGGGCTGAGCAGTTCGCTATAGGTCTCGTGGCCGCCGAATTGCTCCAGACTCCACGGGCATTGAACCGCCGTCACCGCTTTGACCGGTGTGACAAAGGATGTCGCCAGCCCCAGGGACAGCACCAGACAGCCCAGTTCCCGTTTGAACGGTTTGAGCCTGTCGATGAAAAAGGCACCGATGAAACCGATGATCGCGAACACCGAAAAGGCGATGACCACTTGCTTGGCGCGGTCATGCAGGATGTTTTCGAGGAAGTAACTGTGGCGCCCGATGAAGTCTCCGGCCGCGGGATCATAGAACAGCGTGGCCAGGTCCATGTCCAGGGACGTCAGTTCGAGCAGCAGCAGAATGATCGCGGCAGCGGTGGGAACACCCAGGCACACCCAGAAATTGAGCGGGCGAGAGGCGGGGCGGGCAAGGGTCGAAACCATGGCAATTCCTTGGTCGGTTAAATGTTCTTGAAAGCGCAGCCGCGCGGAGTGTGAACCCGGTTGTGTCGCCTCTGCGTGAATCGATAGTGAAAAAGTCGTTAAGGACTCAACAGGTTTGTTGGCAGGGTTTTCAACTGCACACAGCCCTAGCCCTGAGCCACGCCAGGCCTTAAGCTGCGCGGGCCAAGACGGCCGTTGCTGTGTACGGAGGAGGTGCCCATGCGCATTCTGTTGGTTGAAGACAACCGCGATATCCTGGCCAATCTGGCCGATTACCTGGGGCTCAAGGGCTACACCGTGGATTGCGCGCAGGACGGTTTGTCAGGCCTGCACCTGGCGGCCACCGAGCACTACGATTTGATCGTGCTCGACATCATGTTGCCGGGTATCGACGGCTACACCCTGTGCAAACGCTTGCGCGAAGATGCCCGTCGCGACACGCCGGTGATCATGCTCACTGCCCGCGATCAACTGGACGACCGCCTGCAAGGCTTCAAGTCCGGCGCCGACGATTACCTGATCAAACCCTTTGCCCTGTCTGAACTGGCCGCGCGGATCGAAGCCGTGATGCGTCGGGCACAGGGCGGCGGCCGTCGTACCTTGCAGGTCGGTGATCTGAGCTACGACCTCGATACCCTGGAAGTCACCCGCGAAGGGCGCCTGCTGAAACTCAACCCGGTAGGCCTGAAGTTGCTGGCCGTGCTGATGCAGAAAAGCCCGCACGTCCTGCGTCGGGAAATTCTCGAAGAGGCCTTGTGGGGCGATGACTGTCCGGACAGCGACAGCCTGCGCAGTCACGTCCACCAATTGCGTCAGGTGATCGACAAACCGTTCGCCAAGCCTTTGCTGCAAACCGTGCACGGTGTGGGTTATCGCTTGGCCGAGGGGCGTGATGGAGTTTAAACAGAGCCTTGCTCAACGGATCATCATCGCCTTTGCGCTGATGAGCGCCCTGGTCGCCGGAGCTTTCGCCATGGGCATTGTCGCGACCGTGCACCTGGTGGAAGAAAAACTGATTTCGGCAGGTCTCGGCGGTGATTTGCAACGCCTGCTGTTGATGGACAGTGTGTCTGACTGGAGCCATCGCCCCGAGCCGGACCAGCTGTTCTATTTCAGCGGCGGGCCGGGTGATTTCGAGTTGCCCAAGGATTTGCGCCATCTCGACCCGGGCTTCCACGAAGTGTTCCGGGAACAGCTGTCGTACCACGCGATGGTCGAAGTCGTCGATGGCCGGCGTTATGTACTGCTGCAGGACCAGAGCGATTTCGAAGAACGTGAACGGGTGTTGTTCGCCGTGGTGCTGGTGGGCTTCGTCCTGAGTCTGGCGTTGGCGGTATTCCTCGGCTGGATACTGGCGCGCAAAGTGATGGCGCCAGTTGTGCGGCTGGCCCGCCAGGTGCGCCACCGCGACCAGTTGCTGGGTCTGGCGCCACCGCTGGCACCGGACTATGCCGCCGATGAAGTGGGCGAGCTGGCCGTGGCCTTCGACGCCACCCTCGGCCGCCTGCGCCAGGCATTGACCCGGGAACGCCTGTTCACCAGTGACGTCAGCCACGAGTTGCGCACCCCGTTGATGGTCCTGGCCAGTTCCTGTGAGCTGCTGCTGGAAAACCCCGGTATCGACCAGCGCGGTCGGGCTCAGGTCGAGCGGATCGCCCGTGCCTGCGAAGAGATGCGTGAGCTGGTGCAGACCTTCCTGATGCTGGCCCGTGCCCAACGTGAAGACGCCAGCATGGCGCCGCAACAGTCGCTGGCCCAGGTCGCCGACGGGCTGCTCAATCTATGGCGCGAACCGATCGAGGCCAAAGGGCTCTCGCTGATCTTTGAACCGGGCAATCCGGCCAGCACCTGCTACAACGCCACGCTTCTGCACGCAGTCATGGGCAACCTGTTGCGCAATGCGCTGCATTACACCGAACGGGGCTTTATTCGCTTGACCCTGACGACTACGGGTTTCACGGTCGAAGACAGTGGCGTGGGCATTCCCGAAGAAAAACGCGAGGCAATGTTCGAGCCTTTCGTGCGGGGTAACGAGAAACGCGGCGAAGGCCTGGGTCTGGGCCTGTCGCTGGTGCAGCGGATTTGCGAAAACCAGGGGTGGAGCGTCAGTCTGACCAACATGGAGCCCCATGGTTGCCGGTTTCAGGTGGAGTTGAATCAGTCCGGGGCGTGATACTTTTCGTTTATGGCCCCCAGCCATCGTCGCCGCCCTGTAAAACCTCGAAATAGTTCGGGGTTTTACATGACATTTTTTTCACAAAGGCATGACCTGACGCTGACACGCCGCTACCTAAGGTGGTTGTCATCAGCAGCTCAGGAGTCCTTGGTGATGGCCGGCCCGATCAAACTTGATTTTTCCGAAAAATACGACGATCAACACGCTCAGGAGTATCTGCGCAAACATAAGGATGGTCTTGGCCGTCGACTGTCTCACTGGCGTGACGAGCAGCTGGCGCGACATGCGCTGGCGTTGGTGGGTGAACCCGGTCTGGTCCTCGATCTTCCCTGCGGTGCCGGGCGTTTCTGGCCGTTGCTGGCGGAAAAATCCAACCGTGTGATCATCGGAGCCGACAACTCCGAGTCGATGCTCAAGATCGCTTTACAGGCGCAACCTGCCGAAGTCGTGAAAAGGGTACAACCCTTGCAGACTTCTGCATTCGACATCGCCCTGCCTGATAACGCCGTCGACAGCATTTTTTGCATGCGTTTGCTGCACCACATTGGTGAAGCCGAGCATCGACTGGCCATTCTGCGTGAATTCGAGCGCGTCACCCGCGACAGCGTGATCCTTTCGTTATGGGTTGACGGCAATTTCAAGGCCTGGAGACGCAAGCGCCTGGAGAAAAGGCGTGAGCAGGAAGGTTACCAAAATCGGTTTGTGTTACCGGCTGCTACGGTCGAAAAGGAATTCGAGCAAGCGGGGTTCCGTATTCAGGAACAACTGGATTTTCTCCCGCTCTATGCCATGTGGCGGGTTTACATATTACGCAAGAGGTAATAGATGGCAGTGCAATGTGCAGCAAATACGGACGTCGTTTCCCAGGATCGTTTCGATCATTTCTGGAACCAGCGCGGCGAATGGGTTGAAGAGCCCAACGTTCGTCGCGGTGGTGAAAGTGGCGTGCAGCGAGTCAAGGGCAATGATGGACAGCTGTTCTACGCCAAGCGTCAGACCGGGCATGTCTATCGCAGCTGGCTGCACCCCTTCGGTCGACCGACGGTGCTGCGCGAACGGGACGCGCTCATCGGCTTGAGCCGGGTCGGCGTGGGGGTTCCGGAAATCGTTTTCTGCGGTGCGCAACGCGATCCTGTTCACAAATGGCGCGCATTGCTGGTGACCAAGGCACTGGACGGTTTCGAGGAAATCGAGCACTGGTACGCAGGCGGTGGCCGCGAGCGCCATGGTGAGGCGGTGCATGACCGCGTGCTGAAGGAGCTGGCCGATAACCTGGTGCGCATGCACAAGGCTCGGTGGCAGCACAGTTGCCTCTATCTCAAGCACGTCTTCGTCCGGGTTACCGGTGAGGGCGAGTCGGCGAAAATCGACGTTGCGTTGATCGATCTGGAGAAAGGCCGCCAGCGTTTGACCGCCCGTCACGCCGCGTCCCATGACCTGAAGCAACTGCGTCGCCACTCGTCGTTCAGCACGACGGACTGGCAGAAACTCGTCTACCTTTATGAGACGGCGTTTGGCAGCGCTATCAAAGGTTTATAGCAATGAAACTCGAAATTGCTAGAGGTTTGTTCTTGATAGGAGCCTTGGCAGTTGCTTCACTGGCGGTGGCGGCTTGGGAGCAGCCCCGCACGCAAGTCCTCAGTTCAGTGAACGGGGACGCGCGTTGTCCGATGCCGCGGGTTGCGAAAGCATCCGTTGCAACCCAACCCGATCATGATTTATTGCTGTTCATGTTCGGACTTTCTCAAGGACTGAGGCCGCAGAGTTGACCAGATTGAAGCCCAAATAAAAGGCCTCGCCAATGCGAGGCCTTTTTTATTCCCGATGACTTGAGACCTGCACCGACCCTTGTAGGAGCCGGCTTGCTGGCGATGGTGTGTCAGTCGACAAAAATGTAGCTGACACACCATCGCCAGCAAGCCGGCTCCTACAGGAGTTAGACGTTTACAGGTTTATCGGGTTTAGCCAACAACGTGTAAACGCACGGCAATACAAACAACGTAAACAGCGTCCCGATCGACATCCCCGTAGCGATCACCGTGCCGATGTCGAACCGGCTGACAGCGCCCGCGCCCGTGGCAATGATCAACGGCACCATGCCGAATACCATGGCCGCGGTGGTCATCAACACCGGGCGCAGGCGAATGGCCGCGGCTTCCTCAACCGCCTCGCGCGGGGTCAGGCCCTTTTCCTTGCGCAGCTGATTGGCGAACTCGACGATCAGGATCCCGTGCTTGCTGATCAGCCCGATCAGCGTCACCAGCCCGACCTGGGTGTAGATGTTCATGCTCGACCAGCCGAGGAACAGCGGGATCAACGCGCCACAGATCGACAGCGGCACCGTCACCAGAATCACCAACGGATCGCGGAAACTTTCGAACTGAGCCGCCAGCACCAGGAAAATGATCGCCAGAGCCAGGGCAAACGTCACCCACAGTGCGCTGCCTTCCTGAACGTACTGCCGCGATGCCCCGGCATAGTCGACGGCAAAACCCGCCGGCGCCTCTTCCCGGGCAATCTGACGCACCGCCTCCAGGGCTTCACCCATGCTCACCAATGGAACCCCGGACAGGATGGCCGAGTTAAGCTGCTGGAACTGATTCAACTGCCGCGGGCGGGCGCGGTCAGTCACGGTGATCAGGGTCGACAGGGCCAGCAGTTCACCCTTGGTGTTTTTCACGTAATAGTTGTTCAGCCAGTGGGGGTTGTCCCGGAACGGTCGTTCAACCTGCGCGATCACTTTGTAACTGCGGCCTTCAATGGTGAAACGGTTGATTTCCGCCTCACCCAGCAACGTCGCCAGTGTGCCGCCCAGATCCTGCATCGACACACCCATCTGCGCAGCCTTGGCGCGATCGATATCGACCACGACTTCGGGCTTGTCGAACGCCAGGTCGACGTCGACGAAGGCGAACTTGCCGGACTCCATCGCGCGTTTTTTCACCCGGTCCATCACTTGCAGCAGCGACTCGTAATCGTTGGCGGTATTGACGACGAATTGAAACGGCAGCCCCTCGCCGGTGCCCGGCAGGGAAGGCAGGTTGAAGCCGAAAATCTGCAACCCCGGAATGCTTTCCAGTTTGCTCTGCACCTCGGGCAGGATCTGCATTTGCGTGCGGTCGCGTTCGTTCCAGGGTTTCAGCAGAAAGCCGCCGATCCCCGATTGCACGCCGTTGAAACCGTTGATCTGGAACGAGGAGTAGTACTCGGGAAATGCCTTGAAGATGGTGATGAACTCGTCGGTATACGCATTCAGGTAATCGAGGTTGGTCGGCTGCGGGGCATTGGCCAGCATGAAAATGACGCCCTGATCCTCGTCCGGTGCCAGTTCCGATTTGGTGAAGGTGAGCAGCACCGGAATCAGGCACATCACAATCGCCGCAAACACCAGCACCACCGGGCGGGTGTTGAGCGTACCGTGCAACATGCTCTGGTAGCGGCGCTTCAAACGTTCGAAAATCAGGTCGAGGCGGTGGGCCAGGCCGCTGGGGTTTTCGTCGTGGCGCAGCAGAAAGGCGCACATCATTGGCGACAGGGTCAGGGCGACGATGCCGGAGATCACCACCGCCCCGGCCAGGGTCAGGGCGAACTCCTTGAACAACGCCCCGGTGAGGCCGGTGAGGAAGCCGATCGGCGCATAGACCGCCGCCAGGGTGATGGTCATCGAGATCACCGGCATGGCAATTTCCCGTGCGCCCTCAATGGCCGCGTCCAGCGGCGTCTTGCCTTCCTCGATGTGGCGGTGAATGTTTTCCACCACCACGATGGCGTCGTCCACCACCAGGCCGATGGCCAACACCATCGCCAGCAGCGTCAGCAGGTTGATCGAGTAGCCCATCATCTGCATGAAGAACATCACACCGATCATCGACAGCGGAATCGTCACCACCGGGATTACCACGGAGCGCAGCGCACCGAGGAACAGGAACACGACCACAATCACGATCAGCACCGCTTCGAACAGGGTTTTCACCACTTCGTCGATCGAGGCCTGGATGAACAGCGTGGCGTCGTAGGCAATTTCACCCTTGAGGTTCGGCGGCAGCTGGGCCTCGAGGTCGGGCATGATCTTGCGCACTTCCTTGATCACGTCCAGCGGGTTGGCGCCGGGCGTGGCCTTGATGCCGATGTACACCGAGGGCGTGCCACCAAAGGAGCTGATGGTGTCGTAGTTTTCCGCGCCCATTTCCACCCGCGCGACATCGCTGAGCAGCACGCGGCTGTCGCCATCGACCTTGAGTGGAATCGCGGCGAAGGCTTCCGCGGATTTGAGCTCGGTGTTGGCGTTGATACTGGTGACCACGTACTCGCCTTTCACTTCGCCGGCGGCGGAGAGGAAGTTGTACTTGCGCACGGCATCGGTCACATCACTGGCACTCAAGCCGAAGCCGGCCAGTTTCACCGGGTCCAGCCACAGGCGCATGGCGAACACCTGGTTGCCGAGAATCTCGGCTTCGGCCATGCCCGGCAGGGTCGCGAGTTTGGGCTGGATCACCCGCGACAGGTAGTCGGTGATCTGCGGGTTGCTCAGCTCCTTGCTGAAGAAACTGATGTACATCAGCGCCGAGGCGTCGGCGGCCTCCTTGCTCAGCACCGGGTCTTCGGCATCCTGAGGCAGCTGGTTTTTCACCTCGTTGGCCTTGGCCAGCAGCTCGGTGAACAAGCGATCGCTGTTGGAACCGATACGCGCGTAGATCGAGATCACCGAGAAGTTCTGGCGACTGACCGAAGTCATGTAGTCGATGCCTTCGGCGCTCGCCAGGCTCTGTTGCATCGGTTGGGTGATGTAGCCCTGGATGGTTTCGGCATTGGCGCCGGGATATGAGGTGGTCACCGTGATCAGGGCGTTTTCCATTTGTGGATACTGGCGCAGCGGCAGCTTGCTCCAGGCCTGGAAACCCAGCAGCACAATCAGCAGGCTGATCACGGAGGCGAGCACCGGGCGGCGGATGAACGGGTCAGTAAAAGCCATGGGGATTCCTTGATCAGTCCGCGCGCAGCGGGCTGCTCTGCTCGGCCGAAGTCTTGTCGTCGCTGATGGCAATGCGTGCGCCGTTGTCCAGTTTGATCTGGCCGCCGGTGACCACTTTTTCACCGTTCTGCACACCTTTGGTAATCATCACCACACCGTCGCGGCGTTCGCCGGTTTCGATGAAACGGCGTTCGGCGATCAGGATCGGTTCACCCTTGGCGTCTTTTTCCACGTTGCCGTCTTCGTTTTTTTTCTGTGTGACGACGTACAGCGAATTGCCGTACAGCGTGTACGTGATCGCGCTTTCCGGCACGACGATGCGCAGCTGCGGGTCGGGCAACATCACCTGCAGGCTGGCGAACATACCCGGCAACAGTTTGCCGTCAGGGTTGGCCAGGGTCGCGCGGACCTGCATGTTGCGCGTGCTGTTCTCGAGTTTCGGATTGATCGCGCTGATGGTGCCGGGGAACGTCTGCGCAGGGTAGGCCGCGACGATGATTTCAACCGGCTGGCCGATGGCGATCTTCGGCACCGACTGTTCGGGCACGAAAAAGTCGACGTAGAGACTGCTGAGGTCTTGCAGGGTGGCAATCATGGTGCCGCTGGCGAGGTAGTAGCCGACGTCAACCTGTCGAATGCCGATGGTCCCGCTGAAGGGCGCAACGATGCTTTTTTTGCCGAGTGCCGCCTTGAGTTGATTGACCGTGGCCTTGCTCTTTTTCAGCACCGCCGAAAGTCGGTCAAATTCGCCTTTGGAAATGGCCTGGCTGCCCACCAGTTGGCTACCGCGACCGTAATCGAGCTGGGCCAGCCCGAGGTCGGCCTGGGCGGTTTCCAGCAAGGCACTTTCCACGGCGCTGTCGAGGCGCAGAAGTGGTTGACCGGCCTTGACCTTCTGCCCTGACTCGAACTGCAAATCGATGACGGTGCCGTCGGTCTCCAGGCTCAGGTCCACGCCTTGCAGCGCCGTGAGTGTGCCGACGGCAGGCAGGCGGGCTTGCCAGGGCCGTTCGATGGCGGTGGCCACGGCAACGCTTATCGGCGGTTTCGGCGCGGAGAAGCCTTGCACCATCGTGTAGATGGAGAAGGCTTTGTAACCGGCCAGGACCAGTACGATCAGCAGAACAACACCCAACATGATCAGCATGCGGCGACGCAGCATATTTCCAGTTCCTTGGAGAAAATCAGGTGAGACAGGCGGGCACATTACTCCGAGAGCGGCAGTGAATCCAACTGCCACTTTTTACAGGGACTCAAGTCGTGTTGTGATGATGGCCGGAAGAGATCGCAGCCTTCGGCAGCTCCTGCATTTTACGGTGTACACCCGTAGGCGCTGCCGAAGGCTGCGATCTTTTGCCGTCGACTACGCCATCAAATGAAGGTGGTTATCCCAGAGCCCCGCCGGCAGCTCGAGGGGTTTTGCAACAAGGTTTGTCTGGCGGCAATCGTAGTAACGGCAGCGCCCTTGACCCGACGTCACGACAAAGCCGTCAGCCACCGCACCGACCCCGGCGCAATCGGGAAGTGGCGCATCCAGGCGCACTTCGCCGCTGTCCAGGTCCCAGATGAAAAAGCGATTGCCCCGTGGCGCGGTCAACGCGACCAGCCGCAAGTCACTGTGTACCGCGACGCTGGCGGTGTAATGCCCCATCGCCTGCAACTGATGCTCAGGCACCGGGAACGCCACGAACGGTTGTCCGGGCCGCTTGATGGCCAACAGTTCCGAAGATTCGTGAGAGGGGCCCATGAATTGCTGACCGGCGACGATGGTGCCGTCGCTGGCGATCCCCAGGTGCCGCACGCTGTTCATCTGCTGGGCGAGGGTTTCCTTGCTCAGCAAAGTACCGTCGCGTTGCATCAGCACCAGGCTCGGCTCCATGGCGTTGAGGTTCATCTCGACCCGGCTTTCCGCTTCGGTGCGAATCCCGCCGTTGGCCACCACCAGGGTTTCGCCATCGGGCATCCACGACACCTGATGCGGGCCGATGCCGTGGGTGGAAATTTCGCCGCTGTGCACGAGGCGCTCGCCTTCAAACTTATACACACCGAGCAAGCCGCGACCCGGATCGGATGTGTCGTTCTCGGTGGCATACAGCCAGTCGCCGCTGCGGTGAATCACCGCGTGACCGTAGAAATGCCGGTTCGGCTGCGAAGCCACGGTTTGCAACAGCGTGCCGTCGCGCAGGTCGATCAGGTAGCTCTCGGTGCCGGGGCGACGGGCGACAAACAGTGCAATCGGCAGCGTCGGGTGATTGATGATGTCGTGGCAACGCTGGCCGACCCGGGTGGCGAACACCCGTGTACCGTCCAGCCGATAACCCACGGCGTAATGCTTGCCGTCGGTATCGTCCCGCGCCGACAGCAGCAGCGGGCTCTTGTCCTTTTGCTTGAACAGCGTCCAGCCGCCCAGTGTCACTGCTCCCAGCAGCAAACTACCTAACGTCAGAGCCTGTCGTCGCAGCATGGCACTCGCCCTCATCAGTCACCGTCGTTGGCGTTGAAGCCCAGTTGGATACCCAGCGCCTTGGCCAGTTCGCCTTCGTGCAGGCGATGGACGACGTTGAGGCTGTCGTAGAGGTCGTTGAGCTGCTGGCGACCGACGTCGTCGTTGAGCATCTCGGTCAGCGAGCGCTGGTTGCTGGCGAACAGTTTCAGGGACGCGGCGTACGCGGCGTCGATCTTGTCGGCCAACGGTTTCTGCTCGCTCGGCAACAAGCCGCGCAAGCCTTTGTTGTCGACACCTTCCCAGACCGTTTTGGCGGCGGCGAGGCTGGCTTCGAGACCGGTCAGGGAAGACTGGCTGCGCCACTGGTCAGCCTGGAACGGTTGCGGTACGCCTTTGTTCTGACGGCCCATCGGCGTGCCGAGTTTTTTCTTCAGGCTGTCCAGGGCAGTGACTTGCACGCGCAGCAGATCGGCGATGGCTTCGTGGGAATCGGCGTAGCGCTGGTTCGGAAACTTGCTCATCTGCGCGAGCATGCCGTCGGTGTTGTTCCAGCTTTTCAGAATGTCTTCGGCCAACAGTTTCTGGCGCTCGCCAATCGCTTTCAGCAGCGGGCAGTACTTGGCTTTTTGCGCGTCATTGGCCACATCCGGCTTGCTGTCGAACAGGATGTATTCGTAGGCGGACAGGCCCTGAACCACAACGCTGGATTTGGCCAGGGCGGCAGCATCGATCTGCGGCTGGGTGTCGACCAATTGCTCGACCTGACGGCCGACAAGGTTTTTCTTGTCCGGCCAGAACTGCACCTGCCAGGCGCGATTGCCTTCGGCCAACGGACCGATCAGCAGCGGTTGCAGCTCGGCCCAGGCTTTCTGCGCGTGCAGGAAATCGGCGCGGGCGGTGTCGAGGTTTTCCTTGCCTTCGCAGTAGGCCAGCGCGCTGACAGCGAGTTGGCGGTCGGCTTCAATCCAGCGCGTGTAGGTCGGCAGGATCACCGACTTGGCGATGGCCGCCGACGTGACAGCCTGTGGATCCTGCGGTGAGCAGGCGCCGAGGGCGAGTGCGGCAAGGCTGGTGAATAACAACTTGGGACGGAACATGTCGGGCTCCCGATTCTTTATAAGTGTTTAAAGAGAATTCAAAAACGCCAGCAACGCTGCGCGCTGCTCGGCGTTGAAAGACAAAACCTGTTGCTGCGCGGCCTGCGCCTCGCCGCCATGCCAGAGCACGGCTTCGAGCAGATTGCGGGCGCGGCCGTCATGCAAAAACTGAGTGTGGCCACTGACCGTCTGCGTCAGGCCGATGCCCCACAACGGCGGTGTGCGCCAGTCGCGGCCACTGGCCTGGAATTCGCTGCGGTTGTCGGCCAGGCCGTCGCCCATGTCGTGCAACAGCAGATCGCTGTAGGGGCGAATCACTTGATTGGCCAGTTCAGGTTCTGCCGCGTTGGCGGCGGTGGTGTATTTCGGCGTGTGACAGGACTGGCAGCCCGCCTGGAAAAACAGCGTCTTGCCGGCCAGCACTTCAGGCGTGCCGACATCGCGGCGGGCGGGTACGGCCAGGTTGCGACTGTAGAACAGCACCAGACGCAAAATGTTGTCGCTGACCTCCGGTTCGCCGTCCGGGCCGTTGCCGTTTAGGGCTTGCTTGCAGGCGGTTTGCGCGTCGGTGCAGTCATCTATCGGTCGCAGGCTGGTTGTAAGGCCCATATCACCTGAGAACGCGTGAACGTTTTGTTGATTGAGGTTCGGCTGCCCGGCCTTCCAGCCAAATCGTCCGAGGACGGTTTTCTGTTGGGCGTCATCCCAGACCCTGTTCGGGCGTCCGGCGATGCCGTTTTTTGCCTTCGCCTGAGCCTCGGCATTGGCCAGGATCGCCTCGTCGGGGATGGCTTCAAGCAAGCCGAGGCCAATCATCGGCGGGGCGATACGG
Source organism: Pseudomonas sp. SJZ080 (assembly GCF_007828295.1). NCBI lineage: Bacteria > Pseudomonadati > Pseudomonadota > Gammaproteobacteria > Pseudomonadales > Pseudomonadaceae > Pseudomonas > Pseudomonas sp. SJZ080. Next base: position 26,627 of record NZ_VIUK01000036.1, read on the forward strand.
GCCGAAAAACGGGTGTCAGGGTGCATCGGACCGTAGCCCAGCTGGGTGATGGTCAGGCGGGGTTTGCGCAATTCGATCTCGGTGCCGTCCTTGAAGCGCACCGGCACTGGCGTGTAGTCGACCCGCACCTTGCCTTCCGGAAGTACACCGGGGATCGCCATGTCCTGGAATTGCCCGCCGTAGACTGGCTCGGGGACCACACCGAGCTGTTCGATGATTTTGGCGTAGGCCGGGGCATCAGGTATCGACAGACGCACCAGCATCGACACGGCGTTCTGCGCATCAGGCGTAGGCGGGTGACCGCGGCCGTCCTTGATGTGGCAGTTCTGGCAGGCATTGGTGTTGAACAACGGCCCGAGGCCGTCCCGGGCGGTGGTGGTCGACGGGGCGATCACCCAAGGGTTGCGGAAGAAACTGTTGCCGACACTGAAGTCCACGCGCCGGGAGGGCGGCAGGTTGGCGGAGGGCAGGGAGAAAGCGTTCTGATCGGTCTTGCGCACGGTCGCGGCGCCGCCGGACCGGGCTTCACCGGGTTCGGCTTCGGTAAAACGCGGGGCGTCATCGCAGGCACTCAGGCCCAGGGCCAGAAACAGTGCGGACAAGCGAAGAGGCAGCGAGGGCATCAGACATCCTGCAAGACGAGCAAAACAAGGGCGCAAAGTCTAACAGGGCAGTGGAGTTTGAATAAGAGGAATTATCGTTTGGTTGATGTGGGGCAGGGTTTTTCAGAACTGTCATCACTCTTACTGATTCAGCACTGTCCAATGTGGGAGCGGGCTTGTTCGCGAAAGCGGTGTGTCAGTCGACATCAATGCTGAATGACACACCGCTTTCGCGAGCAAGCCCGCTCCCACAATTGATCGGTGTTCGGACCAATAATCCTGCAAGACGAGCAAAACAAGGGCGCAATGTCTAACAGGGCAGTGGGGTGTGAATAAGAGGAATTATCATTTGGTTGATGTGGGGCAGGGTTTTTCAGAACTGTCATCACTCTTACTGATTCAGCACTGACCAATGTGGGAGCGGGCTTGCTCGCGAAAGCGGTGTGTCGGTCGACATCAATGCTGAATGACTCACCGCTTTCGCGAGCAAGCCCGCTCCCACAATTTGATCGGTGTTCGGACCCATAAAAAAGGCGACCCGAAGGTCGCCTTTTGTTCAGCTAGCGTTGATCAGAACTCGTGATCAGCGTTGTCCGGGTTCAGGTCGCTGATGCCCAGTTTGCCGGCGGCGGCTTCGATCGAACCGGTCTGCTTGACCAGCGAAGCGATGGCGTCACGGACGATCTGGTTGCCGGCAGTGTTGCCGGCGGCGATCAGTTGGTCGTAGTGCTCACCCTTGTTGGCGTGATCGACGATGACCTGCATCTTGGCTTCGGTGGCAGCCAGGTCGGCCTTCAGCGCGGTGTCGGCAGCCGGGTCGGCTTTAGCCACCAGGGACGACAGGCTGGCGCCGGTCATTTTGGTGCCGTCGACGCGGGTGTATTCGCCCAGGTACACGTTACGAACGCCTTTGGCATCGTAGAACTGCGAGTTGTGGGTGTTGTCGCTGAAGCAGTCGTGTTCGTCTTCCGGGGAGTTGGCTTCCAGGGAAACCTTCATGCGCTCGCCCGCCAGTTCGCCCAGGGACAGACTGCCCATGCCGAACAGCATTTTGCGCAGGCCGGATTCAGCCGGTTCCGCTTCCAGGGTGGCGCGGTAGTTGTCGGCCACGTTCGGCTTCCAGTTACCGACCATTTCTTCCAGGTCGCTGACCAGCAACTGGGTCACGGACTTCAGGTAAGCGCGACGACGATCGTTGTGACCGCCAGTGGCGCCTTTGCCTTCCAGGTAGTCGGAGGCTGGACGGTTGCCGGCGCCAGGGCCGGTGCCGTTCAGGTCCTGGCCCCAGAGCAGGAATTCGATGGCGTGGTAACCGGTGGCGACATTGGCCTCGGAACCGCCCAGTTCGTTCAGGCTGGCGAGTTTTTCCGGGGTGATGTCTTTGACGTCGATCTTGTCTTCGCCGACCTGAACCTGAGTGTTGGCGATGATGTTGGCCGTGGCACCCGGGTTACCCAGGGCGTGCTCGTAGGATTTGTCTACGTAGTCGATCAGGCCTTCGTCCAGTGGCCAGGCGTTCACCTGACCTTCCCAGTCGTCGATGATGGTGTTGCCGAAGCGGAACACTTCACTCTGCAGGTAAGGAACACGGGCAGCCACCCAGGCAGCCTTGGCGGCTTTCAGGGTGTCGGCGTTCGGCTTGGCGAGGAAAGCGTCGATAGCGGTTTGCAGGGTCTTCGCGGTGGATTCGGCATCGCTGTAAACGGCGAAGACGATGTCGGCGTAGTGCGCGACAACGGCTTTGGCGGCGGCTTCGTCGACTTTACTGGCGGCCGCAGGCGCCACAGCCGGGGCTGTGGTCGTGGCGGCTGGAGTAGGCGCTGGAGCGGCAGCTTTGTCTTTACCTTCGCCACAACCGGCGAGGGAAATAGCGATGGCCAACAGACTGGCGGTAGCCAGAGGCATACGAATCATGGCGAACATCCTGCTTCGAGAAGGGGTGGAATGGCGCGGCAAGGCGCAAAACTGCGACATAATGCAAATCTTTCGCATTATCTGTAAAGGGTTGCAGCTGGAAATATTTCTTATTTACACAGAGGATGTTGCACTTTGCGGAGCAAGCTTGCTCGCGATGGACGTGAACGATGACGCGTGCTGTCTGAAAAAAATGCGTCGCCTTCAAATCCATCGCGAGCAAGCTCGCTACAGGATCGCGGCATTACTGCGCTGGGCCTGTTTCAGGTAAACGCCCAGTTCTCGCGCCGGCAGCGGTTTACTGTAGAAGTAGCCCTGACCTTCATGGCAGCCTTCAGAGATGATGTAGGCCTCTTGCTCGATGGTTTCAACACCTTCGGCAATGACCTGCATGCCCAGGCTCTTGCCCAGCTGAATGATGGCCCGAACGATGGTCGCATCGTCGTCGTCATCGAGCAGGTCCTGAACGAAGCTCTTGTCGATCTTGATCTTGTCCAGCGGCAGGCTTTTCAGATAACTGAGCGATGAGTATCCGGTGCCGAAGTCGTCGATGGCGATCAGCGCGCCGGAGCGACGCAGGCTCAGCAGGTGCTGGGCGGCGGTGCTGATGTCTTCCATCAGGCCGGTTTCGGTGACTTCCAGTTCCAGGCTGCGGGGGGGCAGGCGGTACATCTGCAGCAGGTTGTTGACCACTCGCGGCAGTTCGGCGTGGTGTAGCTGGACGGTGGACAGGTTCACCGCCATGCGCAGGTCGGTGAAACCCTGGTCATGCCAGTCGCGCAATTGTTTGCAGGCCTGATCCAGCACCCATTCGCCGATGGCGATGATGGTGCCGTTCTGCTCGGCCAGCGGGATGAACAGGTCCGGCGGCACCAGCCCATGTTCGGGATGCTGCCAGCGAATCAATGCTTCGACGCCCACTACCCGATGATCGCGGTAGCTGATCTGCGGCTGGTAGACCAGGTAGAACTGGTCGCGGGCCAAGGCATCGCGCAAGTCTTTTTCCAGCTCGCGACGGCGGCGCATTTCAGTGTCGACGCTGGCGATATAGAACTGATAACGGTTGCGCGAGCGAGTCTTGGCCAGGGTCATGGTCTGCTCGGCCTTTTGCAGCAACTTCTCGGTGCTGTCACCGTCCTCGGGGAACAGGGTGATGCCAATGGTGGCGCGCAGGCGAATCTCCTGATGATCGAGGGCAAACGCCGCTTCGAGGTCATCGAGAATGCTCTGGGCCAGTTCGGCCGCTTCGTAGGGTTGTTCGATATCGGCCTGAACCAGGGCGAACTGGTCGCCGCCAAGACGGGCGAGAGCGCCGAGGCGACCGCTGTGGGCGCGCAGACGATCGGCCAGGGCCAGCAGCAATTGGTCGCCGGTCTGATAGCTGAACTGTTCGTTGATGCCCTTGAAGTCATCGAGGCCGACACACAGCACTGCGACCCGCCGCTGCAACTTGCCGGCGTCGACGAGAATCTTGTCCAGTTGCTGCTGCAATTGCTGGCGGTTCGGCAGACCGGTGAGGAAGTCGTACTGGGCCATGCGCAGCAGGCTGTTTTCCGCTTCGTGGCGCAGGTGCGTGTTGCGTTCGATGGATTCGAGCAACTGGTTGGCGGTGTTGATCCAGATACCCAGTTCGTTTTTTTCGTGGCCCCTGAGCTGCGGAATCTTGTGCGCGCTCGGGCGGTCCGGGTTGATTTCGGTGAGGTGCTCGATGATCCGCGACAACGGTTTGGTCAGCAGCCAGTGATAGACCAGATACAGCACCAACCCCATGGCCAAGGCGCGCAATACACCGGAAATGAAGATGATCACCGAACTGACGATAAACCCTTGCCCGTAGGTGGCGGTGTCGAGGGTAATGCTCAGGTCGCCGTAATACTCGCTGTACGGGCCGCGGCCCACCAGTTGGGTGGTGAAGGTGCGTTCCTTGCCCAGGATCAGGTCGGTCAGCCAGCGACTGCTGGATTGCTGCAAGTCGCGGGATTTTTGCGCGAGCATGGCTTCATTGGGGTGGCCGATGGAGGCCTGGCGCACGGCGTCGTCCTGGAACAGGCCTTCGATCACCTGCATGCCCATCTCACGATCCAGGCTGTAGACGGCCTGGGTCGAGGGGTCACGGAACATGTCGAGGATGCGCTGGGCATCGCTGGCCACGGCCTGGCGTGTTTTATAGGCATCGAAAACGATCTGCGCGCAGCTCAAGACCACGCCGACGATCAATGCCGACAGGAGCACGACCCGGAGCAACTTTACCGACAAGCTGTTCTTGAGTTCCAGCTTCAAAGAGTCATTCCTTGTTCCGTGCAGGTAGCATCAAGTTGCCATGAGTATTGGCAATCCTGTGATGGCAGTCAAAGGGACAATCCAACACAGGGGAATTTGCCTGTGGGTTGGCCGAAATGCTGTTGCCTGGAGTATTTGCCCTATTAGTACTGTGTCGGTAGTCGAGTCCTTCAACTTGAGGGGGATTGGGACATATTTTCCATTGGGTTGATGTTAGACGGGTATGGCGGTGGGGCAAGGGGGGGAAGGCGGGTTTCATTGTGGGAAATTGGGCCTGGTTTCTACGGATGTATGCCGTTCGATTGTGTGAGTGAGCCTGCTTGCGATGGCGGCCTGGTAGTCGACCATTTTCTTTTGGGTGTACATATCCATTTCTGCGGTAACGGCGGCTGGCGGTTTCGCCCTTACGGCGAGTCCCTTTTGGCAAACGCCCCAAAAGGAACCAAAAGGTCTCGCCCCGAGCGTCCGGCCCCTCGCTAAGGCTCGGCGTTCCTTCGCTCCGGCATTCATCCGGGGGCATCGCCCTCCGGTTGGCTTCGCTGGCACCTACATGCGATGAGTTCGACTGCGTCGGACGGCGCTGCGCGCCACTCCCCGGATGAACACCTCCACTCAGCCTCCCGAAGGGGCGGGTGGATCAAGATCAAGAGCTGCAGGCGAGCTAACGCTCGGCCTGATGAGTGGTGAGAAGCGGGTGTATGCCGATCTGCTTTTGTAGGAGCCAGCTTGCTGGCGATGGCGGCCTGCCAGCCGGCCTGTTCTCGCCGACATACGCTGATCTTGTAGGAGCCGGCTTGCTGGCGATGGCGGCCTGACAGCCGACCTGTTCTCGCGGAAATACGCAGACCTCGCAGGAGCCGGCTTGCTGACGAAAGCGGCCTGCCAACCAATCTGTTCTCGCGGAAATACGCAGACCTCGCAGGAGCCGGCTTGCTGGCGAAGACGCCCTGCCAACCAACCTGTTCTCGCCGACATACGCAGACCTCGTAGGAGCCGGCTTGCTGGCGATGGCGGCCTGCCAACCCACCTGTTCTCGCGACTATACGCAGACCTTGTAGGAGCCGGCTTGCTGGCGATGGCGCCCTGCCAACCAACCTGTTCTCGCCGACATACGCAGACCTCGTAGGAGCCGGCTTGCTGGCGATGGCGCCCTGCCAACCAACCTGTTCTCGCCGACATACGCAGACCTTGTAGGAGCCGGCTTGCTGGCGATGGCGGCCTGCCCAGCCGACCTGTTCTCGCGGCTATACGCTGACCTCGCAGGAGCCGGCTTGCTGGCGAAGACGCCCTGCCAGCCAACTTATCCTCGCGGAAATACGCAAATTCTGTAGGGATTTCTGAAGGCAAAAAAAACCCGGCAAAAGCCGGGTTTTTTATCTGGCGTCGAGCTTAAGCGGTGAAGGTTTTGCCTTCGAATTGCTCAGCCACGAATTTCCAGTTGACCAGGTTCCAGAACGCTTCTACGTACTTCGGACGCAGGTTGCGGTAGTCGATGTAGTAAGCGTGTTCCCAGACGTCGCAGGTCAGCAGCGGGGTGTCGCCGCTGGTCAGCGGGTTGCCGGCGCCGATGGTGCTGGCCAGGGCCAGGGAACCGTCAGCCTTTTTCACCAGCCAGCCCCAACCGGAACCGAAGGTGCCAATGGAGGTTTTGCTGAATTCTTCTTTGAACTTGTCGAACGAACCGAAGGCTGCGTTGATGGCTTCAGCCAGTGCGCCGGTTGGTTGACCGCCGGCGTTTGGCGCCAGGCAGTTCCAGTAGAAAGTGTGGTTCCAGACCTGAGCGGCGTTGTTGAAGATGCCACCCGAGGAAGACTTGACGATTTCTTCCAGGGTCTTGCCTTCGAACTCGGTGCCTGGCACCAGGTTGTTCAGGTTCACGACGTAGGTGTTGTGGTGCTTGTCGTGGTGGTATTCCAGGGTTTCCTTGGAAATGTGCGGCTGCAGGGCATCGTGTGCGTAAGGCAGCGGCGGCAATTCGAAAGCCATGATGATTCTCCTAATCAGGTCAGTTGCGGTGGTCGCAAGGCCGATCACGGGCGGCCAGACAAGCGCCGGGGAGTTTGTACTCTTTGCGGCGCATCGGACCGGATCATAGCACCGGGGGTGCGGCATAACCACGCAACAACTGTGTGGAATAGAGGTTCCAGAGCCTTTTGGAATAAATCAGGCGCTGGTGATTAGTTGAGCTGCCACGGTGAACATCATTACGGCCACCAATAAATCCAGAATCCGCCATGTGCTTGGCCGAGCCAGCCACGGCGCCAGCCAAGCGGCGCCCAGCGCCAGGGTGAAAAACCACAGCAAAGACGCACTGGCCGCCCCAACGACATAAGCGCCAGGCTCGGTTTGTTGCGCGCCGAGGGAGCCGATCAGCAACACCGTATCCAGATAAACGTGCGGGTTGAGCAACGTCACCGCCAAAGCGCTGAGCATGACCGCGCGCAGTGACCGTACCGTCTGGTTTTCACCCTGTTGCAGGCTTTGCTTCGAGCAGGCCCGACGCAGCGCCAGGCTGCCGTACCACAGCAAAAACGCCGCACCACCCCAGCGGGCGATGGCCAGCAATGTCGGATTTTGCGCCAGCACGGTGGCCAGGCCGAACACGCCGGCAGCCACCAGCAACGCATCGCACGTCACGCAGAGCGCCGCCACCGGCAGGTGATGTTCACGCCGCAGGCTCTGAGCCAGCACAAACGCGTTCTGAGTGCCGATCGCCATGATCAGCCCCGCGGCCACTAACAGGCCATTTACATAGCTTTGCCACATAGGTTTTTACTCCGCGTTCGCTGCCAGATCCCGCAGCACGTGCAAGGCGCGATCGGCATCGGCCTGGCCGACGAATAAATGGTCGTGGTAGTAACCGGCGATGACATTGCAGCTGATGCCGGCCTGGCCCAATGCCGTGGCGAATGCGGCGGTCAGGCCGACGGCGTCCAGCGCGGAGTGCACGTTCAGGGTGATCCAGGCGGCGACGTAATCGAAGCTGAAACCGGCCTTCTCGGCGTGGGAACGTTCCAGAATCACCGTCAGACCTTCCTGCTCGCGAAAACTGCCGACGATCTCAAGACCCGGGGGCAACTGGCCGTCGCGCAACGTGCAGAACACATACTCGCCGGCGTTGAGTTGCGGGCTCATGCTTTGTAAAAGCGTTGCCAATGAAGTTTCGCCAGCCATGTCGGTGTTCCTTGCTCAAGAGTTCTTGCTGGCCATTCTCCGGTCTCAGGCTGTATAAGAAAAACCAATCATGCTGATCGCTCATTAGGAAAACTGATGTTCGACTATAAATTGCTTTCTGCGTTGGCCGCGGTGGTCGAGCAGGCCGGTTTTGAACGGGCCGCGCAAGTTCTCGGCTTGTCGCAATCGGCGATCTCCCAACGCATCAAACTGTTGGAAGCGCGGGTCGGCCAGCCAGTGCTGGTGCGGATGACGCCGCCAGCGCCGACGGAAATCGGCCGGCGGCTGCTTAACCATGTCCAGCAGGTGCGCTTGCTGGAGCGGGATCTACAGACGCTGGTCCCGGCGCTGGACGAAGAAGGCCTGCCGGAACGTCTGCGCATTGCCTTGAATGCCGACAGCCTCGCCACGTGGTGGGCCGCAGTCGTCAGTGATTTCTGCGCCGAGCAACACTTGCTGCTGGATCTGGTCGTTGAAGACCAGACGGTTGGTCTCAAACGCATGCGCGCAGGCGAAGTGGCTGCGTGCATTTGCGCCAGCGAGCGTCCGGTCGCTGGCGCACGCAGCGTGTTGCTGGGCGCCATGCGTTATCGAGCGCTGGCCAGTCCGGCATTCATCGCGCGGCATTTTCCTGAAGGCGTGCGCGCTGACCTGCTGGCGAAGACGCCGGCGCTGGTCTTTGGCCCGGACGATTTCCTACAGCATCGCTACCTCGCATCCCTCGGCGTAGACGGCGGTTTCGAACACCATTTGTGCCCGTCATCCGAAGGCTTCATTCGCCTGACCGAGGCCGGTCTCGGTTGGGGGCTGGTGCCTGAATTGCAGGTGCGCGATCAGCTGGAACGCGGGGTTTTGCGCGAGCTTTTGCCAGATAAGCCCATCGATGTGCCGCTGTACTGGCATCATTGGCGCAATGGCGGTCAGTTGCTGGGGTTGCTGACTGATCAATTGGTGCGCTCGTCGACGCAATGGCTGGTGCCGTTGGACTGACCGGCAGCGTCAAGACCTCACGCACTACGCAAAACGAAATATTCGGAGCACTACATGAAGATTCTGGTCACCGGCGCAAGCGGCTTCATCGGCGGACGCTTTGCGCGTTTCGCCCTGGAGCAGGGCCTGGACGTGCGGGTCAACGGTCGCCGGGCCGAAAGCGTCGAACACCTGGTACGCCGTGGCGCGGAGTTCATTCAGGGCGACTTGAGCGACCCGGAACTGGCGCGCAACCTGTGTTCCGAGGTCGAAGCCGTAGTGCATTGCGCCGGGGCGGTCGGTGTGTGGGGACGTTATCAGGACTTTCATCAGGGCAACGTGCAGGTCACCGAAAACATCGTCGAAGCCTGCCTGAAACAGCGTGTCCGGCGACTGGTGCATTTGTCCTCGCCGTCGATCTACTTCGATGGCCGCGATCACCTCGGGTTGACCGAAGAACAGGTCCCCAAGCGCTTCAAGCATCCTTACGCCGCGACCAAATACCTGGCCGAGCAAAAGGTCTTCGGTGCCCAGGAGTTCGGCCTCGAAACCCTGGCCCTGCGCCCGCGCTTCGTGACCGGTGCGGGCGACATGAGCATCTTCCCGCGTCTGCTGAAGATGCAACGCAAGGGGCGGCTGGCCATCGTCGGCAACGGTTTGAACAAAGTCGATTTCACCAGCGTACAAAACCTCAACGAAGCGTTGCTCAGCAGTTTGCTGGCTGGCGGATCGGCATTGGGCAAGGCCTACAACATCAGCAACGGAACGCCGATTCCGTTGTGGGACGTGGTCAATTACGTCATGCGCAAGATGGATGTCCCACAGGTGACCCGCTACCGTTCCTACGGCCTGGCCTATACCGTGGCGGCGCTCAACGAGGGCGCTTGCAAGCTGTGGCCGGGTCGTCCCGAGCCAACCCTGTCGCGCCTGGGCATGCAGGTGATGAACAAAAATTTCACCCTGGACATCAGCCGCGCGCGGCATTATCTGGACTACGATCCGAAAGTCAGTCTCTGGACCGCCCTCGATGAATTCTGCGGCTGGTGGAAGGCTCAGGACATTCGCTGACAAATCCCGTTACTGAACGGACAGTGGGGTTCAGGGTCAATCGATGCGGCTGACGGGTTTATACTTCGCCGCATCAAGCCATCACCGCGTTCCACAAAGGTTGATTCAATGTCCATGCGTAACGATGCCAACGACGACTTCGACGATGTACCGAGCCTGCGTGCCGACAGCCTCGACGACGATGATTTTGTGCCCACCGCCCGCACCGCCGTGCATTCGCGCACCCCGCCGGTGGTCAAGGTCAAGGCTGCCAGCACCGGCCCGTTGTGGGCACTGGTCGGCGCCTTGTTCTTTGCATTCGCCGGCCTTGCCTGGTGGAGCTTTCAGCAGATCTCGCTGATGGAACAGCAACTGGTGGCGACCCAGGAAAGTTTCGCGCGCATCAGTGAGGATGCGGCGGGGCGCTTGCAGGACATTTCCGGCAAGGTCGTCGCCAGCCAGACCAACGTCACCAGCGACAGCGAAGCGCTGAAACTGCAGATCAAGCAGCTTGAAAGCAAGCTTCAGGATCAGAGCAAGCAGCAGCAAGGCGTTGTCGGCCAGACTTCGGACCTGGACAAGCGCCTGGCGCAAATGACCGCGCAAACTGCCGATCTGGACAAGCGTCTGGCGCAAGCCACCGCCCAGAACACCGAACACCAGGCCGCCAACACGCAATTGCAAGCCCAGGTCAAAGCCTTGAGCGGCGAGCTGGCCGCGCTGAAGAGCGCCCCGGCTGACACTGAAAAATTCGACGCACAGCTGAAAAGCCTCGGCGCCGACATCGTCGCACTGAAGAAACAAGGCAATCCGAGCGCCGCCATTGAGCGTCTGGAACAGGACATGATCGTGCTCAAAAGCGAGCAGGACAACCGCCCGACCACCGGGCCAGCCTCGTCCAATACCGCTGAATTCGACGCTTTCCGTGCTTCGGTCACCCGCAACATCAACACCCTGCAGGCGCAGATTCAGAATTTGCAGCAGCAACTGCGTGCCAGACCTTGAGGGTGAAGGCGCGGTAATGCGTTGCAATACCATTTTGCAGACTGCTGTTCGCTGAATATCCATACATGCCCCATTGCCGTCTACGCTCTTGAAACACTGACAAGAACGGGGGATGCGCAATGGGGTTTTTGCACAGGTTGGCCCTGCTGGGCGGGATGCTGTTGCTGTGTCTGGGCCAGGCTCAAGCTGCCGGGACGGAGAAGGATGACAGCCAGGCCGCCATCGCCTTGCTGGAAAAAGCCCTCGCCTACTACCACGACAACGGTGACAAGGCGTTCGCGGCCTTCAGTCGCCAGGGCGAGTTTGTCGACAAGGACCGCTACGTGTTCGTGGTCGATACCAAAGGCGTGATGCTGGCCAGCGGTGGGCCCTCGTCGGCATTGATCGGGCGTGACGTGTCTGACGTGCTCGGGCCGGATTTGCAGAAAGCCTTTAAAGACGCGTTGAAAGTGCCGGAGGGCAATGGCATCCAGCAGGCGGAATATCGCTGGCAGAACTGGTCGGACGGCAAGGTCGAGCGCAAGCATGTGTTCTACCAACGGATCGGCCAGCGCATTCTGGCAGTGGGTTACTACCTGCCACGGGCGTCGGCGGAACAGGCGATGGCATTGCTGAACAAAGCGGCAACCGACCTGGCCAAAGACGAGAAGGGCACGCTCACGGCAATCAACTCGCTCAAGGGCGGTTATTTGCAGGATGACTTGTATGTGTTCGTGGTCGACCTGGACACCCAGCGTTATGTCGCCCATGGCACCAACCTGCGGCTGATCAACACCGATTTCGGCAAGATCAAGGACCCTGAAGGCAAGCCGGTGGGTGAGCCGATTCTGGCGTTGATGGCTAAACAGGATTACGGCGAATACGAATATCGGTGGAAAAACCCGGTGACCGGCAAGGTCGAGGACAAGCATGCGTACCTGAAAAAGGTCGGGCATTTTGTGGTGGCTGTCGGGTATTACAGCCCTTGAAGGGTGGTGGCTGACAAACTGCCTTCGCGAGCAAGCCCGCTCCCACATTTGATTTTCATCGTTCACAGATTTTGTGTACGACAGAAATCAAATGTGGGAGCGGGCTTGCTCGCGAAGGCAGACGCCTCGGTCCATCTATCGAACCTTGTCCTCCCTCCCTCGCAACACCCGGTTCGGCATCGCAATCGCCGCCGCCAACCCCAGCAGCGACACTGCGGCACTGACCATCAGCAAATGCCGGAAGGTCAGCAACAGCTCAGCACGCAAGGCGTTCTGCGCATCCCCCGCGGCAGCGTTCAAACCGTCCAGCAAGACATTCCCCGAACTGCCCTCGGCAATCAGCGTCGAGCCTGCCAGGTGGGCGAAACTCGAATCTTGCAGCAACGCCAGCAATAGCGCCGACATCAACGCCACGCCCACCGCGCCGCCCAGGGAACGGAACAGGTTAGTGGTGCTGGTCGCGACGCCAATATCCCGTTGTTCCACTGAATTCTGTGTCCCGACCAATGACGTCGGAAATTGCATGCCAGAGGCGATACCGCTGAGCACCATGAATAGACTGCTGAGCAAAACTGCCTGGGGCGGACTGAACGCCATGCCGAGAATCGAGATTGGCATGAGGATAGCGCCCGCGAGGATCATCGGTTTGTAGCGTCCGGTCACCGAGGTCCGGCGCCCGGCGAAATACGCTCCAATCGGCAAACCCATGGCCAGTGGCAACAGGTGCAGGGCGGCACTGTCGGCCCCGGCGCCCGTCACGCTCTGGAAGCGCAACGGCATCAGCACAATCAGCGAGATCGCCTGGAAACTGGTGAAGAAAATCGTGCACCAGCACAGGATTGCATTGCGGTTGGCGAACAGGTGCATGGGCAGCAACGGCTCCCGCGTACGGCGCTCATGCCGGACGAACAAGGCCAGGACAACCACCGCACAACCCAGCAAACCCAACACCTCAGCGCTGCGCCACGAATGGCCCTGGCCGACCTGGGTGATACCGAGCAACAAAGCTGTCAGACCGATGATCATCAGCAGCGTGCCGAGGTAATCGATGATCGGCTTGCGCTGCGGTACGGGCAGCCCCACCAGCGTGCGATTGGCCACCAGCCACGCGCCCAGACCCAGTGGCAGGTTGATCAGGAACACCCAGCGCCACGACAGGTATTCGGTCATGTAGCCGCCGAGCACCGGACCGGCCACGCTGGCCACCGCGTACATGCTGCTGAAATAACCTTGATAGCGCCCCCGTTCGCGAGGCGGCACGATGTCGCCGATGATTGCCTGGCTGACCGAAATCATGCCGCCGGCACCTATGCCCTGAACAATGCGCGCCAGCACCAATTGCTCCATGCTTTGCGCCATGCCGCAGAAGAACGAAGCCAGCGTGAACAGCCCCATGCCGAACAGCATCAACGAGCGCCGACCGTACAGGTCGCCCAGCTTGCCGTAGATCGGCACCGCCACGGTCATCGCCACCATGTAGCCGGAAATCACCCAGGCCAACAGGCTGACATCCTTGAACTGCGCGGAAATGGCCGGCATCGATACGGCGACGATGGTCTGGTCCAGCGCGCCCAGAAAAATCGCCAGCATCAGGGCGATGAGCACGCTGCGAATGGCCGGTTTGGGCGTTTCAGGCTGGTTGAGATTGGACACGGGAGAACCTGCGGGCAGTGAGGGTCCCGCAAGCGGCAAGGGCGAGCGGGGATGCTCGCCAGTGTAAGTCGATAGGAAGCTATTCGATAGCCTCGTACGGAAGCCCGACGTAATTTTCTGCAATGGTTTTTCGACCCGCTTCTGAATCGACGAAGTAAGCAAGTTCCGACTCGGCGATGCGCTGGCTGAACGCGTCGTGGTCGTCAAAGCGATGCAACATCGAGGTCATCCACCAGGAAAACCGCTCGGCTTTCCAAATTCGGCGCAAGCAGATCTCAGAGTATTTCTCCAGCAAATCGACCCGGCCTTCGCGGTAAACCTTCAGCAGGATATTGAACAGCGTACTGACGTCGCTGGCGGCCAGGTTCAGGCCTTTGGCACCGGTAGGCGGCACGATGTGCGCGGCGTCGCCGACCAGGAACATGCGCCCGTACTGCATCGGTTCGACCACGAAACTGCGCAGCGGCGCGATGCTTTTTTCGATGGACGGCCCGGTCACCAGCGACTCGGCCAGCGCCGTCGGCAGACGGGATTTGAGCTCATCCCAGAAACGCTGATCGGACCAGTCCTCGACCTGATCCGAGGCCGGGACTTGCAAGTAATAACGGGTTCGGGTCGCCGAGCGCATGCTGCACAAGGCAAAACCGCGCTCATGACGGGCGTAGACCAGTTCATCGTGAACCGGCGGCGTGTCGGCGAGAATCCCCAGCCAGCCGAACGGATAAACCCGTTCGAATACCTTCAGGCACTCGGCCGGAATCGATTGCCGCGCCACGCCATGGAAACCGTCGCAACCGACGATGTAGTCGCAGTCCAGTCGATACGTTTCACCGTCCTTTTCAAACGTCACGAAGACTTCATCGGTTTTCATGCCATGGGGCACGACGTTGCCGACTGCGTATATCGTTTGTGCGCCGGCCTCCCGACGAGCGGCCATCAAGTCACGGGTGACCTCGGTCTGACCGTAGATCATCACGGTTTTGCCCCCGGTCAGGGCCTGCAGATCAATGTGCACGCGACGCCCGTCGAGGGCCAGTTCGAAGCCGCCGTGGACCAACCCTTCGGCGTCCATGCGACGGCCGACGCCGGCCTGACGCAGCAGCTCTACCATGCCTTGTTCGAGGACACCGGCGCGGATTCGGCCGAGCACATAGTCCGGGGTCTGGCGTTCGAGGATAAGGGTGTCGATACCGGCGTTGTGCAGCAATTGGCCGAGCAGTAATCCGGAGGGACCGGCACCGATGATGGCGATTTGGGTCTTCAGCGTTTTCATTGTTTTTATGACTCGCAAGCTTCACGCGACCAGAGTCGGTGAATTATTTTTATGGATCGAACGCTTGCATTTTTCACTTGCGGGTCTGTCAATTGAAGGTGAAAACTGAGCCGATAGCTGTACATTCTGCCAATCGGTGCGATTATCGCCCGCTACCTCCCGAGGCCTGGATTGACGTTATGAACAAGCCTGACCTGCCTTCGATACCGGTGTTCAAGCTCTACGGTGAAAGCCTGGATTGGCCGACCCCGGATTTGTTGCACTGCGAAACCATCTCCAAACGCAGCCGCGAACATCAGTGGGAAATCAAACCCCATCGTCACGCCGATTTGTGCCAGTTACTCTTCGTGTTCAAAGGTCAGGCAGAGCTTGAAATCGAAGGCAAACGCACGCAGCTGAGCGAACCGGCGATGCTGGTTCTGCCGCCGTTATCGGTGCACGGTTATCGCTTTTTCGAGGATGTCGAAGGGTTTGTCGTGACCCTGGCCGCACCGCTGGTCACCCATCTCCAGGCGCAACTGGGCAACTCGGTGAATGCCCTGTCCCAGGCCGAAAGTTATCCGGCCGGTAATGACGGTGAGTACCTCAACAGTCTGTTTTCTGCATTGCAAAACGAATACACCGGCCATCAACCGGCCCGGGAAATGCTCATGCATTCGCTGGTCAGCGTGATCATGGTGTGGGTCAGCCGTCAGGCGCTTCAACGTCGCTCCGCGAGTCAACGTCCGCAGCGTGCGCGGGAATACCTCAACGGGTTCATCCAACTGGTGGAAGAGACGTATCGTCAACACGTCAAGGTCGAGGACCTGGCGCATCGGCTGGGGATTTCCGTGTCGCACCTCAACGGCACGTGCCGTGAACTGGCGGGACAACCGGCATTGCAGATCATGCACGAGCGGCAATTGCTGGAGGCCAAGCGTTTGCTGACCTACACCAGCATGACCATTTATGAAATGTCTGACGTGTTGGGGTTTTCCGATCCGACCAACTTCACGCGCCTGTTCCGACGCCGGGTGGGGATCTCGCCCAAGGCTTTTCGCGACCGCTTGAAGGCCGATCAGGACAACGAAGCCTGATCCGCTCCGCTACCGAAGGGCGTTGAGAGTCGCGTTGTGGGGGATGCAGCGCTCGAAGTTACAGCTCGCGTAATCACGGGGCAGTTGCCGCAACTGCTCGACGCGCCAGGCCGCGGTGCCATAGAGCGCCAGCGTAGCCGCGCAGGTGATGAAAATTGCGAGGTATCTTCTTGTTTTGATGTTCATGGCGTTGACCTCTGAACGAATACCCTTCGGTACTACTTTCAGCATAGGTCAGCGGCAGTGAGTTGCCAGTCACGCCGCTTGCGCATGTAACCTGACATTCGGAACACTGATGAGCCCTTGTAGGAGCCGGCTTGCTGGCGATGGTCGTTAACGATTACGCGTGCTTACTGGATACCCGCGGTGCCTGTGCGTCCATCGTCGGAACGCCGCCCGCAGCAAGCCGGCTCCTACAAAAGAGCGTATTCACAATCCTGCATCCCACGCCGGTGTTTCCGGAAATCTGAGCACCAGAAAATCCAGCAGGCTGCGCAGTGCTGCGGGCATGTGCTTGCGGGAGGCATACACCGCGTAGATGTTCATCCGGCGCGGTTCGGCCTGGGGCAACAGGCGGATCAGTTCACCACTGTGGATATGCACGCCGGCCTGATAAGTCGGCAGCATCGCCACCCCGGCGCCGGCGATCGTCGCGCGCAGCAGCGTACTGGCTTCATTGGCGCTGATGTTGCCTTGCACCGGCACCGAGACCGGTTCGCCGTCCTGCTCGAAATGCCACAGGCTTTTGCCGAAATAAGAGTGCGTCAGGCAGTTGTGCTGGCTCAGGTCTTCGACCTGCGTCGGTGCCGGATGCTCGTCCAGATAAGCAGGGGCGGCGCAGATCACCGAGCGGCAGACCGTCAGCCGCCGCGCAATCAGGTTCGGGTCCAGGTCATTGCTGGTGCGAATCGCCAGGTCGATGCGCTCATCCACCAGGTTTACTGTGCGGTCGAGCATCTGCAGATCGATGCTGACGCCGGGGTAACGCTTGACGTAGGCCGCCATGGCATCGGCCAATTGTGCCTGGCCGAACGAGGTGCTGACGCTGATCCGCAGCAGGCCGCGCGGCGCATCATCCGGCTCGCTGACGGCAGCCTGCATGTCCGAAGACAGGTCGAGCATCTGCCGACACCGTGGCAGGATCTCGCTGCCGGCGGCGGTCAGGCTCAATTTGCGCGTGGTGCGGTGCATCAGGCGCGCGCCGACCCAGTCTTCCAGTTCTGCCAGATACCGCGAAACCACCGGCCGTGACAGCTCCAGGTGATCGGCGGCGGCCGACTGGCTGCCGAGGTCGACCACCGTGACGAACACCCGCATTGCTTGTAGACGATCCATGATTTGCCCGATTTCAGAAACAAACTATGTTCCAGCATCGCATTTTTTGTACTGAGTCGTGCAACTAAGCTCTGTTTTCCTGTAGGAGCGAGCGTGCTCGCGATGGACGCATAGGCACCCCGCTTCAACCGGTAAGCACGCGTCATCGTTAACGATCATCGCCAGCAAGCCGGCTCCTACAAAAAGCGTCGACAACCCACGGAGCAACAGATGATCGGTTTCACTTCCCTCAAGCGCATTTTGCTGGCCACGGCCACCCTCGGCTTCGCGGCCCACGCGGCGGCATCGACGTTGACGCTGGATGTCTACAACCCGGGCGACAAGGCGATCTTCCCGGTGACCTCGGTGTTGGTCAGCGGCGAGAAAGACGCGATCCTGGTGGACGCGCAGTTCGGCAAATCCCAGGCCGAGCAGGTGGTGGAAAAGATCCGCGCCAGTGGCAAGCAACTGACCACCATTTACATCAGCCACGGTGATCCGGATTACTACTTCGGCCTCGACACTCTGACCGCTGCGTTTCCGCACGCCAAAGTGCTCGCCTCGCAACCGACGGTGGATCACATCAAGAAAACCGTCGACGGCAAACTGGCGTTCTGGGGGCCGAAAATGGGTGCCGATGTACCGGCCCGAACCATCGTGCCGGGTGTGCTCGAGGGTGACAGTCTGATGCTCGAAGGACAGAAGTTGCAGGTGGTGGGGCTCGAGGGCAAGCAACCGGATCGCACCTTTGTGTGGATCCCGTCGATCAAGGCCGTGGTCGGTGGCGTGGTCGTCGCGGAAAACATTCACGTATGGATGGCCGACACCCAGACCGCGCAGTCTCACGCCGATTGGCTGGCTACGCTGCACAGCATCGAAACCCTGAAACCGACCACCATCGCGCCGGGTCACTACCTGGGCAAGAGCGCGCGCTCCCTCGCGGGTGTGCAGTTCACCGCCGATTACATCAAGGCTTTCGACCAGGAAACCGCCAAAGCCAAAGACTCTACGGCGTTGATTGCCGCGATGAAAAAACGCTACCCGACCCTGGGCGAAGAAAGCTCGCTGGAACTGAGCGCCAAAGTCGCCAAGGGTGAGATGAAGTGGGGTGAGTGAGTTTATGTGGCAACGGGATTGCCTGTGGACAGTGAGCTTATCTGTGGCGAGGGGATAAATCCCCTGCCACAAAAGCCCTTTCACCATCCGGATTTGTACTGAGTCACCCAATCCAACTGGAGAACATCATGAGCAAAATCGCAATCATCGGTGCCACCGGCCGTGCCGGTAGCCAGCTGTTGGAAGAAGCCCTGCGTCGCGGTCACAGCGTGACGGCCATCGCTCGCGATACCTCGAAGATCGGCCAGCGTGCCGGGGTGCTCAGCAAGAACGTTGACGCCCTCGATGCCCAAGCGTTGCAAGCGGCAATTGCGGGTCATGACGTGGTGATCAGCGCCGCGCACTTTACGACCCTTCCTGCCAGCGCCGTCATCGGGCCGGTGAAACGGGCCGGGGTGAAACGCTTGTTGGTAGTGGGCGGTGCCGGTTCGCTGTTGCTGCCGGACGGTACTCGCGTTATCGACAGTAAAGGCTTCCCTGAAGAGTACAAAACCGAGGCCAGTGCCGGCGCTCAATTCCTGGAAAACCTGCGTCGGGAAAAGGAACTGGACTGGACCTTTTTGTCGCCGTCGGCGGAGTTTGTCGAAGGTGAGCGCACGGGGGCGTTTCGGATCGGCAAGGATGATTTGCTGGTGAGCAGTGAAGGGCGCAGCTGGATTACCTTCGCCGACTATGCAATTGCGCTGCTGGATGAAGTGGAAGTGCCGAAGCATTCCCGTCAGCGGTTCACAGTCGGGTATTGATTGCGCGGCTTGAACCCATTCGCGAGCAAGCCCGCTTGTGTCTAGATCTAGGAATAAGCTCTGGGGTGAGAGGGGTGGATGGCAAGCTGTGAGTCCGCGGTGCTTGAAGCA
>NZ_VIUK01000037.1:0-42774 GCF_007828295.1 Pseudomonas sp. SJZ080
CATGCGAATATTACTGATCAGACTGAATGCCATGCTGAGAGATGGCACCGAATGGCGGTGACGAATGGCAGGGTGAAGACAGTTGCTCCCACATTAGATCGGTGTAGTGCCTACTTTTTTGCGACACAGCGTTAAACCGTCTCCTACAGGCAACAACGACAGATCCACACGCGAGTCATCCTTCAAGGCGAGATTGAGCGCCTGGATGGCTCGGGTGTCTTCGCTCTCGGGATTCTGCTCAAGCACCCGCCCGCTCCACAGCGTGTTATCGAACACCGCCAGGCCTCCGACACGCAGCAAACGCAGCGCATGCTCCAGGTAGGCTGGATAGTTCGCCTTGTCGGCATCAATGAAAATCAAATCGAATTGTCCGGGCTGATCCAACTGACCCAAGGTTTCCAGCGCAGGCGCCAGGCGCAGGTCAATTCGTTCGGCGAGCCCTGCTTCCTGCCAGTAACGGCGCGCCGTGGCGTTGTAGTCACCAGGAATGTCACAGCAGATTAGTGAACCGTCCTCCGGCAACGCCGCCGCCATGCACAACGCGCTGTAACCGGTGAAGGTGCCGACTTCCAGCAAGCGCCTGGCGCCGGTGAGTTTCACTAGCAATGCGAGGAATTGCCCCTGCTCCGGGGCCACCTGCCAGCGTGCCATCGGCAGCGCCTGGGTTTCATCGCGCAAACGCTTGAGCAGCGGCGTTTCCCTCAGGGAAACGTCGAGCAGGTATTGATACAGGGAATCGTCGAGATTGAGTGTCCGAGCGGTCATGACGACCTCTGCGAATTAAGGGTTACGCGCCAGATGCTCAGGTTGCAGGACACGCTTGGCGCTGAGGTAGGCTTTCTGCCAATAAGCTTTGGACAAGCTGTCGAGCTTCACTGTGCCACCCGTGGCCGGCGCATGGACGAAGCGGCCTTCACCGACGTAGATCCCGGCGTGGCTGACCTGAGAGCCGCCATTGGTGGCAAAGAAAATCAGGTCGCCGGTTTGCAGGCCTTCCTTGCCGACATTGGCCGCTTGCATGCTGATCATCTCGCGGGTAGTGCGCGGCAGAGAGATGCCGGTGACGTCACGGTAGACGTAACCGATCAGGCCGCTGCAATCGAACCCGGAATCGGGCGTATTGCCGCCCCAGCGATAAGGCGTGCCGACCAGGCCCAACGCGCGAAACAGCACATCTTCGGCCTCAGGCGAAAAAGGTTGGGGTGAACCGAAGACAATCGGCGCGCGAACCACCGGCGCAGGCGGCGGTGTACGGCTGGCGCAGGCGCTGAGCAGCGCTGCGAAGAACATGAGTGCGAGGCGGGCCGACATCGTCATAAGCAGAACATCCTGATCTGGCTGCGGCTTTTTTCTGCCGACAGGGCAGAAAAGAAAACCGCCTGCGCAGGACGCAGGCGGTTTGCCATCAATAATAGATCAGGATTCTAGCGGCTATGCGGCAAACTTCAAGTAAGACTTTAAGTTCGCCTTACAAACTGTCCGCCTACTCTGTTGCAGAGAGGCTTTTTGTCGCCACTGAAGTGGCGACAGGTTGATGCATTACTTGCGAGCCGTGACCACGGTCGGGGCCATCGCGAGTGCGCGCTTGGCTTCAATGAAGGTCTTGCTCCAGTAGCTGTCGCCCAGGCTATCGACCCGGACACCACCGCTTTTGCGGCTGCTGGAATGGATGAACTGGTTGTCACCGAGGTAGATCCCCGCGTGACTGACACGACCGCGACGGCCGTTGGTGGCGAAGAACAGCAGATCGCCCGGTTTGAGCGCGCTACGAGCAACCAGCGGCGCGTCCACGTTGATCATTTCGCGAGTGGAACGCGGCAGGTTCATGCCGGCTTCTTCACGGAACAGATAACCGATGAAACCGCTGCAATCGAAGCCAGCCTCGGAGGTGCCGCCGAAACGGTAACGGGTACCGATCAGGGACATGCCACGTTCGAGGATGCTGTCGGCCAGAACCGGAAGCTGGTAGGACTTGCCGTCAGCGAAGTCTGCCAGTTCTTTATCGGTGGCCAGCTCTTCCTGGAAAAGAACGGAAGAGGATTGCGCAGTAACAGAATTTTTAACCTGCTGTTGAGGCGCTTGCTCCGACACTGGAGAGTGGGCAGCGCAACCGAACAACAGGGTGACGAGTGCGAGAGGCACGAGGGGTGCAAAGCGATTTAGCATGGGCACGACCGTGGCTGATAGTTGTAAAGAAGCCGAGACTATGCCCGCTATCATCCTCATTTGCAAATTCAATCGAACTTTATGTGACTTTCCGGTTTCGCGTTTCCATCTAAGCGCTTAAGCCCCATTTAGACGCTTGCGCGACCTACACCCCGTAGGAAAGCGCACTTTTTGGCGCCTGAAAAATGCCAAAAACCTTGCAGGGCTTGGCTTTTACCAGCCCAGAGTCTCTTTCAGAAACGGAATGGTCAGCTTGCGCTGAGCTTGAAGGGAGGCCTGATCGAGACGCTCAAGCAGCTCGAAAAGCGCACTCATGCTGCGAGTGCCACGGGTCAGAATAAAATGCCCGACTTCATCGGTCAGGTGCAATCCACGACGAGACGCACGCAGTTGAAGGGCGCGCAATTTGTCTTCGTCGGACAGCGGTCGCATCTGGAAGATCAGTGCCAGCGTGAGACGGGATTTCAGGTCCGCCAGCTTCACCGGCAATTCGCGCGGTGACGTCGATGCTGCAATCAGCAGGCGCCGACCGCTGTCACGCAGGCGATTGAACAGATGGAACAACGCCTCTTCCCAGTCCGCCTTGCCGGCAACCGCCTGCAGATCATCCAGGCAGACCAGTTCGTACTGTTCGAGGTTGTCGAGAATTTCGGTGCCGCGATCCATCAACTCGGCCAGTGGCAGATACACCGCCGGCTCACCCATCTGCTCGAAGCGCAAGCAGGCTGCCTGCAACAAATGCGTACGCCCTACCCCGTGCTTGCCCCAGAGGTAAATCAGGCTTTCGGTCCAGCCGGCGTCGGCTTCGCACAGCCGCTCGACATAGCCGAGTGCAGCGGCATTGGCGCCTGGGTAGTAATTGATAAAGGTAGCGTCATCACGCAGACGCACACCTAGGGGCAGCTGAATCGGTTTCATGCTGACTGAACAGTTCCAAAGGAACCGTTAGTGGCCTCTGTGTAAAGTGTGCGAAGTTTATACCCGTGAAGCTGACCGCACAATGCGACAGACCATAAGCAAAATCAAAGGTTTGCGTTATCGCCCCGGTTTCATGTGCGTTTCTTTGGCGGCGTATGTGACAGCCGCCCATGGGACACGGGCCAGCCTGTCACTGAACCAGGCCGCCCGCAATGCGTCATCGGCGACCTCTAGAGCTCAGGTTCGTCGACGCCGCCGTAGATATCAGAATCTTTATACAAATCATGCACATGGCGCACCAGCACCATAATCACCGCCGCCACCGGGAGCGCCAGCAGCACGCCGGTAAAACCGAACAGCTCACCACCGGCCAGAATCGCAAAGATCACCGCCACCGGGTGCAGACCGATGCGGTCGCCCACCAGCAACGGCGTCAGCACCATGCCCTCCAGCGCCTGGCCAACCATGAACACCGCAACGATGCCAACCATTGGGTACAAGTCGCCACCAAACTGGAACAGGCCGGCAATCAGCGCCGCGCCAATCCCGATGACAAACCCCATGTACGGCACAATCGCCGCCAGACCGGCAATCATCCCGATCAACAGCCCCAGTTCCAGCCCGACCAGCATCAGCCCTGCCGAATAGATGACACCCAGCGCCACCATCACCAGCAATTGCCCGCGCACGAACGCACCAAGCACTTCATGGCATTCGCCTGCCAGGATCACCACGCGCTCTTCACGGTCACGGGGTAGCAGGCTGCGGATCTTGGCCACCATCAGGTCCCAGTCCCGCAATAGATAGAAGCTCACGACCGGGATCAGCACCAGATTGGCCAGCCAACCGATCAACGCAAGACCGGATGCAGTGGCCTGACTCAGCACCACGCCCACGATGTCGGTGGTCTGCCCCATGTGTTCGCTGATCGCCGCTTTAAGCTTGTCGAACTTCCAGAAACCGTCCGACAGCCCGAATTTCGATTGCGCCCACGGCAATGAGGTGTGCTGCAACCAGTCGAGCATCTGCGGCGCCAGCTCGTACAGGCGAAACAACTGCTTGGCGAGCATCGGCACCAGCACCAGCAGCAACGTGGTGAAGATCAAGGTGAACAGCGCGAACACCGCCACCACGCCCCAGGTCCGGGACAGGCCGGCCTTTTCCAGCCGATCCACCAGCGGATCGAACAAATATGCCAACAGCAACGCCACAAGAAACGGCGTCAGAATCGGATGCAACAGCCAGATAAACGCGCAGAGCAGAACCACCCCACCCAACCAGAACCAACGCCGCGTATCGGCCATGTACCACTCCATTTGCATCTATATAAAGAAAGAAAGCCTTACCAACGGAAACGCAACTGCGGCACCGGTGCAGGCGGTGGCGCGACAACAGGCGCCGAGCCCTCTGCCACCGGCTGGACAGGCACGGTCGGCGCCGGGGCTTCACCCGCCGGAACCTCTTGCAACTTCGCCAGCGACAACTGCGACCGCAACTGCTCGGCGCTGCCATTGACCCGGTAGAGAATCCGGTCAGCGTCAACACTTTGCAGGCGCGCGCCAAACGGTTCCAGCAAACGCCCAAGCGTCGCATAACGCTCCAGATTCATGCCCTGCACTTCCAGCAGCTGCTCGCCCGAACTTCCGGGCTTGACCACAAAGCGTGGTGCCAGTCGCTGGCTGACCGCGAGCAGTACCGCATCGGCGACAGCGGCCTGATCCGCGCCCTGCACGCTGCCCGCTTCTTTCTGGTCGCCCAGCCACAGATGCCATTTGGCCTGCCACTGACCACTCTCTTCACGGGCATGCACGGCCAGCAAGGCGTCGGCATTGTAACGATCCGATGCGCCGCGCAGGGGCGCCGCATCGGTGCCTTCAAGATTCGGCGCGGTGGCGACCAGTTGCTCGCTCAGGTCCGCCAGTGGCAGCCGCAGCGGCAGACCACGGTGCTGTGCCGCGCGACGCAGTGGCGCCGCGCTGGCCTGGCCATCACCCACCAGACTCGAACCTTCGGTCGAGTCGTTCAGCCACCACGTCAGAATCGATGGCCGGTTCGCGCCCCACAATGACAGCCCGGCACGGCGCAACGCCTGCTCGGTGCTGGCCGGGTCGAAATCCACCTTCAGTACTTCCGGCGGGCCGGCTTCGAAACCGTACTGGCTGATGATCTGCTGCGGGTCCTTGCGAATGGCGGCCAACCCCGGACTTTGCACAGCCTTGGGATCGCCGGTCAGGCGCAGCACCAGCGTGTCGAGCGCACGCTGGGTGGCTTGATCACGCTCCTCTGGCGCCTGGCTGGTGACAGGCTCGCGCACCTGATAAAGGCTTTTGACCGTTTCGGCATGACTCACCAGGCTGACCAGAGACAAACAACCCACAAACAATGATCTGAAAAAACGCATGGAGGATTCCTGACGACAAGAGCGGCTGGAACTGACCGCATGAAGATAATCGGGCAAGGCTGTGACCATCGCCCCCCGTAAAACATTCACACGTCCCGGTTAAGTTTTTCGCACTGCCATAACGATAGACGGATAATCGCGATACCTTATACAGCCAAGCGGGAGGCGACCAACACGGGCAATAACGGTTTTTTTGTATCGATATGCCCCTGCTGTCGGCCTGAGGATGGCCGCTGCCCCTCAAGCCTGATAAAATCGCGCGCCTTCGCAGACCGGCAACAGCCGGGCACCCTGAAATTCGCGCAAGGCACATGCCCTTCGTTTGTTTCGGCGGTCCCACTGGACTCGGTCGTTACCCCTGAATCCCCCCTAAAGGCCTGGATCATGAGCAAGCAACCCTCCCTGAGCTACAAGGACGCCGGTGTAGACATCGACGCCGGTGAAGCATTGGTCGAACGCATCAAGAGCGTCGCCAAGCGCACTGCGCGCCCGGAAGTCATGGGCGGCCTGGGCGGTTTTGGCGCCCTCTGCGAAATCCCGGCCGGCTACAAGCAGCCAGTGCTGGTTTCCGGCACTGACGGCGTCGGCACCAAGCTGCGTCTGGCGCTGAACCTGAACAAGCACGACAGCATCGGCATCGACCTGGTGGCCATGTGCGTGAACGACCTGGTGGTCTGCGGCGCCGAGCCGCTGTTCTTCCTGGACTACTACGCCACCGGCAAACTGAACGTCGAAACCGCGACCCAGGTCGTGACCGGCATCGGCGCAGGCTGCGAACTGTCCGGCTGCTCCCTGGTCGGCGGCGAAACCGCTGAAATGCCGGGCATGTACGAAGGCGAAGACTACGACCTGGCCGGCTTCTGCGTCGGCGTCGTGGAAAAATCCGAAATCATCGACGGTTCCAAAGTCGCTGCCGGCGATGCCCTGCTCGCCCTGCCGTCTTCCGGCCCGCACTCCAACGGCTACTCGCTGATCCGCAAGATCATCGAAGTGTCCGGTGCCGACATCGAAAACATCCAGCTCGACGGCAAGCCGCTGACCGACCTGCTGATGGCCCCGACCCGCATCTACGTGAAACCGCTGTTGAAGCTGATCAAGGAAACCGGCGCAGTCAAAGCCATGGCCCACATCACCGGTGGCGGCCTGCTGGACAACATCCCGCGCGTGCTGCCAAAAGGCGCTCAAGCGGTGGTTGACGTTGCAAGCTGGACTCGCCCGGCCGTGTTCGACTGGCTGCAAGAGAAAGGCAACGTCGACGAAAACGAAATGCACCGCGTGCTGAACTGCGGCGTTGGCATGGTGATCTGCGTAGCTCAAGAGCACGTCGAAACCGCGCTGAACGTGCTGCGTGAAGCCGGCGAGCAGCCTTGGGTCATCGGCCAGATCGCCACCGCTGCCGAAGGCGCGGCCCAGGTTGAACTGAAGAACCTCAAGGCTCATTGATGTCTCAGACCTGTGATGTGGTGGTGCTGTTGTCCGGCACCGGCAGTAACTTGCAGGCCCTGATCGACAGCACGCGGACCGGCGACAGCCCGGTCCGCATCGCCGCGGTGATTTCCAACCGCGCCGACGCCTACGGCCTGCAACGTGCCAGGGAGGCGGGTATCGACACCCGCTCCCTGGATCACAAGGCGTTCGAAGGCCGCGAAGCCTTCGATGCCGCGCTGATCGAACTGATCGACACCTTCAATCCCAAACTCGTGGTCCTGGCCGGTTTCATGCGCATCCTCAGCGCTGACTTCGTGCGCCACTACGCGGGTCGCCTGCTCAACATCCATCCCTCGCTGTTACCCAAATACAAAGGGTTACACACCCATCAGCGCGCGCTGGAGGCCGGAGACACTGAACACGGCTGTTCCGTGCACTTTGTCACCGAGGAACTCGATGGCGGACCACTGGTCGTACAGGCAGTAATACCGGTAGAGTTGCAGGATTCGCCGCAGAGTCTGGCGCAGCGAGTTCACACCCAGGAACACCTGATCTACCCGATGGCCGTACGCTGGTTTGCCGAAGGCCGTTTATCACTCGGCGAACAAGGTGCTTTACTGGATGGCAAGTTACTCGCGGCCAGCGGCCACTTGATTCGAACCTAGGAGATTTTATGCGTCGCGCCCTGCTCTTCGCTTGCGCTCTGCTTGCCCTGCCTTTTGCGCAGGCAACAGAACTTCAACCTTTCTCCGCCAGCTACACCGCCGACTGGAAGCAGCTTCCAATGAGCGGCACTGCCGAGCGCAGCCTGACCAAGGAAGCCAACGGTGTCTGGAAGCTCAGCTTCAAGGCCTCGATGATGATCGCCAGCCTGACCGAAGAAAGCACCCTGACCCTGGACAAGGACACCCTGCTGCCACAGTCCTACCACTTTGAACGCGGTGGCCTGGGCAAAGCCAAAAAGGCTGACCTGGATTTCGACTGGACCGCCAAAATGGTCACCGGCACCGATCGCGGCGACGCGGTCAAGATCCCGCTCAACCGCGGCATGGTCGACAAATCCACCTATCAGCTGGCCCTGCAACACGACGTGGCCGCCGGCAAAAAAAGCATGAGCTATCAGGTGGTCGATGATGGTGAAGTCGATACCTACGACTTCCGCGTGCTGGGTTCGGAAAAAGTCGACACCAAGGCTGGCCAGATCGACGCGATCAAGGTCGAGCGCGTGCGCGACCCGACACAAAGCAAGCGCATTACCGTGCTGTGGTTCGCCAAGGACTGGGATTACCTGCTGGTTCGCCTGCAACAGGTCGAAACCGACGGCAAGGAGTACAACATCATGCTCCTGGACGGCAAGGTCAACGGCAAGTCCGTCAAAGGCAGCTGATCCGGATCGACACGAATGAGCCCCGCAAATGCGGGGCTTTTTTTCGCCTAATGCTTCGTCTACATAACCTGTGGCGAGGGAGCTTGCTCCCGCTGGGTTGCGATCACCTCAACAAGAAAGTGGAACGCGCATCAGGTGGAATGCTCTATACCTTCAAGGTCTTTTTTGATCGAATGACTTTTCCTACTGCTGAGGTTTCCCATGACAGTTACCGTCAATACCGTTTCCGCCGAAGGTTTTCGTCACAGCGTACAAATCGATGACCACGAACTCTTTGCCGACGTACCGACCTCCGCGGGCGGTGAAGGCTCGGCACCCGAGCCGCACGATTACTTCGACGCAGCGCTCGGCGCGTGCAAGGCCCTGACCCTGAAGCTGTATGCGAAGAAAAAAGACATTCCGCTGACGGGTGTTGGTGTGGAGGTCAAACGCGACAACAGTGAAGAGCAGAAAGGCAAATACGCCCTGCACGTCAAACTCACCCTCAAGGGTGTGCTCACCGATGCCCAGCGCGACGAACTGCACCGCGTGGCCGACCGTTGCCCGGTGCACAAGCTGATGACCACCACGCAAGTCAGCATCGAAACCCATCTGTCTGAAGGCGCATTCAGCCAATAGCGGCAAGGGCCGGGCAAGCGGGTTATGCTCCACGCGTCACCCGCTCAGCCTGGAATGCACCATGAACACTCCCCTCGTGATCCGCCCCCGCGCCGAAGATGTCGAAGGCCAGCCGATTCTTCGTCCGCTGCCGTCAGCCAAATGCCGCAGCGTCGGGCCCTTTGTGTTTTTCGACCACATGCTGGAAACCCGTTATCCGGCGGGCAAAGGCATGAACATCCGTCAGCATCCGCACATTGGTCTGTCGACCCTCACCTACTTGTTTGAAGGAAAAATCCAGCACAAGGACAGCCTTGGCTCCGATCAGGTGGTGGAGGCCGGTGACGTCAGCTGGATGACCGCCGGCAGCGCCATAGCCCACGTCGAGCGTACGCCCGAGGCATTGAAGGAAAGCGGATTCACGATGCACGGTTTGCAGATCTGGCTGGCATCGCCGAAGGATCATGAGCGAGGCCCGGGGCACTACAGCCATCACCCGGCAGCCACGTTGCCGGTCAGCGATAACCTTGGCGTGAAGATCCGGATGATCGCCGGGTCAGGCTTTTGCCTGGAATCGCCAGTGCCGGTGCTTTCTCCTACGCTGTACGCGGAATTGAACCTGCAAACAGCAACCACGCTGCTGATTCCCACCGAGCATGAAGAACGGGCCCTGTATGTGTTGAGCGGTGATGCGCAGCTCGATGGCGAGCCGTTAGAGCCGTACTCGCTAGTGGTGCTGCCGGCCGGGGAAGAAATGACGTTGTTCGCCGAGAGCGACTGTCATGCGGTGTTGTTCGGCGGCGCGCCGCTGGATGGACCGCGACGGATCAACTGGAATTTTGTGGCGAGCGATCCGGCGGCTATCGACGAAGCGCGGCGACGCTGGGCGGCCGGGGATTGGCCGACTGTGCCGGGGGAAAGCGAGCGTATTGAGCTGCCTTGAGGTTTGTGGCGTTATTGCCGCCGCCATCGCGAGCAGGCTCACTCCTACGGTAGACCGAGTCGCAATCACTGTTCCCACATTGGAATGCGGTCTACTGTAGGAGCCGGCTTGCTGGCGATGGCGGCGTCGAAATCGCCATCGCCAGCAAGCCGACTCCTACAGGATCGGGTTCACAGCCAAAAAAATTCAGGTCATAAAAAACCCGCCGAAGCGGGTTTTTTTACAACGTCGTTAAACCGACAGTTCAACCAGCAGCTTGTTGAGACGGCGCACATACGCGGCCGGGTCCTTCAAGCTGTCGCCGGCCGCCAGAGCCGCTTGATCGAAGAGGATGTGCGACAGGTCGCCGAAGCGCTCGTCGCTCTGCTCGTTGTCGAGCTTCTCGATCAGCGGGTGCGCCGGGTTGAATTCGAAGATAGGCTTCGAATCCGGAACCTTCTGACCGCTGGCTTCCAGGATCTGACGCATTTGCATGCCCAGGTCCTGCTCGCCGATGGCCAGAATCGCCGGGGAGTCGGTCAGACGATGGGAAACCCGCACTTCAGCCACGGATTCGCCCAGCGCAGTTTTCAGACGCTCAACCAGACCTTCTTTGGACTTGGCGACTTCTTCCGCGGCTTTCTTGTCTTCTTCCGAATCCAGGTTACCCAGATCGAGGTCACCGCGCGCCACGTCGACAAAGCTCTTGCCGTCGAAGTCGCTGAGGTAGCTCATCAGCCACTCGTCGATGCGGTCGGTCAGCAGCAGCACTTCGATGCCTTTCTTGCGGAAGACTTCCAGGTGCGGGCTGTTTTTGACTTGCGCGTAGGTTTCGCCGGTCAGGTAGTAAATCTTGTCCTGACCTTCCTTGGCGCGCGCCAGGTACTCGGCCAGACCCACGACTTGCTCACCTTCTTCGCCCTGAGTGGACGCGAAACGCAGCAGGCCAGCGATTTTCTCTTTATTGGCGAAGTCTTCTGCCGGGCCTTCTTTCATGACCTGGCCAAAGTTTTTCCAGAAGCTTTTGTATTGCTCAGGCTCGTTCTTCGCCAGCTTTTCCAGCATGTCGAGAACGCGCTTGGTCAGCGCCGACTTCATGGAATCGATGATCGGGTCTTTCTGCAGAATTTCCCGCGACACGTTCAGCGACAGGTCATTGGAATCGACCACGCCTTTGATGAAGCGCAGGTACAGCGGCAGGAACGACTCGGCCTGATCCATCACGAACACGCGCTGCACATACAGCTTCAGGCCTTTCGGCGCTTCACGCTGGTACAGGTCGAACGGAGCACGGGCTGGTACGTAAAGCAGCGAGCTGTACTCAAGCTTGCCTTCGACCTTGTTGTGGCTCCAGCTCAGCGGGTTTTCGAAGTCATGAGCGATGTGTTTGTAGAACTCCTGATATTCCTCGTCCTTGATCTCGGTGCGAGGACGGGTCCACAGGGCACTGGCGCGGTTGACGGTTTCCCACTCAACGGCCGGCTTCTCTTCACCTTCAGCGGCTGCCACTTCTTTCGGCAACTCAATCGGCAAAGCGATGTGGTCGGAGTACTTCTTGATGATGTTGCGCAGACGCCAGCCATCGGCGAACTCGTCTTCACCGGACTTCAGGTGCAGGACGATGCGAGTACCACGATCGGCTTTCTCGACGGTGGCAACTTCGAAATTACCTTCGCCCTTCGACGACCAATGCACGCCTTCGCTGGCGGCAGCACCGGCACGACGACTGAACACGTCGACTTTGTCGGCGACGATGAAGGCAGAGTAGAAACCCACACCGAACTGACCGATCAGGTGCGAATCCTTTTTCTGATCGCCCGTCAGGTGTTTCATGAAATCGGCGGTGCCGGATTTGGCGATGGTACCCAGGTGGGTGATCGCATCTTCACGGCTCATGCCGATGCCGTTGTCTTCGAGGGTGACGGTTTTAGCGTCTTTGTCGAAGCTCACACGGATTTTCAGTTCGGCGCCACCTTCCAGCAACTCAGGCTTGGACAGGGCTTCGAAACGTAATTTGTCGACAGCGTCAGAGGCGTTCGAGATCAATTCGCGAAGGAAGATTTCCTTGTTGGAATACAGCGAATGGATCATGAGGTGCAGCAGCTGCTTCACCTCGGTCTGGAAGCCCAGGGTTTCCTTTTGAGTTTCCACACTCATGGTCATCAAACTCCAATCAGATGGCAGTGGCCGCGACCTAGAGGGTCGGCGGCGGGTTGTCATCAAAGTTGGGGGCTCGGATCAGGATTTCAAGGGCTCATCGATTTTGAAGTGGGCGCGGGCCGTGGCGATGGGTTCGGATTCGGTGCTTTGCCAGGCGGTCACTGCCACGTTGGCGACACGCCGCCCCTGACGGCACACCTGACATCTGGCCCACGTGTCACGAAACTGCCCAGCGCGCAGGTAGTCGAGGGAAAAGTCGATGATCTTCGGCACGCCCGGCGAACCGGTGAGAATCAGCAAGTGCAATGCGGCGGACAGCTCCATGAACCCTGCAATCACACCGCCATGAATCGCCGGCAGTAAAGGGTTACCAATGTTGTCCTTGTTTGCCGGGAGGCGAAACAACAGGTCATCCCCGACCCGCGCGCATTCGACACCGATCAGCTTGGCGTAGGGAATCAGGTGCAGCAGCGCGGCGTAGTCGCCCTGCTCATGGGCCTGTTGCAGTTGTTCCTTGAAGTTGTCGGTCATTTCGCTCCTCCGGCGATGGCGCCACCAAATCCCTTGGTGCCTTTGACGCCCTTGCCCATGCGCATGAACGTACCCACGACATGGGCGATGGGCTGTTCGGGATCGTCCTGATAGGCAAAACCACGGGCGAAGATCACGTCCGTGGTGACCCGGTAGCACTGGGCAAAGCCATACACATCCTTGTGCAGCTCGGCCGCGTGCATGTAGTCGATGCGCAGGTCGAGGGTCGGGCAGACTTCGAACTCGGGCAGTACGCAGAGGGTGGACATGCCGCACGCGGTGTCCATCAAGGTAGTCAGCGCCCCGCCGTGGATCACGCCGGTTTGCGGATTGCCGATGATTTGCGGGCTGTACGGCAGAATCACTGTGAGTCCGTCACTGCTGGCACTGTGAACTCGCAGCCCGAGTACCTGACAGTGTCGCAATGCCGATAGAAATCGTGTCGCGCGCTCAAAAACGGGGTTTTCGGCCATTTGATAAAAACTCTTCTTAGTATTCCGACATCGCACTAGGCGTGTTCGGTAAAAG
The DNA here is from genome assembly GCF_007828295.1 of Pseudomonas sp. SJZ080. Taxonomy (NCBI): domain Bacteria; kingdom Pseudomonadati; phylum Pseudomonadota; class Gammaproteobacteria; order Pseudomonadales; family Pseudomonadaceae; genus Pseudomonas; species Pseudomonas sp. SJZ080. The sequence continues at coordinate 13,039 of NZ_VIUK01000037.1, forward strand.
TTCCCGTGGGAATAATCTTATATATCTGAACGAATTGAGGAACTTAACCCTGTTGGCTGTGCTCGAAAGGCCAAGTAGATATTTTTCCCAAGGAGAAACACCCCATGCGTAAGACTTTAGCTATTGCCTTGATGTTGACCGCTTCCCTCGGTCTCGCTGCCTGCGATAAAAAATCCGAGGACAAAGCTCAAGATGCTAACCAACATGCTGAGCAAGCTCAGCAAGACATGAACAAAGCTCAGGATAAAGTGAACGACGCAGCGAAAGAAAACGCCGAAGCTGCCAAAGCTCAGGCTGAATCGAACGAAGCCGCTGCAAAAGAAGCACCTAAAAACTAAAACAGTTTTTAGCGTGATAAAGAAAACCCGCCAAGTGCGGGTTTTCTTTTGCTCGTCATTTGCCTTGCTAGAGCAAAACAGTTCTAAAAGTCGGACTAATCATCAACAGCAACGAACACACTAGTCCGACAAACCACACCAGACTTCGCTGCCAGGCGAGATCGCCCCAATAGCACAATAAGTAAATGATTCGCGTCATCACGAAGATGATTGCCAGCGAATCAATCAGCCATCCCGCCGTCTGCGTGGTGTGCGCCATCAACACCCCCGCCGAGAACAAGATGAAGGCTTCGAAGCAGTTCTGATGGGCCGCCACCGCTCGTGCACCGAAGCCGGTGAGTTGTGCCTGCTGCTGGCGCGGCAGGTGATTGTTGTAACCCCCCTGCTCTTTCATGGCCTTGGCCACCGGCATGCGGGCCACGTAAATCAGCAAGGCGCTGATAAACACACACCAGAACGGAATACTCATCAAGCAGCCTCTTTGATCGCTTCAGGCAAGGGCGCCTCTGTAGGGGTATAGACCATCACGTCGAGAACGTCGGAATGAAACTCCCGGCGATAGAGCACCAGCACCACGCCGGCACTCATCAGCATGAACAACCAGGGGCTGACAAACCAGGCCAGCATGGTCATGCCGAAGTAATAGGAGCGCAGGCCGAAGTTGAACTGGTTGGCGGCCATTGAAATGACACGCGCCGCCCGGGACGCAAAGGCTTTGCGCTCCTGCTCCGAGACATGGCGCTCGCCGACCATGGGCGCCGAACCAATCAGAATGGCCGCGAAGTTGTATTGGCGCATGCACCAGCTGAACGTAAAGAACGCATACACAAACACCAGCGCCAGGCACAGCAACTTGATCTCGGACATTCCCTGGGAGGCCTGCTGCACCATCGGGATATCCGCCAGCAAAGACACAGCCCTCTCCGACGCACCCAGCACGGTGAGAATGCCGGCCAGGATAATCAGTGTGCTCGAGGCGAAGAACGACGCGTTGCGCTCCAGGTTACCGACCACGCTGGCGTCGGCGATGCGGTTGTCGCGCAGCAGCATGCGGCGCATCCAGTCTTCGCGGTACAGGTGCAGCACACTGGCCAGGCACGCAGTGTCGCGGCCCTTCCACGTCGCATAACGGGTATAGCCGCCCCAGCAGATGACAAACCAGATAGCGGCGAGAATGTGGATCAGGTTGGCGTGGATGAACGACATGCAGGTCCTTGTGATGTGTTAAAGAGTAACGAAATCGAATGTGGGAGCGGGCTTGCTCGCGAAGACGGAGGGTCAGTCGATATCAATGTTGAATGATAAGCCGTCTTCGCGAGCAAGCCCGCTCCCACATTGGATTTTGCAATGCTTCGACGTTAGCTCAAGAAAAAAGACACCGCATCACGCGCATAAAAAATGCCCCGTATCGATTGATACGGGGCATTTCTGTTGTAGCTCAAGACCCGCTTATGGCGGGCCGTGACAGCCTTAAGCCAGCGCTTCTTCGCGCTTGCCCAGCATACGGTCGCAAACCACCGCAACCACCAGCGTCATGACCGACGGCACCAGCCACGCCAGGCCTTGCTCGCTCAGCGGCAGGTGAGCCAGTTGCGTCGGCATCCAGTCCGCCAGACCTGCGCCCTTGAGCGCGTCGATCAGACCGAAGATGAACGACACCAGCATCACCGGACCGACGATGCGGCCCTGTTCATACCAGAAGTCCTTGCAGAAGCTCAGGGCGACCAGCGCGATGCACGGCGGGTAGATCGCGGTGAGTACCGGGATCGAAAACGCAATCAGCTTGGTGAGGCCCAGGTTGGACACAAACAGGGAAAACACGGCGAGGATAATGACCAGTGTCTTGTAGGACAGTGGCAACACACGGCTGAAGTATTCGGCGCAAGCACAGGTCAGGCCGACCGCTGTGACCAGGCAGGCCAACGAGATCAGCACCGCGAGGAAACCGCTGCCCAGCGAACCAAAGGTGTGTTGAACGTAAGCGTGCAATACCGCTGCGCCGTTGGTCGCACCGGCAGCCACTCCATGGCTGCCCGAACCGAGACGGAACAGACTGACATACACCAGCGCCAGACCAACGCCCGCAATCAACCCGGCAATGATCGCATAGCGGGTGATCAACACCGGCGACTCGACACCACGGGAGCGGATGGCGTTGACGATGACAATGCCGAACACCAGCGCACCGAGGGTATCCATGGTCAGGTAACCATTGATGAAGCCTTGGGAAAACGGTGCTGCGACATACTCCGGCGTCGCCACGCCGATATCACCGGCCGGCAAAGCGAACGCGGCGATGCCGAGAGCGGCCAGGGCGGTGATCTTCAGCGGTGCGAGAAACCGTCCTACGGTATCCAGCAAACGGCCCGGGTAGAGCGAGATGAAGAACACCAGCAGGAAATACACCGAGCTATAGAGGAACAGCGCCAGCGGGCTTTCGCCGGTCAGCGGCGCCAGGCCCACTTCGAACGATACGGTCGCAGTGCGCGGCGTCGCGAACAGCGGGCCAACGGCGAGGTAGCACGCAGCGGCCAGCAAGCCACCGGCGATTTTGCCGATCGGACTGCTCAAGGCATCCATCGCGCCGCCGACCTTGGCCAGGGCCACGACGGTGATCACCGGCAGACCGACCGCGGTAATCAGAAAGCCCAGCGCCGCCATCCAGACATGAGGCCCGGACTGCAAACCGACGATAGGCGGGAAGATGATGTTGCCAGCCCCGACGAACAGGGCAAATGTCATAAAACCAAGTGCCAGGATGTCCTGGCCTTTCAACACTTTCATTAAGGAAATACCACACTACTGAATCGGAATTTAGAGAGGGATTTCCCTTATGGGTGAGGGAAATGCTGTCGGTCCGCATAGGACTGACCCTTTAGCGCGTAGCGGCCTTGTGGGCTGCGGACGCAAAAATGGCGGCTAGCCTAACGAATTTGCGCGACAAACGCACTGTTAGGGGGCGAACTATCCGATCTGCGACAGTTTCGTGTCGCGTTTTTGCATGTAAATGGTTGGCGTCTGTAAGTACGCCTTCGCGAGCAAGCCCGCTCCCACACTGGATCAGCGTCGTACATAAGAATTTGTAACAACGCAGATCCAGTGTGGAAGCGGGCTTGCTCGCGAAGGGGCCGGTCCTGCTTGAAGTAAACCCCGGAAACGACAAAGGCCACCCGAAGGTGGCCTTTGTCTGGTGAAGCGTCAGCTAAGCGCGAGGCTTACTTGACAGCCCAACCGGTCAGCTCGGCCAAGGCCTTGCCGATGTCTGCCAGCGAACGCACGGTTTTAACGCCTGCGTCTTGCAGCGCAGCGAATTTCTCGTCCGCAGTGCCTTTGCCGCCAGAGATGATTGCGCCAGCATGGCCCATGCGCTTGCCCGGAGGAGCAGTCACACCAGCGATGTAGGAAACAACCGGCTTGGTCACGTGTGCCTTGATGTAGGCAGCCGCTTCTTCTTCAGCCGAACCGCCGATCTCGCCGATCATGACGATCGCTTCGGTCTTCGGGTCTTCCTGGAACAGCTTCAGGATGTCGATGAAGTTCGAACCCGGGATCGGGTCACCGCCGATGCCGACGCAAGTCGACTGACCGAAACCGGCGTCAGTGGTCTGCTTCACAGCTTCGTAGGTCAGGGTGCCGGAACGGGAAACGATACCGACCTTGCCTGGCAAGTGAATGTGACCTGGCATGATGCCGATCTTGCATTCGCCTGGAGTGATCACGCCTGGGCAGTTAGGGCCGATCAGGGTGATACCCAGCTCGTCGCACTTGACCTTGGCATCCAGCATGTCCAGGGTAGGAATGCCTTCAGTGATGCAAACGATCAGCTTGATGCCGCCGAATGCTGCTTCCAGGATGGAGTCCTTGCAGAAAGGAGCTGGAACGTAGATCACGCTGGCGGTGGCGCCAGTGGCAGCTACAGCGTCTTTCACGGTGTTGAACACTGGCAGACCCAGGTGCTCGGTGCCGCCTTTGCCCGGAGTTACACCACCAACCATCTTGGTGCCGTACTCGATGGCTTGCTGGGTGTGGAAACTACCTTGCGAACCGGTAATACCCTGGCAGATAACTTTGGTGTCTTTATTGATCAGGACGCTCATTATTTGCCCTCCGCAGCTTTAACGACTTGTTGAGCAGCGTCGGTCAGGCTGGTAGCAGCGATGATGTTCAAACCGCTTTCTGCCAGTACTTTAGCGCCCAGCTCAGCGTTGTTGCCTTCAAGGCGAACAACAACCGGGATTTTCACGCCGACTTCTTTCACAGCGCCGATGATGCCTTCGGCAATCATGTCGCAACGAACGATGCCGCCGAAGATGTTGACCAGTACTGCAGCGACGTTAGTGTCGGACAGGATGATCTTGAACGCTTCGGTAACGCGTTCTTTGGTAGCACCGCCGCCCACGTCGAGGAAGTTGGCTGGTTTGCCGCCATGCAGGTTGACGATGTCCATGGTACCCATGGCCAGGCCAGCACCGTTGACCATGCAACCGATGTTGCCTTCCAGCGCTACGTAGTTCAGTTCGAACTTGGCAGCGTGCGCTTCGCGCGGATCGTCTTGCGACGGATCGTGGAAAGTCTTCAGCTTAGGCTGACGGTACATGGCGTTGGCGTCGATGTTGATCTTGGCGTCGAGGCAATGCAGATCGCCGTCAGCCTTGATCACCAGCGGGTTCACTTCCAGCAGAGCCAGATCGTGATCCTTGAACAGTTTGGCCAGACCTACGAAGATCTTGGCGAACTGAGCAACTTGCTTGCCTTCCAGACCCAGCTGGAATGCCAGCTCGCGACCCTGGAATGGCTGAGCGCCAACCAGTGGATCGATAGTGGCCTTGAGGATTTTCTCAGGGGTGTCGTGAGCGATTTTCTCGATGTCCACGCCACCTTCGGTGGAAGCCATGAACACGATGCGACGGCTCGAACGGTCAACGACAGCGCCCAGGTACAGCTCTTTAGCGATATCAGTGCACGATTCAACCAGGATCTTGGTGACTGGCTGACCATTGGCATCAGTCTGGTAAGTCACCAGACGCTTGCCCAGCCACTGCTGCGCGAATGCCTTGGCGTCTTCTTTGCTGCGAACCAGCTTTACGCCGCCCGCTTTACCGCGACCACCAGCGTGGACCTGGGCTTTGACAACCCACTCGGTGCCGCCGATCTTGTCGCAAGCTTCTGCTGCTGCTTCCGGGGTGTCTACCGCATAACCGGTGGAAACTGGCAGGCCGTACTCAGCGAACAGCTGCTTACCCTGATACTCGTGAAGATTCATGCTTATTACCGTCTTCGTTAGGTACTGCGCATTCGGTGCTGCACTCGTTCAAGTGCCGCACCACCTGTGACTGCTGCTTGCGTAACCTTTCCGGACAACCGGTGCAGCTACGCAAGACTGCGTCCAGCGGATATTCCGCGGTGAGTCTTGCATGCAAGGCTCACGACGGGCCATACCGCCGTGGTTTCTTATTGTCTTAACGCTTCTTGCGGTTGGCGATGTGAATGGCGCCGCCATTCACTGCCAGAGCTGCTTCGTGCAAGGCTTCAGACAGGGTCGGATGGGAGAAAACCATCATGCCCAAGTCTTCAGCGCTGGTGCCGAATTCCATACCGATCGCGCCCTGCTGAACCAGTTCTGCAGCGCTCGGGCCAATCACGTGGACGCCCAATACGCGGTCAGTCTTGGCATCGGCAATGACTTTCACGAAACCGCCGGTATCGTTGGCTGCCATGGCACGGCCACTGGCTGCGAACGGGAAGGTGCCAACGTTAACTTCAACGCCTTCAGCCTTCAAGGTCTGCTCGGTTTTGCCGACCCACGCGATTTCCGGGTGAGTATAAATAACAGACGGGATCAGGTCATAGTTGATTTGGGCTTTGTGGCCCTTGATGCGCTCAACCACCATGATGCCTTCTTCGGACGCCTTGTGCGCCAGCATCATGCCGCGAACCACGTCACCGATCGCGTAAACACCCGGTACGCTGGTGGCGCACTGGTCGTCAACGAATACGAAACCGCGCTCGTCGATGGTCACACCGCTGTCGGCAGCCAACAGTTCGGTGGTCACTGGACGGCGACCAACGGCAACGATCAGTTTGTCGAAAGTGATGTTCTGTTCGCCGTTGGCATCGGTGTAGTTCACAACGACTTCGTCGCCGTTCACTTTGGAACCGGTAACGCGAGCGCCCAGCTTGATGTCCAGACCTTGTTTGGTCAGGGTCTTGAAAGCTTCTTTGGAAACCGCGTCGTCAGCGGCTGGCAGGAACTTCTCCAGCGCTTCCAGAACCAGGACTTCGGCACCCAGACGCGACCAGACCGAACCCAGTTCCAGACCGATCACGCCGGCGCCGATCACGCCCAGACGTTTTGGTACGGTCTGGAATTCCAGCGCGCCCGTCGAATCGACGATCACGTTCTGGTCAACCGGAGCCGGTGGAATGTCGATCGGACGCGAGCCCGAAGCCAGAATCACGTTCTCGGCTTCGATGATTTCAACGCTGCCGTCTGGCTTGGTCAGTTCGACTTTCTTGCCGGCCAGCAGTTTACCGTGGCCTTGCAGGGAAGTGACGCCGTTCGCCTTGAACAGGGTGGCAACGCCAGAGGTCAGGCCTTTGACGATGTTGGCTTTACGGCCAACCATTGCTGCCACGTCCATGGTCACGCCAGCGTGATTGATACCGTGGATCGCGAAGCCTTCTTTGGCTTCCTTGTATTTCCAGGAGCTGTCCAGCAGCGCCTTGGATGGAATGCAGCCGACGTTCAGGCAAGTACCGCCGAGGGCCAGTTTGCCTTCCTTGTCGGTGTATTTCTCGATGCAGGCAGTGGTGAGGCCCAGTTGCGCTGCTTTGATGGCAGCCACGTAGCCGCCAGGGCCCGCGCCAATCACTACCACGTCGAATTTCTGAGTCATGTGTCATTCCTTCTCGAATCAAACCGGACGGCCCCTTTTGGGGACCGTCGTGGGACGAAGCTGGTCATTACAGACGGGCCGCCATCCTGCAGCGGCCCATGCAACGAAATCAGATATCCAGCAGCAAACGAGCCGGGTCTTCCAGCAGGTTCTTGATGGTAACCAGGAAGGTCACAGCTTCTTTGCCATCGATCAGACGGTGATCGTAGGACAGAGCCAGGTACATCATCGGACGGATCACGACCTGACCGTTGATCGCCATCGGGCGCTGCAGAATGTTGTGCATGCCCAGGATTGCCGCTTGCGGCGGGTTGACGATCGGAGTCGACATCATCGAACCGAAGGTACCACCGTTGGTGATGGTGAACGTACCGCCGGTCATTTCGTCCATCGACAGTTTGCCGTCGCGAGCCTTCTTGCCGAAGGTGGCGATGCCGCCTTCGATTTCAGCCAGGCTCATCAGTTCGGCGTTACGCAGAACCGGTACAACCAGACCGCGGTCGCTGGAAACAGCAACACCGACGTCAGCGTAGCCGTGGTAAACGATGTCGGAACCGTCGATCGACGCGTTGACAGCCGGGAAGCGTTTCAGCGCTTCGGTGGCCGCTTTCACGAAGAACGACATGAAGCCCAGGCGTACGCCGTTGTGGGACTTCTCGAACAGGTCCTTGTACTTCGAACGCAGGGCCATGACTTCAGTCATGTCGACTTCGTTGAACGTGGTCAGCATCGCCATGTTCGACTGGGCTTCTACCAGACGCTTGGCCACAGTAGCGCGAACGCGGGTCATCGGTACGCGCTTCTCGATGCGGTCGCCAGCGGCGAACACAGGAGCAGCGGCAGCAGGAGCAGCAGCCTTGGCAGGTGCGGCAGCCGGAGCGGCTTTCTTCGCGGCAACAGCAGCGACCACGTCTTCCTTGGTCACACGACCGCCTTTGCCGGTACCGGCAACGGAAGCGATGTTGATGCCGTTTTCTTCAGCCAGCTTGCGAGCAGCCGGTGCAGCAACAGGATCGTCTTCGCCTTCGGCGGCAGGAGCAGCAGCCTGTGCCGCGGCCGGAGCAGCAGCGGCAGCCGGAGCAGCGGCAGCAGCGCCGCCTTCAACGATGGAGCCCAGAACTTCGTCGGACAGAACGGTGTCGCCTTCGTTCTTGACGATAGCGCCCAGCACGCCGTCAGCAGTCGCCAACACTTCCAGCACAACCTTGTCGGTTTCGATGTCGACGATCAGGTCATCACGCTTTACAGCGTCGCCCGGTTGTTTGTGCCAGGTGGCAACGGTGCCGTCGGCAACCGATTCCGGGAAAGTGGGGGCTTTGATTTCGATAGCCATTATCTGTGAGTCCTTAAATTCGGTTTCAGGTGCGCGAAGGCGTTAAACAGTAAAGGCGTCTTGCAGCAGTTTTTCCTGCTGCTCAGCGTGCATCGATGCGTAACCGCATGCAGGTGCAGCAGAAGCCTCACGGCCCGCGTACTCAAGTACGAGAGACTTGTTGAGATTGCTGATGCTGCGACGCATGTGGTGTTGGCTGCAGTACCACGCCCCCTGGTTCATCGGCTCTTCCTGGCACCACACGGCATTTTTGACGTTGGTGTAAGGAGCCAGGACTTCTTTCAGATCGTCCTCAGGGAATGGATACAGTTGCTCGATACGCACGATGGCGATGTCATCACGACCTTCGGCACGGCGTTTTTCCAGCAGGTCGTAGTAGACCTTGCCGCTACACAGAACAACGCGCTCGACCTTTTTCGGGTCCAGTGCATCGATTTCCGGGATAACGGTCTGGAACGAACCTTCGGCCAGATCTTCCAGGGTCGAAATGGCCAACTTGTGACGCAACAGCGACTTCGGAGTCAGAACGATCAATGGCTTGCGCAGCGGGCGAATCACCTGACGACGCAGCAAGTGGTAGATCTGAGCAGGTGTAGTCGGTACGGCTACCTGAATGTTGTGCTCGGCGCACAGTTGCAGATAACGTTCCAGACGAGCCGAAGAGTGCTCCGGCCCCTGACCTTCATAACCGTGCGGCAACAGCATGGTCAGACCGCAGAGACGGCCCCACTTGTGCTCGCCACTGGTGATGAACTGGTCGATAACCACCTGGGCACCGTTGGCGAAGTCGCCGAACTGGGCTTCCCAGATAACCAGGGCATTCGGCTGGGTAGTCGAGTAACCGTATTCGAACGCCAGTACCGCTTCTTCCGACAGGAACGAGTCGTACAGGTCGAAGCGTGGCTGACCGTTGTACAGGTTCTGCAGCGGAATGTAGCTGCTCGCGTCTTTCTGGTTGTGCAAGACAGCGTGACGGTGCGAGAACGTACCGCGACCGATGTCCTGACCCGTCATGCGAATCGGGTGACCTTCGAACGCCAGGGTCGCGTACGCCATGGTTTCGGCGTAACCCCAGTTGATCGGCAGGCCGCCGGCTTGCATTTTCTGACGGTCTTCGTAGATCTTCGAGACCTGGCGCTGAACCACAAAGCCTTCTGGAATTTCCAGTAGCTTGGCAGACAGTTCCTGCAAGGTTTTCAGATCGAAACGCGTGTCGTGACGCGCGGTCCAGGCGTGGCCCAGATACGGACGCCAGTCCACGAACAACTCTTTGTTCGGCTCTTTGACCAGGCTTTTTACAACATGCAGACCGTTGTCCAACGCGTTGCGGTATTCATCGACTTTCGCCTGAACACGCTCAACGTCCAGCACACCGCTCTGAGTCAGGCGATCGGCATACAGCTCACGGGTAGTGCGCTGTTTGGTGATCTGCTGATACATCAGAGGCTGGGTGCCGCTAGGCTCGTCGGCCTCGTTGTGGCCGCGACGACGGTAGCAGACCAGGTCGATCACCACGTCACGCTTGAACTGCATGCGGTAGTCGATGGCCAGCTGGGTCACGAACAATACGGCTTCCGGATCATCACCATTCACATGGAGGATCGGCGCCTGGATCATCTTCGCAACGTCGGTCGCGTACTCGGTGGAACGCGAGTCCAGCGGGTTGCTGATGGTGAAACCAACCTGGTTGTTGATCACGATGTGCACGGTGCCGCCGGTCTTGAAACCGCGGGTCTGCGACATCTGGAAGGTTTCCATGACCACGCCCTGACCGGCGAATGCCGCGTCACCGTGGATGGAAATCGGCAGAACCTTCTCACCGGTAGGGTCATTACGACGATCCTGACGGGCGCGAACGGAACCCTCGACCACTGGAGATACGATTTCCAGGTGGGACGGGTTGAACGCCATGGCCAGGTGAACTTCACCACCGGTGGTCATGACGTTGGACGAGAAGCCCTGGTGATATTTAACGTCACCGGAACCCAGCTCGACCTTCTTCTTGCCTTCGAACTCGTCGAACAGCTCGCGCGGGTTCTTGCCGAAGGTGTTGACCAGCACGTTCAGACGGCCACGGTGGGCCATGCCGATGACGATTTCCTTGGTGCCGTAGGAACCGGAACGCTGGATCAGCTCGTCGAGCATCGGAATCAGGCTCTCGCCGCCTTCCAGACCGAAACGCTTGGTGCCCGGGTATTTGGTGCCCAGGTATTTTTCCAGGCCTTCACCGGCAGTCACGCGCTCGAGCAGGTGGCTCTTGATGTCGGCGGAGTACGTCGGACGACCACGCACGCTTTCCAGACGCTGCTGGAACCACTGGCGCTGCTCGGAATCGGTGATATGCGTGAATTCAGCGCCGATGGTGCGGCAATATGTCTGCTGCAACGCTTCGTGAATTTCGCGTAGGCTCGCCTCCTCTTTGCCGATGAACAGGTCGCCGGCACGGAAGGTCGTATCAAGATCGGCATTGGTCAAGCCGTAATGATTGATCGACAGGTCTGCAGGTGCAGGACGCTGCCACAGCCCCAGCGGGTCAAGCTGGGCTGCCTGGTGGCCACGCATACGGTAGGCCTGGATCAATCGCAGCACTTCAACTTGCTTCTTCTCGTGCTCACTGCTCACGCTGCCGGCGGAAACCGGTTGTGCGCGGCGCTGGTTCTTTGCCAGCAAGACGAAATGATCGCGAATTGTGGAGTGCGAAACATCGGTGGCAGAGTTGCCGTCAGTAGGCAACTTCTGAAAGTAGGTGCGCCACTCTTCTGGCACAGCGTTAGGGTCGTGCAGGTAGAGCTCATAAAGCTCTTCCACATAGGCAGCGTTTCCACCTGAAAGGTGGGCACTGTTCCACATGCGCTGCATCACGCTTTCTTGCATGCTTGGTCACCCTCGGTTAGGGGAACACCACCGGCGTCGACACCGAGCAAACTTGCAGAAGTCCGAATGCAGCGACCAAAACAAGCCACTTAGGATCACGCTGATAGTCCGGGTACCAGCCCGGATGCCCCTGCTTGTCTCATTTCTTCAAAATAAGAGCGGCAGCTTTGTGAGCTGCTGCTCAGGTTAAAACTACGGCGCCGGTTGAAGCCTGCGCCGTAGCATCTACGGGTACAGCGGTCCTACGGGTACTGCTGAATCACACGCCGCTTTGCAGCAACATGTGACGCACGTGACCGATGGCCTTAGTCGGGTTCAGGCCTTTCGGACAAACGTTGACGCAGTTCATGATCCCGCGGCAGCGGAATACGCTGAACGGGTCATCCAGCGAAGCCAGACGCTCGGCAGTCTTGGTGTCACGGCTGTCTGCCAGGAAGCGGTACGCTTGCAGCAGAGCAGCTGGACCCAGGAACTTGTCCGGGTTCCACCAAAAGGACGGGCAAGAGGTCGAGCAGCAAGCGCACAGGATGCACTCGTACAGACCGTCGAGCTTTTCACGCTCTTCCGGAGTCTGCAGACGCTCGATGGCCGGAGCCGGCGTGTCGTTCTGCAGGAATGGCTTAACCTTCTCGTATTGCTTGTAGAAGATGCTCATATCGACGACCAGGTCACGGATAACCGGCAAACCTGGCAACGGACGAACGATCAGCTTGTTACCTTTTACGACAGAAGACAGCGGCGTGACGCACGCCAGACCGTTTTTGCCGTTGATGTTCATGCCGTCGGAACCGCAAACGCCTTCACGGCAAGAGCGACGATAGGAGAAACCTTCGTCCTGCTCTTTGATCAGGGCCAGCACGTCCAGCACCATCAGGTCTTTACCACCGGTATCGACCTGGAATTCCTGCATGAACGGCGCAGCGTCCTGATCAGGGTTGTAGCGATAAACACTGACTTGCAACATGGCGGCCACCCTTAATAAGTCCGAATCTTAGGTTCAAAAGTCGGAACAGTCTTCGGCGAGAAGTTCACAGCACGCTTGGTCACGCGCTTGTCACCCGGGAAGTACAGGGTGTGGCACAGCCAGTTTTCGTCGTCGCGATCTTCGTAGTCTTCACGGGCGTGAGCGCCGCGGGACTCTTTGCGGATCTCTGCAGCGATGGCGGTGGCTTCGGCCACTTCCAGCAGGTTTTGCAGTTCCAGGGCTTCGATTCGAGCGGTGTTGAACGCCTGGCTCTTGTCGTTGATCTTGACGTTGGCGATACGGCCACGCAGATCAGCCAGCTGGGCAATACCCTTCTGCATGTATTCGCCGGTACGGAATACACCGAAGTAGTTCTGCATGCAGCTTTGCAGCTCTTTGCGCAGAGTAGCGACGTCTTCGCCTTCGGTACGCGAGTTCAGGCCATCGAGACGTGCCAGGGCAGCGTCGATGTCGGACTGGCGAGGACGGGCGTAATCAACGCCTTCTTTCAGGGTCTGCTCCAGGAACAGGCCAGCGGCACGACCGAATACCACCAGGTCGAGCAGCGAGTTGCCGCCCAGACGGTTGGCACCGTGAACCGATACGCACGCCACTTCACCTACGGCGAACAGGCCAGGAATGATCTGGTCCTTGCCTTCAGCGTCTTGAGTGATTGCCTGACCATGAATGTTGGTGGCAACGCCGCCCATCATATAGTGGCAGGTTGGAACGACCGGAATCGGCGCCACGGCTGGATCGACGTGAGCGAAGGTCTTGGACAGTTCCATGATGCCTGGCAGACGGCTGTGCAGAACTTCTTCACCGAGGTGATCGAGTTTCAGCATTACGTGGTCGCCATCCGGACCGCAACCGTTGCCGGCGATGATTTCCTTAACCATCGAACGGGCAACAACGTCACGACCCGCCAGGTCTTTGGCGTTCGGAGCATAACGCTCCATGAAACGCTCGCCGTGCTTGTTGATCAGGTAACCGCCTTCACCGCGGCAGCCTTCTGTAACCAGTACACCGGCGCCGGCGATGCCGGTCGGGTGGAACTGCCACATTTCAATGTCTTGTACCGGTACGCCAGCACGCAGAGCCATGCCGACGCCGTCACCGGTGTTGATCAGGGCATTGGTAGTGGACGAGTAGATACGACCTGCACCGCCAGTCGCCAGAACGGTGGCGTTAGCGCGGACGTACGAGGTTTCACCGGTTTCGATGCAGATGACGATCATGCCGACAAAGGCGCCGTCTTCGTTCTTCACCAGGTCGACGCCGTAGTATTCATTGAGGAATACGGTGCCGGCCTTCAGGTTGGCCTGGTACAGGGTGTGCAGCAATGCGTGACCGGTACGGTCGGCAGCAGCGCAAGTACGGGCAGCCTGGCCACCTTTACCGAAGTCTTTCGACTGACCGCCGAACGGACGCTGATAGATGCGGCCCTGTTCGGTACGGGAGAACGGCAAACCCATGTGCTCGAGTTCGAAGACCGCTTCCGGGCCTACGGAACACATGTATTCGATAGCGTCCTGGTCACCGATATAGTCGGAACCCTTGACGGTATCGTACATGTGCCAGCGCCAGTCATCGTTCGGATCTGCCGAAGCGATGGCACAGGTGATACCACCCTGGGCGGATACAGTGTGCGAACGGGTCGGGAAAACCTTGGTAACTACGGCAGTCTTGTGACCACCTTGTGCCAGCTGCAGCGCAGCGCGCATGCCGGCACCGCCGCCGCCAATGATGATGGCGTCGAACGAAAGCGTATTAACTGTAGTAGACATGAATCAGATACCCCAGAGAATCTGCACACCCCAGACGAAGTAAGCGAACATCGCAACGCCGCATACCGCCTGGAAAAGGAAACGTACTGCAGTCGCGGACTTGCCCAGCGCCATCGGCGTCAGGTAGTCGGTCGCGATGGTCCACATGCCGACCCAGGCGTGAGCGCCCAGGGCCACAAGGGCCAGCAGACTGAAGATACGCATTCCGTTGTGCGCGAACAGGCCATGCCATTGGTCGTAGCCAATGCCCGGATTCGCAACGAGGTATCCGATCAGGAAGATGAAATAAGCCGCGAGAACGACCGCAGACACACGTTGTGCCATCCAGTCGTAGAGGCCTGAACGCGACAGGTTCGTAACGCTGGTTACCATATCCAAACTCCCGCCAGAACGATCAACACCGCAGACACGGCGATAATGATTTTCGAGCCCAGTGTGCCGCCTTCCAGCGTCTCACCGATGCCCATGTCCATGATCATATGGCGCACACCGGCTACCAAGTGATACAGAAGAGCGGACAGGAGGCCCCATGCTACGAACTTGGCCAGAGGGCTGGTCAAGGTTGCCTTCACGTCGGCAAAACCTTCCTCGGAACCCAGGGATTTGCTCAATGCATACAGCATGAAGCCAAGGCCCAGGAAGAGGATGATGCCGGAAACACGGTGAAGAAACGACGTAACGCCGGTGATGGGGAGTTTGATGGTCCTTAGGTCTAGGTTTACAGGTCGTTGGCTTTTCACGGCTTTTTTTCACACTGAAGAGCCCCTAACAATCAGGGCAAAGTTGTTGGGGAGTGCACTGGTCAGGTAACCACCACCCAGGGATGCGACCCCCAATAAAGCAGGCCCAAAAGCCCCTGGCGGTCGGTGGCCGAGTATAGACAGTTAGGCTACTAATGACAACGCGTTCGCCTTCCCCTAATAGCTGATTGCACAAGTTGGATAAAAGGCGTAAATGGCAGTCAATTTCGAGGAAAAAGTCCGGTTAAAGCCTTCTGGAGCAAGACTTTAGGCAAATTGACATTCGAATTTATCTCACTATAGTGGTGCGGGCCCTGCGTGGGGGGTCTGTCTGATGATTTCAAGCATAAATAGGAGGCCACATGGCTGACAAAAAAGCGCAGTTGATCATCGAGGGCGCAGCCCCCGTCGAGCTGCCCATTTTAACCGGCACCGTTGGTCCCGATGTTATCGATGTTCGGGGCCTGACGGCCACGGGCCGTTTCACCTTTGACCCTGGTTTCATGTCGACAGCTTCCTGCGAGTCGAAGATCACCTATATCGACGGCGACAACGGCATTCTGTTGCACCGCGGCTACCCGATCGAACAGCTGGCTGAAAAGTCGGACTACCTGGAAACCTGCTATCTGTTGCTCAACGGCGAACTGCCGACCGCAGAACAGAAGGCCCAGTTCGTCAGCACCGTAAAGAACCACACCATGGTTCACGAGCAGCTGAAGACGTTCTTCAACGGCTTCCGTCGCGACGCCCACCCGATGGCCGTCATGTGCGGCGTAGTCGGCGCCCTCTCGGCCTTCTACCACGACTCCCTCGACATCAATAACCCGCAGCATCGCGAAATCTCCGCGATCCGCCTGGTTGCCAAGATGCCGACCCTCGCAGCGATGGTTTACAAGTACTCCATGGGCCAACCCATGATGTACCCGCGCAACGACCTGTCGTACGCGGAAAACTTCCTGCACATGATGTTCAACACCCCGTGCGAGATCAAACCGATCAGCCCGGTACTCGCCAAGGCCATGGACCGGATCTTCATCCTCCATGCCGACCACGAGCAGAACGCATCGACGTCCACCGTGCGCCTGGCCGGCTCTTCGGGTGCAAACCCGTTCGCCTGCATCGCCGCCGGCATCGCTGCACTGTGGGGCCCTGCCCACGGCGGCGCGAACGAAGCCGTTCTGACCATGCTCGATGAAATTGGCGATGTCTCGAACATCGACAAGTACATCGCCAAGGCCAAGGACAAGAACGATCCGTTCAAGCTGATGGGCTTCGGTCACCGGGTTTACAAAAACCGCGACCCACGCGCCACCGTGATGAAACAGACCTGCGACGAAGTGTTGAAGGAACTGGGCATCACCAACGATCCGCAACTCGAACTGGCCATGCGCCTGGAAGAGATCGCCCTGACCGATCCGTACTTCATCGAGCGCTCGCTGTACCCGAACGTCGACTTCTACTCGGGGATCATCCTCAAGGCGATCGGCATTCCAACCAGCATGTTCACGGTGATCTTCGCTCTGGCGCGGACTGTCGGCTGGATCTCCCACTGGAAAGAAATGCTCTCCAGCCCGTACAAGATTGGCCGTCCGCGCCAGCTGTACACCGGCTACGAGTCGCGTGATATCACCAAGCTGGAAGACCGCAAATAAGACCTGTCTTGCGATAACGTCTTAAAGTGGTATCGGGAACGGCCTCTATTTATATAGGGGCCGTTTTTGTTTGTGCTGACGCAGCGGCCTTAGGGCCAACTGGCGCTTTGGTTGTGTGTATATCCGTTTCTTCGGTAACGGCCGCCTAAGGTTCCGCCCTTGCGGCGGGTTACTTGGAAATGCGCCAAGTAACCAAGCGCTTTTGCCACTTTCGTTCGGTGCCTCGCCAAGCCCTCCTTCCGACCCTGCTCCGTGGGCCCGCCGCCACAGCACCGCGAGGCGGCCTGCGGGCCGGCCTTTCTCTTTGATCGTACACACCCCCCTGCTAGCGATGAACGCTAACGATTACGCGTGCGGTCTGAATGAACGCGGTGTCCGGACGTTTTTCGCGAGCAAGCCCGCTCCCACAAGGTCAGCGTATGTCGGCGAGAACAGGTTGGTTGGCAGGCCGTCTTCGCCAGCAAGCCGGCTCCTACGAGGTCAGCGTAAATTAGCGAGAATAGGTTGGCTGGCAGGCCGTCATCGCCAGCAAGCTGGCTCCTACGAGGTCAGCGTATAGCCGCGAGAACAGGTCGGCTGGCAGGCCGTCTTCGCCAGCAAGCCGGCTCCTACGAGATCAGCGTATTTCCGCGAGGATAGGTTGGCTGGCAGGCCGCCATCGTTAGCAAGTCGGCTCCTGCGAGGTCAGCGTATTTCCGCGAGAATAGGTTGGCTGGCAGGGCGCCATCGCCAGCAAGCCGGCTCCTACGAGGTCAGCGTATTTCCGCGAGAATAGGTTGGTTGGCAGGCCGTCTTCGCCAGCAAGCCGGCTCCTACAAGGTCTGCGTATAGCCGCGAGAACAGGCCGGCTGTCAGGCCGCCATCGCCAGCAAGCCGGCGCCTACAAAAGCAGATCGGCATACACCCGCTTCTCACCACTCATCAGGCCGAGCGTTAGCTCGCCTGCAGCTCTTGATCTTGATCCACCCGCCCCTTCGGGAGGCTGAGTGGAGGGGTTCATCCGGGGAGTGGCGCGCAGCGCCGTTCGACGCAGTCGAACTCATCGCATGTAGGTGCCAGCGAAGCCAACCGGAGGGCGATGCCCCCGGATGAATACCGGAGCGAAGGAACGCCGAGCCTCAGCGAGGGGCTGGACGCTCGGGGCGAGACCTTTTGGTTCCTTTTGGGGCGTTTGCCAAAAGGGACTCGCCGTAAGGGCGAAACCGCCAGCCGCCGTTACCGCAGAAATGGATATGTACACCCAAAAGAAAATGGTCGACCACCAGGCCGCCTTCGCCAACACGCCAATCTCACACCTACAAACAGCAATAACCGCCCAATAAAAAATGCCCCGATCTCTCGACCGGGGCATTTCTATTCAACCCAACTGTTACACAAACAATCTCGAAGCCTTAGTGCGAAACCGCCCCACTCGCCCCCAAACCAGTCTGCGAACGAACAAACTGCGGGAAGAACAACGCCCGCTCATTATCCGCAGCAGCCGACTTGTCAGTGATCGAGAAGAACCAGATCCCCACAAACGCAATGATCATCGAGAACAACGCCGGGTACTCATACGGGAAGATAGCCTTCTCGTGATGCAGGATCTGCACCCAGATGGTTGGCCCGAGAATCATCAAGCCAACAGCACTGACCAGACCCAGCCAGCCACCAATCATCGCACCGCGCGTGGTCAGCTTCTTCCAGTACATGGAAAGCAGCAGCACCGGGAAGTTACAGCTCGCCGCGATCGAGAACGCCAGGCCCACCATGAACGCGATGTTCTGGCTTTCGAACAGAATGCCCAGACCGATCGCCAGCACCGCCAGGGCGATGGTGGTGATTTTCGAGACACGGATCTCGTCCTTCTCGTTCGCCTTGCCTTTCTTGATCACACTGGCATACAGGTCATGGGACACCGCCGAAGCACCGGCCAGGGTCAGACCGGCAACCACTGCCAGAATGGTCGCGAACGCTACCGCCGAGATGAAGCCCAGGAAGATACTGCCACCTACCGCGTTGGCCAGGTGCACCGCCGCCATATTGTTGCCGCCCAACAGCGCGCCAGCCGCATCTTTGAAGGCAGGGTTGGTGCTGACCAGCAGGATCGCGCCGAAGCCGATGATGAAGGTCAGGATGTAGAAGTAACCAATGAAGCCAGTTGCATACAGCACGCTCTTGCGAGCTTCTTTCGCGTCACTCACGGTGAAGAAGCGCATCAGGATGTGTGGCAGGCCAGCGGTACCGAACATCAGTGCCAGCCCCAGGGAGAACGCGGAGATCGGATCTTTCACCAGGCCGCCCGGGCTCATGATCGCCTCACCTTTAGGGTGAACCTTGATCGCCTCGGAGAACAGTGCGCTGAAGTCGAAGTTGACGTGCTTCATCACCATCAGCGCCATGAACGAGGCACCGGACAGCAACAGCACAGCCTTGATGATCTGCACCCAAGTGGTCGCCAGCATGCCGCCGAACAACACGTACATGCACATCAGGATACCGACCAGGATCACCGCAACGTGATAGTCGAGACCGAACAGCAGCTGGATCAGCTTGCCGGCACCGACCATTTGCGCGATCAGGTAGAACGCCACCACCACCAGCGAACCGCAAGCGGACAGCGAGCGAATCTGGGTTTGCCCGAGGCGGTAGGACGCCACGTCGGCAAAGGTGTATTTACCCAGGTTACGCAGGCGCTCGGCGATCAGGAACAGAATGATCGGCCAGCCCACCAGGAAGCCGATCGAGTAGATCAGGCCGTCGTAGCCGGAGGTGAACACCAGGGCGGAAATACCCAGGAAGGACGCCGCGGACATGTAGTCGCCAGCGATCGCCAGGCCGTTCTGGAAACCGGTGATTTTGCCGCCGGCCGCGTAGTAGTCGGCCGCCGAGTTGTTTTTCTTCGAAGCCCAGTAGGTGATGTACAACGTCGCGCCGACGAACGCCACGAACATCAGGATTGCAGCGATGTTCAGTGGTTGTTTCTGCACGGCACCCGTCAGGGCTTCGGCCGCCCAGGCGCCCGGTGCGAAGGCTGCGATGCTCAATAAAGCCATTAGACGCCGGATCATTGCTGAGCCTCCTTGAGAATCGCATTGTTCAGGTCGTCGAATTCGCCATTGGCGCGTCGAACGTAGATCGCGGTAAGGACGAAGGCTGAAAGAATCAGCCCGACACCGATCGGTATGCCCCAGGTTATCGATGACTCAGGGCTGATCTTCGCGCCCAGAATATGCGGCCCGTAAGCGATCAAAAGGATGAATCCGGAGTAAAGCCCAAGCATGATCGCCGAAAGAATCCAGGCGAACCTTTCTCGCTTACTAACCAGCTCCTTGAAGCGCGGGCTGTTTTGAATCGAGAGGTAAATGCTGTCGTTCATTGTTTTTATCCTCGCAGCACAGATGAAGTTACAACGTGATCCACTTTATGCGGCTGCGGAACTGGTTCCAGACGACCTTAGTATTAGAACGACATGACCGATTCGCCAATGCTTGGTGTAGCACGGCCTTTGCAGGAGCCCGGCTTGCCGGCGATGGCGTCCTCACAATCGCCATCGCCGGCAAGCCGGGCTCCTACAGAAAAGCAAAAAAGCCCCTTGACTGTTATGCCAAGGGGCCTTGAGAGGTGCTGACCAAACGCGTCAGCTCAGATTATTTGGTCCAGTCTGCAACACGCTCCGGGTGCTTGGCGACCCAATCCTTCGCGGCGGCTTCAGGTTTGGCGCCCTCTTGAATGGCCAGCATGACTTCGCCGATTTCGTCTTTCGAAGACCACTGGAAGTTCTTCAGGAACTTGGCCACTTCCGGTGCTTTGGTTGCCAGCTCTTTGCTGCCGATGCTGTTCACGGTTTCAGCCGCGCCATACACGCCTTTCGGGTCTTCGAGGAAGCGCAGTTTCCACTTGGCGAACATCCAGTGCGGCACCCAACCGGTCACGGCAATGGATTCGTTTTTCTTCTCGGCACGAGTCAGCTCGGCAATCATGCCGGCGCCAGAACTGGCCTTGAGTTGATAGCCGGTCAGGTCATAGTCCTTGATCGCCTGCTCGGTCTTGAGCATCACGCCTGAACCGGCGTCGATGCCGACAATGCGTTTCTTGAAGCTGTCGTCGGTTTTCAGATCTTCAAGCGACTTGGCCTTGACGTACTCCGGCACGATCAAGCCGATTTTCGCGTCCTTGAAGTTCGGGCCGTAATCGACGACCTGGTCTTTGTTCTTGGCCCAGTAATCACCGTGGGTCACCGGCAGCCAGGCCGACAGCATGGCGTCCAGTTTACCGGTGGCCACGCCCTGCCACATGATCCCGGTAGCGACGGCTTGGAGCTTCACGTCATAACCCAGCTTCTGCTTGATCACTTCGGCGGCCACATGAGTGGTCGCTACGCTGTCGGACCAGCCATCAACGTAACCGATGCTCAGGGTCTTGCTCTCGGCATTGGCGAATGTGGAGCCAATCGCAAGTACCAGAGCGGCACCTGCGCCTAAAAGTCGTCGCATCTTCATCGTTACTTCCCCGAAAGTGCTGCGCTCGACGGATGCCGAGCCGCGTCAACGTATTGTTATGGTGCACAGCGCCCCCATCACGCCCACCGCAAACTCGTTCGAATGTCAGCGGAGTACTGACGGTTCGATAATCAACCTGACGCCAACCGGAACCTGTGCTGTCTGCGACCTCAAGGCATCGAGAAACGACATCAGAACGCCATTAATCACGACCACCTTTGATGCTCCCGCCGATCCGCCTGAACTTTGCATGTCAAAATCATGCAAGCCACCAAGCGCGGAGCAATTGCAGGTAACATGCGCGGCTTTGCTCCCAGACGGCCTGACCATGCCCGCGACATCACGCTTTCCTTTTTTTGCTTATTTATTCGCCTGCCTGTTGGGGCTTTTTGCCCTCGGCGGTTTTTGGTACGGACTCGGCAAACCGGTGATTCTGCCGGACGTGGCCAGCGCGACGCACAAGCTGCAATGCGCCTCCTACACTCCATTCGACAAAGACCAATCGCCGTTCGATCAGCCGTTCAAGTTGCGCCCCGAGCGCATGGACGCCGACCTCGCCCTGCTGGCCACCCGCTTCGAATGCATCCGCACCTATTCCATGACCGGCCTCGAGGCCTTGCCCGATCTGGCGCGCAAGCATGGCTTGAAGTTGATGATCGGCGCCTGGGTCAACAGCAACCCGGTGGACACCGAGAAAGAAGTCGACTTGCTGATTGCCTCCGCCAACGCCAACCCGGACGTGGTGACGTCAGTGATCGTCGGCAACGAAACCCTGTTGCGCAAGGAAGTCACCGGCGCGCAGCTGGTCAGGCTGATCAGCAAGGTCAAAAGCCAGGTCAAGCAGCCTGTCACTTATGCCGACGTCTGGGAGTTCTGGCTCAAACACCCGGAAATCGCCCCAGCGGTGGATTTCCTGACTATCCACTTGCTGCCGTACTGGGAGGACGAGCCTTCGAACATCGACGCCGCCCTGCAGCATGTTCGCGAAGTGCGTCAGGTGTTCGGCAACAAATTTGCGCCCAAAGACGTGATGATTGGCGAAACCGGCTGGCCGAGCGAAGGCCGTCAGCGCGAAACCGCTTTGCCGAGCCGGGTCAATGAAGCCAAGTTCATTCGCGCCTTTGTCATCATCGCCGAACAGGAAGGCTGGCATTACAACCTGATCGAAGCCTTTGACCAGCCCTGGAAACGCGCCAGTGAAGGTGCGGTCGGCGGTTACTGGGGGCTGTTTGATGCTGATCGCCAGGACAAGGGCGTGCTGGCGGGTCCGGTGTCGAATGTGCCGTACTGGTCGCAATGGCTGGCGGTGGGCGGAGTGATTTTTCTCGGCACGCTGATTCTTGGCGGACGCGTACGCAGCACCCGCTCGGCACTGGTTCTGCCACTGCTGGGCGCGCTGGCGGCCTGCTCGATTGGCGCGTGGGGCGACCTGGCGCGGGTGACCACGCGGTTTGCCAGTGAATGGTTGTGGGTCGCCTTGCTGACCGGTTTGAATCTGTTGGTGCTGGCACATGCAGCGCTGACATTGAGTGCTCGCACGGGCTGGCGCGGGCAGGCCTTCACTGCGCTGGAGCGTCGGGCGGGCTGGTTGCTGGCGGTGGCAGGTTTTGCGGCGGCGGTGATGATGCTGGAGCTGGTGTTCGATCCGCGTTATCGCAGCTTCCCGAGTGTCGCGTTCATCCTGCCGGCGCTGGTTTACCTGTGCCGTCCGGTGAGCGTGCCGCGTCGAGAGATTGCCTTGCTGACCTTCATCATCGGCGCTTGCATTGCGCCGCAGTTGTATCGCGAAGGTTTGCAAAACCAGCAGGCCTGGGGTTGGGCGTTGGTGAGTGTGTTGATGGTGGCGGCGTTGTGGCGCAGTTTGCGGGTTCGCAAGGCTGATCTTCAGCGCAGCTGATGGCCCATTCGCGAGCAAGCCCGCTCCCACAGTAGATCTTCAGTGAGCACAGTATTTGTGTACGACGACGATCAAATATGGGAGCGGGCTTGCTCGCGAAGACTGACTATCAGGCGCTACGAGACGCTCTGACCAACCGCAAAGCAGCAATCACCACCGCAAACACCGCCATCGTCGTGTTGTACAACGCCAGCGCCGGAAACCCGAACACCAGCGCCAGCACCGCCAACCACCACCCTGCCCGGCCAGGCAGCACAAAGCCGATCACCGCTGCCGCCAGGGCTGCCCAGCCCAATACCTGGAAATGAATCATCAGGCCCAGGTTCGAACGGACCACGCATTCCCAGCGGCTCGCCTCGTCAACGCAGATGCCGACCCACTGCGCATCCTCCATGAAGCCATAACGCGCGCCATAACTGGCGGCCAGCCATAAAGGCAGCAAAACAAGCAGCAGAATCACGGGCAGACGGCGGGACATAGGGCACTCCAATAAGCGAAAACGGCGGCCAGCTTAATCTGCCGACAGCCTGACGCAAGCGTTAACAACAGTTAACTGGGCAGTCATTCGCTGCAAAGTGTATCGTCCCAGCTACCATTACTCTGAAATTAGGCCTGTTTGGTGCCGAGGCATGGCACTTTGGCGCACCCCCTGTGGTCATAGCCTGCGAACTTCATCCGGCACCTTTCTCTCTAAGGGATCTAGTCATGCTCCGTTCCTTGCGCTTTGCCGCCCTGTTTGGCGGCCTTATTTTGAGTGCGTCCGCACTGGCGGTCGATATCGACGCCGCCAGTTATGGCTACCCCTTGACCAATCCGTTCGAGGCGACCATTGCGACGACACCGCCGGACCTGCGTCCGGAATTGCCGCTGGACGATGACATCGACCAGGAAACCCGCACCGTCACGTTGCGTCCGGAGCGTGAATTCGAACTACCGGACAACTTCTGGCCGGTGAAGAAACTGACCTATCGCATCGCCACCCAGGATAAAGCCGCCCCGCTGATCTTCCTGATTGCCGGCACTGGCGCGCGCTATGACAGCAGCCTTAACGAATACCTGAAAAAGCTCTACTACAAGGCCGGCTATCACGTTGTGCAACTGTCGTC
This sequence comes from Pseudomonas sp. SJZ080, assembly GCF_007828295.1. Taxonomy (NCBI): domain Bacteria; kingdom Pseudomonadati; phylum Pseudomonadota; class Gammaproteobacteria; order Pseudomonadales; family Pseudomonadaceae; genus Pseudomonas; species Pseudomonas sp. SJZ080. The sequence goes on from NZ_VIUK01000037.1 coordinate 37,107, forward strand.
GCCTACCAGCTTCGACTTCATGAGCGCCGCCTCACGCTTTGCCACACCCGGCATCACCAAGGATGACGCCGAAGACATGTACCGGGTGATGCAAGCCGTGCGGGCGCAAAATCCGAAACTGCCTGTCACTGATTACTACCTGACCGGATATAGCCTGGGTGCACTGGACGCCGCATTCGTCGCACACCTGGACGAAACCCGCCGCAGTTTCAATTTCAAGAAAGTCTTGCTGCTCAACCCGCCAGTCAACCTCTACACCTCGATCACCAACCTGGACAGACTCGTCCAGACAGAGGTCAAGGGCATCAACAACAGCACCACGTTCTATGAACTGGTACTGAACAAACTGACCCGCTACTTCCAGCAAAAAGGCTACATCGACCTCAACGATGCCCTGCTCTATGACTTCCAGCAGTCCAAGCAGCACTTGAGCAACGAACAGATGGCCATGTTGATCGGCACCTCGTTCCGCTTCTCGGCCGCCGACATCGCCTTTACCTCGGACCTGATCAACCGTCGCGGCCTGATCACTCCACCAAAAACGCCTATCACAGAAGGCACCACGCTTACGCCGTACCTCAAGCGTGCGCTGCAGTGTGACTTCGACTGCTACATCACCGAACAAGTGATCCCGATGTGGCGTGCGCGCACCGATGGCGGCAGCCTGCTGCAACTGATCGACCAGGTCAGCCTGTATGCCTTGAAGGATTATCTGCACGACAGCCCGAAAATCGCGGTCATGCATAACGCCGACGACGTGATCCTCGGCCCTGGCGACCTGGGTTTCCTGCGCAAGACTTTCGGCGACCGTTTGACCGTTTATCCACTGGGCGGCCATTGCGGCAACCTTAACTATCGCGTCAACAGCGACGCCATGCTGGAGTTCTTCCGTGGCTAAATACCTCCTGCTTATCGCAGCGTTACTCTGTGCAGGCGTCGCCAATGCCGACAACAGCAAAGCCAACGCGCCGGTGGTCATCGACAATGACGGTTTCAAGGAGCCGTTGAGCAAACTCAAATTCAACCCGGGCCTGGATCAGCGTGAATTCGAACGCTCCAGCCTCAACGCACTGAACGTGTACGACCCGCTGGAAGAGTGGAACCGCCGGGTGTATCACTTCAACTACCGCTTCGACCAATGGGTGTTCCTGCCGGTGGTCGACGGTTATCGCTACATCACGCCAAGCTTCCTGCGCACCGGCGTCAGCAACTTCTTCAACAACCTCGGCGACGTGCCGAACCTGATGAACAGCCTGCTGCAGTTCAAAGGCAAACGCTCGATGGAAACCACCGCGCGCCTGCTGCTCAACACCACTATCGGCATCGCCGGCCTGTGGGACCCGGCCACCTCCATGGGCCTGCCGCGCCAGAGCGAAGACTTCGGCCAGACGCTCGGTTTCTACGGCGTACCGGGCGGCGCCTACTTTGTGTTGCCGATCCTCGGCCCTTCCAACATCCGCGACACCGGCGGCCTGGCCGTAGACTTCACCGCCGAGTCGGCGATCAACTTCCTGAACGTCGCCGAAGTCAGCTCCAACCACCCTGAAGTGTGGGTCCTTCGCAGCATCGACAAGCGCCACCAGAACAGCTTCCGTTATGGCCAGCTGAACTCGCCGTTCGAGTATGAGAAGGTGCGCTACGTGTATACCGAGTCGCGCAAGTTGCAGATCGCCGAGTAATCCGGCGGCAACAAAAAAGGCCATTCGATGCGAGTCGAATGGCCTTTTTCATGCACGGAACTTCAAACACCACAAATCAACTGTGGGAGCGGGCTTGCTCGCGAAGGCGGAGTGTCAGTCGATATCTATGTTGAATGACACACCGCCTTCGCGAGTAAGCCCGCTCCCACAGTTGAACAGTGTCAGCCTTCAGCCTTTCACTGTTTTCCAGAGCTTGCTGACAACCATCACACACGCCAACACCACCGCACCCGCCACAATCCCTGCCACCGCATTCAACAACGTCGGCACGATAAACCCGGCACCACCCGCCCCCGCACTGACACTTTCAATCCAGTGGTGAACCATCGGCACGCCGTGGGTGAGAATCCCGCCGCCCACCAGGAACATCGCCGCCGTGCCGATCACCGACAGGCTTTTCATCATGTACGGCGCCGCGCGCAGAATCCCGCCGCCGATGCTTTTAGCCATCTGGCCGGGCTTCTGGGTCAGCCACAAGCCGAGGTCATCAAGCTTGACGATGCCGGCCACCAGTCCATAGACGCCGATGGTCATGACGATGGCGATGCCCGACAGCACGATCACTTGCTGGGTCAGCGACGCATCCGCCACGGTGCCTAGGGTGATGGCAATGATTTCCGCCGAGATTACATTTAAGCCACCGAAAATATGCCCAATGCAAGGTACTTCGCGGGCTTCAGCTTAATATGTCCCTGTGCAGATAGCGAAACTGCACAAAGCCTTTGCAGCCTCCTCGAACTAACTCGGTAGGTCGCTGCGCTCAGAGACGCAGAACCATTACAAGATGCAATCACCTGACATCCGTACGTCTCAACTCAAGCACACAGACAATCGTAAGTATTAAACGGGAGGCAGGTGATACGCGCCTCGAGAGCAACGAGCCCCATTGCAAGACTTAAAATTAAGAGCAGAATTTTTTCAAGACCCGGAAATTCGAGTATCACCCAAGGGCAAAACCTCGGAATGGGATGTCCCCCCCTTATTTTTCAACCAGGTCTGGACTAATCGCACCAAAAATCGCAACGATTTACACGCTATATGTTGAACTTGTCGCCGCGACATTGAAATCCAAGGCTGATGTACGATTAGACAACTCACTAAAAAAATCGCTATAGCATATACAATAAGATAAACTCCCAATCCACCTTTATCCAAGTTAGCTTAAGGAGCTTTAAGCAATGCTCGTTTATGACCCACTAGATAAAACAGTGCGGGCCTGGTTTCATGCAGAAATCGAAGGTCCGTGCTTCGTCGTGACCATCACTTCCTTGGAAACCGGAGAGTCGAACCGAGCAGCGCTGCTGGATTGTGCCTATACCCTTTATCGATACTTACTCTTCGCAAAGGGTGTAGAAATTAAGCAAATTCAAATGATGTGCCCGCCCTCGGTCAGCGGGAGAAGTCATTGGGTTTTAGAAGATTTGGTCAGTGTAACGATTGTTGAGGGGCTTGAATCACCAGATAGTGCAGTCATGTATCGCACCAGTGAGTCGATGTACAAAATCGGAGAACTGGACCTGAGGAAAAAAAAGCGATCTCGGATTATCTATAGCGCCCAGCATCTTCAAGATTACGATTCAAAACCGAATCCTCAACGCCTAGCCCCGGGACCACTGCAGCTTTACGGCCCGATGCAGTAACACAGAGTGAACATCCCAACGGAACAAGCCATAACTACCCAGCACCTTGCAAAAATCTCTATAGCGTATAGAGATTTTCGCTCAAGCAAGGCCTTATCGTTCCTTTTGCGGGAAAGCAAATGGAACTCAAAGAATCATTTGGAGAAACGGTCAAATCCATCCGTCGAGACAAGGGCCTTCCTCAGGGCGCGATAGGCACTAACCAAGGCTATATCAGTGAGGTTGAAGGCGGACTGAAGGCTCCAACACTGCCAAAAATAGTGGAGATTGCCAAAAACTTGGAAATCCATCCGCTCACACTACTGACTGCTGCTTACGAAAAAATGGGCCCGGAAAGTGCGGAGCAACTTCTAGCCAAGGTTGCATCTGAACTCAAAGGACTAAAAAAAATGCACCGCGGTTGATATTTATGTTCCAGGCAGTAGTACAGCAGTGCGCTACTGACCTACCAAGCTTTCGCTGAAAACACTTTCACGCGCTCGGTGCACCGTATCAATGTTTCCCCGCGAGTACCCCCAAAGGCTCGAAGTCTGGACCATGGGCCAATGCTGCGTCGAGAAACCTATGAGCAGACTTCAAAGACCTCTTCGATAGCAAGCAGCGAGCGTCGACTTCATGCGAATTCTTAAAACGCCACTTGATGGCTTTATCCTTCCGCTTTCCTTTCATGGGGTCCTCGAGCGATTATTTGATAGGCGGGTATATTGTTGTCATGCACATACCTGCTATGTAAAGCTAAATTAGCGTAGTGACAACATACAATAGTCGCCAGGTTAAAGAATGGATAAACCAAAGCTAGCAGCGTCACCTCTAACTTCGTCGACTTCCATTACCTGAGAAAAGAGGTGGCGATACAATATACTCAATCAGATTACAGCATGCACCAAAACATCTAACTTCCGAATAACCAAACAATTACAAAGTACTATAAAAAGCTTCCTCAAGCACGTTTTCAAGAAGGTGTCCACATTAAAAGAAAATTTATGGAGACTCAGTATTGGGTGAAATAACAGGAATCGCCCTGTTTGCTAGACGCGCCAACGTCCTCTGTGGGTCGTTTTCAGTCCTTCGCGACAGGCTGATATCGGCCAAAAGCTGCCATTGGCGACCGGCAGACAATGGCCAGAAGCGGACGTAATGGCGTTTGTGTACTATCTGCCTCTCTTCCCACCTATATGAGGTGCCCGATGTCTAGCCGACACTCCCCATCCCCTATAAGAGCTGTCCTAGACCTGCAAAACGCATGTTCGCTTTTGGGAAAGCGGCTGAGCGTGCTGCTGCACGACCAGTACTATTTCAACGACGAGAAAGATCTGGGATACATAGGTTCTCTAGAGTGGCGTTTTGGCGAGGGAGAGGTTCTATCCATGTATCTCTTGAGTGATGGCGAGAGAGTAGGCGCGGACTTGTTGCCTTCTGATACGCCGGCTTCCTTCGAGATAGAGCCGAACGTGACCTGCTCCTGGAAGAGGGAAAACTTGCTTGCAGATCTATCAGCAACCCACCTCGAAAACACAAAAATTTGCGCAGTTGAGGGAATTCTTGACTCTTTCAACAGGCAAGAATCTTGGCTTGCCGGATTCAGAGTTACGTTCGAGACCGGTGACTCATTGATGTACGTTAACCAGGGCGACGATGCCGTCGTATTGATTAATGCGCTACTGCCAGTAAGTGTAGGCCTCGAAACCCGCTTCGTTACCTCAATTTAATGACAGCTATGGGGTCGATTTCTGCCCTTGGTGACAGCCAGCAATCGGCCAGGTGCGGACCTTCATTTTAGACGCGTGCATTCGCCTATAGCGGCCTGTAGTAGGATGCGGATTTGAACAAAAGAAGCTTCATCATGGATGTTCACGCACTTGAAGAAAGCAGTGTCTTATCGATCACAGTGGACCAAGCCCATCGCTATTTCGAGATGGTTGTCAGACTGGATGACGGGTCCAGAAATAAGCTGATGGCATGGAACGCGGACGGCACTGAGCTAACTGTCAGGCTTGGCGCTCTTAACGTTCAAAACACCAGCGAACTCGGAGAGCTTGAAGGGATAAACATCGTTGATAATGTTCTATCCCTTGAAGGTGATTTTGGAGATATAACGATCACAGCCACCTCGATTTTGATTGAAAAGCTGACGTAACTACCGTGAGGGAGGCTACTTCGAGCTGAATGCTAACCGTCACGGATGTCTGATTGTGGCTGTTTTAGCCTGTGCTGATCGGCAGCTATGGGTCGGATACGTAAGCGGCTGGGGAAGTCACCTTCCGAACTCCAGCATTAAGGGCGATGGTGTCCGCGTATTTTTAAGCGGACGCGATCGCCCTTAACGTC
>NZ_VIUK01000038.1:0-36804 GCF_007828295.1 Pseudomonas sp. SJZ080
TGCATGCGAATATTACTGATCAGACTGAATGCCATGCTGAGAGACGGCACCGAATGGCGGTGACGAATGGCAGGGTGAAGACAGTTGCTCCCACACTTGATCTTTGTCGGACACAAATTTTGTGTTCACTGAAGAATCAGTGTGGGAGCGGGCTTGCTCGCGAATGGGTTCAACGCCGAACTCAGAGACTGATCGCGGTCGCTTCAAACCGCACCCGCGGATGCGCAATCCGGTCCTGTGCCCGCACCAACTCCAGTTCATAGCTGGCGCACGCCTGGGTCTCAAGCAGCACCTCATGCACGGCCGACGCCGCAAACTCGAACGCCGCCACCAGGCTATCGCCCAACAGGATGCGAGCCAGAAACAGCCCGGACGTCAGGTCGCCTACACCCACTGGCTGACGTGGAAACGCCAACATTGGCCGTCTCAAGTGCCAGCTGCCTTCGCCCGTCACCAGCAACATCTCAAACGCATCCTCCGGTTTGCCGGGATAGGCCAGATGCTTGACCAGCACCGCTTTCGGGCCGCGCGCCAGCAACGCCCGCGCCATGGCCAGGCAATCGAACAGCGACTGCGGCTTGCGTCCCGAGAAGCTGTCCAGCTCCAGCTGGTTCGGGCACATGAAGTCCGCCATGGCAGCTGCCTCTTCCAGCAGGAAATCGCTGACTTCGGCCGGCACACTGCAGCCCTTCTCCGGATGGCCCATCACCGGGTCGCACAGATACAGCGCCTTGGGATTCATCGACTTGATCCGCGCCACGCCCGTCAGAATCGCCCGGCCTTGGGCCGCACTGCCGAGGTAACCGGACAACACGGCATCGCAATTGCCCAACTCGCCAATCGCCGCAATGCCTTCGACCAATTCAGGAATCTGGTGTGGCGTCAGCACCTCACCCGCCCACTGCCCGTATTGAGTGTGGTTGGAGAACTGTACGGTGTTGAGCGGCCAGACATTCACCCCGACCCGCTGCATCGGGAAAACCGCGGCGCTGTTGCCAGCGTGGCCGAACACCACGTGGGACTGAATGGCGAGCAGATGGGGCGTACGTTTCATGCGGTGAGTTCCGTAAAACGATTGAAATTCGAGCCGCGCAGTATGCGACTAAACGCAGCCTGTACGACAGACCGGCGACGCAGTTAAGCTGGCACTATCTTGTTGGAGCACCCTGTTGATGCTGACCCTCGGAAATATCTTCGTGCTGATGCTGCTCGCCACCGCCGGCGCGTGGCTGTGGCACAACCATGGCTTGCGCGAGCGCGCGCTGGAGCGGGTCAAGCAGCATTGCAGCAATCTCGGGATCGAGTTGCTTGATGGCAACGTGGCGCTGAAAAAAATTGCTTTCATCAAGGATGCCAATGGCCGGCGACGTCTGGCCCGTGTGTACAACTTCGAGTTCACGGTGACCGGCGAAACACGCCACAACGGCACCATCACCCAATTCGGCGCCCACAGCGCGCAGATCGAACTGGCCCCCTACCCCATGCCCTTCGACGACACGCCTGCGGTGGTCGACGTGGTGAAACCGCGTGCAGAAGTGATTGAGCTTAGTCAGTGGCGGCAAGAACACACCAAGTGGCGCCCATAAATCAAAAGATCGCAGCCTGCGGCAGCTCCTACAGGATTTTGCATTCCCATGTAGGAGCTGCCGCAGGCTGCGATCTTTTGATCTTTAATTCGCCCGACAGTCGGCCAAACCTCTTTGCAGCGACTCAATATCCTGCGGCTCAGAAAAAATCAGTTCGATCCGCGAATCCCGGCGCCACTGGCTGGGCTGCCAATCGAGCGTCGAGTTATCCAAGGCATTCGCCGAAACCCAACCCTCGCCGCTGTGGATAACCAGCTTCGCCCGCCGCCACGCAAGGCTTTCGAGCCACTGGCCAACGCGCGCTGAATCGAACGTCTGGCTCGGATGCCAGCGCCAGCCGATGCTCCAGCCGTCGTCCTGTTCCTGGCTCAGGCAAATCGGCAACGCGGGGTCGGCCCAGACTGCCGGCAACTGCGCCACTCCTTGGGGTGCGATGAAGTTATCCACACCCGCCACCGCCTGCACCTCAAGACCTGGTAACGCTTCCAAAGGAAGGATGGCCTGCTGCGTCCAGTAAAACGGACGTAATGGCAACTGCGCGACGACTCGCTGTCGATCACCCTCCTCGAGATTTTCAGACTTGTTCAACAGCAACAACCCTGCGCCGCTCAACGCCTCCTGCTGCGTCACCGGCAGCGGTTTGCCTGCAGCGAGCGCCTGGGCGTCCAGCACCATCACGCAGGGCTGAACCGCCAGCACGCCGACCCACGGCGCCTCATTCAGCTGCTTGAGCAACTGCGCAGGATGGCCGAGCCCTGACGGTTCGATAAACAACCGATCCGGCCGTGCCTTGCGCAGCAAACGCCCGAGGCCGATCTGGAACGGCGCACCATTGACGCAACACAAACAGCCCCCGGCCACTTCACCCAGTGCGATACCATCGGCGTCCCGGGTCAGCAACGCAGCATCGATGCCGATCTGGCCGAACTCGTTGATCAGCACCGCCCAACGCTCATTTGCCGGCCGCTGGGCCAGCAGGTGCTTGATCAAACTGGTCTTGCCTGCGCCCAATGGGCCGGCAATGACGTGAGTGGGAATGTTCTGCAACATGGTCGGTGTTTTCTGAGGAGGTAAAGGATGCGGTTGATTGGCTGGGCGTTGCTCTTGGCTTTGGTTTGCGGCGAAGCGCTGGCCCAGGCTTGCGTGGTACATAGCACGGCTGAGCGACTGGACGTGAAAGTCTGTCAGCAGAACCGAAGCATCCCGGAAAAACTCTTTGCCGATGGCTTCTGTCAGCCCAACCTTCCTGGCCAGAAAGTCGAGGTGCAATACGTCGATCAATGCCCCGGCGGCGCCTTCGGCGTGTGCAGCAATGCTCAAGTCGCCAATATGCCTTACCGGCAAGATATTCACTATTACGGCGTGGCCACCGACGCGGCGTACCTGAAGCCGTTTTGCGAAGGCCAGAACCAGGGCAACTGGCTCAAGCCATGAGCCGCTAACCCAGCCAATCGAGGGTCAGAATCAAACGCCGCTCGCCCGGCCCGAGCGGCGGCGAGCGGTGAATCAGGCCAAAACCTTCGTTGCCGTGCCACTTCTCGCCCTTGAGCAAGGCGACAGCGCCACTGCCGACTTGCTGAATCAGCGAATTGTCCGTGGGTTCGGCGTCGGGCTGGCTCAACCGGCGACGATCCATCACCCCCTCTTTCAGCCACTGACTGCCAACACCGGCGTACGTGGTAATCAAGCGCACCGGTACATGATCGACGTGAAAGCGCGGGCACATGGCTTTATCCAGACCCCGCAAACGCACGCCAATACGCTTGGCACCGAGCAGGCAGGCGAAGGCGCTGACCAGCCAGGAAACGTCGGCGATGAAACCTTCAAAGCCCTCGAGATCACTGAAGCCCGAGGCCAATCCATGGAGGTTGGGTTCAGTGTTTTCGTCAGCGATTTCCAGCGACAACGACTCGGCCAACGGCTGGTTCAAGGACAGCAACAGGCTGCCGAAGTCGGCGATATGCACCGGAAGTTGGCGCTGCCAGATGGCGAGGTTCACGTCGTCATCGAGAATTCGGGCGAGGGTTTGCGGCGTATCGTCCTGAACCTGAGACATGACCGGTCGAAACTTCAAGGTCGGCTCCAACATCACGCCGCGTCCTCTTCATGCCAAGGACCGAACGGATCAGGCAACAATCGCCAGCCCTCGATGCCAGAGACCATTTCATCATCGGTCAGCAGGCAATCGTCCAGCTCTGCGGTGAGTCGGGTGAAGTCAATGTTCTGGCCGATGAACACCAGTTCCTGGCGGCAATCACCGGTGGTGGCTGTCCAGTTTTCCATGATCGCAGCGGTGCTTTCTTCGTCCTGCGGCCATTGGGCTTTCGGCACAAAGCGCCACCAGCGTCCGGCAAAGCCATGGCGCATCAAACCGCCCGCCTGAGACCAGCTGCCCGCGTCCATCGGCTTGCTCGCCAGCCAGAAAAACCCTTTGGAGCGCAGCAGTTTGCCGTTCACCCATGGCCGGTCGATGAAGCTGAAGAAGCGCTGCGGATGGAAAGGTCTGCGTGCTCGATAGGCCGTGGAGGCGATGCCGTACTCCTCGGTTTCCGGAATGTGCTCGCCGCGCAGCTCCTGCAACCAGCCGGGCGCCTGCGCAGCTTTCTCGAAGTCGAAGCGACCGGTGTTGAGGATTTTCTCCAGGGGAATTTCACCCATGACCATCGGGATGATGTCGGCTTGTGAGTTCAATCGTTCGAGGATTGCGATCAGCTCCTGACGCTCGCGGCCACTGATCAAGTCGATCTTGCTGATCAGGATCACGTCGGCGAATTCGATCTGCTCGATCAACAAGTCAGTGATCGAGCGCTCGTCCTCCTCGCCGAGGGTTTCGCCACGAGAAGCGAGGCTTTCGGCGGCCTGATAGTCGAGCAGGAAATTCATACCGTCGACCACAGTGACCATGGTGTCGAGCCGTGCGATGTCGGCCAGGCTCTGCCCTTCTTCGTCACGGAAAGTGAAGGTTTCCGCCACAGGCAGTGGTTCGGAGATGCCGGTGGATTCGATCAGCAAATAATCGAAGCGGCCGTCCCTGGCGAGTTTGCTGACTTCTTCAAGCAGGTCTTCGCGCAAGGTGCAGCAGATGCAGCCGTTGCTCATTTCCACGAGTTTTTCTTCGGCGCGGTTCAGGGTGACATCACGCTGAACTTCGCTGCCATCGATGTTGATCTCGCTCATGTCGTTGACGATCACCGCGACTCGCAGGTTTTCACGGTTACGCAGTACATGGTTAAGCAGTGTGCTTTTGCCGGCGCCGAGAAAGCCCGACAGGACGGTCACGGGGAGACGATGGGGCATCAGGAGTTCCTCACGGGGATGCCCGGTCACAGTGTCGGGCTTAATTCAATGTTATAGTATAACAATGCAATCAAGCCACTCTCCTATTGCCCATCATCACAAAGGGCATGATGCTGGAGCCCGTTCGATTTGTGAGAAATCCCATGCGCACTGCCCTGAAACTAACGCTGATGAGCGTTTCGCTGCTGCTCGCCGTAGACACCCGGGCGCAAATCCCTAGCCTGGCCCAATGCACCCGAAGCGCCAACCTGCTGGCCTGCGTGGATGCCGACGGCAATGCCTACAGCGTCAACACCGTCGGCAACACGATCTATTTGCGGGGCTTCGAACGGGCGGGAAAACGCTATTGGACGCAGACCAACAGCCGCTACGGACAACTGACGTTTTTCACCGGCATCGCTTCCGACGGTGAGGCCTGGGTGGGCTACAACCGTCGGGTTGGCTGGACCACCATCAACCGGTTTTCCAGCTCGGGAGGCAGCAGTGCAACGTTCACCTGCAGCAGGATCACCGGGTGCTAGACCTGAGCTTTTTTCTGTTCCAGTTGCCAGGCGAGGTAACTGTTAACCGGCGGATTCTTCTGAAAGTAGCGCTGTAATCCTTCGAACAAACCGTCTGCCACGGCCTGCTGATGCCGCGTCGTGACCAGCCGCTGACTGTCGCGAGCATTGGAAATGAAGCCGGTTTCCACCAGGATCGACGGTACGTCCGGCGACTTCAGCACTGCAAACCCGGCCTGCTCCACTCGCTTCTGATGCAACGTGGTGATGCCCGCAAGACTGCCGAGCACTGTGCTGCCCAACTGCAAACTCGCGGCGAGGGTGGCGTTCATCGACATGTCGAGAATCACCCCGGCGAGCATCGGGTCCTTGTCCTTGAGGTTGAGCAGGCGGGAGGCTCCCAACAGGTCCGCGCCGTTCTCCCGCTGCGCCATGAAGCGCGCTGTGGCCGACGTCGCGCCACCTTCAGACAAGCAATACACCGACGCCCCCGAAGCGGTGAGCCGCGGCGCCGCATCGGCATGCACCGAGATGAACATGTCGGCGTTGTGTTTGCGGGCGATCTCCACGCGCTTGCGCAGCGGGACGAAGAAGTCGTCATTGCGCACCAGTTTTACGTCGAAGCCCTTCTCGCGCTTCAGCCGTTTGGCCAACAGTTGTGCGATGGACAGCACCACGTCTTTCTCGCGTTCACCTTTGGCACCGACCGCGCCAGGGTCTTTGCCGCCATGGCCGGGGTCGACCACTACAATGATGTCCCGCTTGGGGTGAGCCTTGTCGACAGCTACCGCAGGCGCAGCGGCGATGTGCAGTGGCGCTGCTGTCTTCAGATCGAGCACCAGCCGATGGCCTTGCCCGTCCTGCGGCGGCAACAGAAAGCTGTTGAGCTGCACCGGGCCGCTGAGGTCGAGGACGATCCGCGTATCGCCCAGACCAAAATGTCCGGAGCGGATCGAACGAATGACCGTATCGCCGAGGGCCAATTGACTGAAGTCACCACTGAGGTTGGCGCCGCTCAGATCGATGATCAACCGCTCGGGCGCGCTCAGGGAAAAAGTCTTGTAGCGAACCGGCCCGCTCAGATCGAACACCAGGCGCAGTTTGTCGTCCGAGCGCCAAAGCCGCGCGTTGCTAATTTGCGTGGCACCAACACCGAAGGGTAATGCGAAGGCCGCGCTGGCCAGGATCAGGTTGAGCAAGTGACGTCTGTGCATGGTGAAAGCGGCTCGTGAAAAAGGCGTAGTCGATTTTAATGTAATAACATAACATGTCGATCCGACTTCCACGATGGACCTGCTCATGAATGCGCTGACTCTGCCGGATATCGCCGCGCAGGCCTCACGCCAAGCCCTGCCACTTGAATGGGTGGGCATGTGCGGCATTGCTCTTCCAGTTTTGTTTGATGGCCAACGATTGAGCGCAAAGGCCGACGCGGGCGTGAGCCTCGACGATGGAGAAGCGCGGGGTATTCACATGTCGCGGCTGTACCTGGCGCTGGAAATGCTGGAGCAGGAAAACCTGACACCTGCCCTGTTAAGGCGTGTATTGCAGCAATTTCTCGATACGCATGAAGGTCTGTCCAATAACGCTTACCTGAACATTCACGCTGATTTACTGCTCAAACGGCCGGCGCTCATCAGTCCTTTGTCCGGTTGGAAAAGCTATCCAGTCAGCATTGAAGCGCGTTTGAAAAACGCGATGTTCCACGTGGAACTAAAAATCGACATCTCCTATTCCTCGACCTGTCCGTGCTCAGCCGCGCTGTCTCGACAGTTGATTCAACAGCAGTTCGTCGATGACTTTGCCAATAAGTCACTGCAACACGCCTACGTTTTAGCTTGGCTTGGCTCCACAAAAGGCATCGTCGCGACACCTCATAGCCAGCGCAGCAATGCGCAGCTGAAGCTTCGTCTCGACGACTATCTGGATGACCTGCCACTGATTGCGTTGATCAACGATGCCGAAGCAGCCTTGGGCACCGCCGTGCAAACCGCCGTAAAGCGCGCTGACGAACAAGCCTTCGCCCTGGCTAATGGCCAAAACCTGATGTTCTGTGAAGACGCCGTTCGACGCTTGAATCTGGCGTTGAAACGATCGCCCGGCATCAACGCCTTTCACCTGAAAGTCGTCCACGCAGAAAGCCTGCACGCCCACGATGCTGTCGCCGAAAGTCGCTGGAACTGGGAGGCCGCATGATTCGCTGCGAGGCTTTGCGCTGGGGAGCACCCGGACAACCGCTGACACCGCCTGTGGATTTCGAATTGCCCAAGGGCAGCCTGACCGCCGTCATCGGTGCCAACGGCTCGGGAAAAAGCAGCCTGCTGAAAGTCATCGCCGGCCTGCAAAAACCACTGACCGGCAAAGTCATCCTTGATGTTCCACGCAAAGGTTCACTCTCATTCCTCCCCCAGCAACAACACCTCGATCGGCAATTCCCCATCAGTCTGCAAGAGTTGGTGGCCGCCGGTTTCTGGGGCAGCAAACAACCACCCGAAGTCCGAAACCTCCGTCTTAAAGCTGTGCTGGAAAAATGGTGCCTGACCGGTCTGGAACAGCGCCCGTTGATGGCCCTCTCCGGAGGTGAATTGCAGCGCGCCCTGCTCGCTCGTTTAAGCCTCGCCGAAGCCCCCTTGCTGTTACTCGACGAACCCCACGCCGCCCTCGACGAACTCGGTCAGTCACTGCTGTGGAAACACATCCACGCCTGGCACGCCGAAGGCCGAACCCTGGTCGTCGTGTGCCACGACCTGGCCGCCGTTCGCCTACACATTCCTCAAACGCTGTTGATCAAAAGCAGCGGTTGCGTCCTCGGCCCAAGCGTCGACCTGATCCGCCAACAACCCCAAACGCAGGTGGCCTGATGCTCGTCGCCACTCAACTTTGGCAACCCTTCCACGAGTTCGTGTTCATGCGCCGGGCACTGCTCGGTGGATTGGTTTTGGCATGCAGCACGGCACCGCTCGGGGTGTTTCTGATCCTGCGGCGCATGAGCCTGATCGGCGATGCGGTCGCACACGGCATCTTGCCCGGCGCTGCGCTTGGCTTCTGGTTCGCCGGACTGAGTCTGCCAGCGCTGACCCTCGGTGGCCTCGGTGCAGGACTGAGCATGGCCGGCCTCGCCGCGTGGATCACCCGTCGCACCGGGCTTCGAGAAGACGCGAGCCTCGCCGCGATCTACCCGATTTCCCTCGCCAGCGGTGTGCTGATCCTCGGCATCGCCGGCAAACGTCTTGACCTGCTGCACCTGCTCTTTGGCTCGGCGTTGGCAGTCGATGGCCCCACGTTGACCGGCATGTTGTGGGTCTCAGGGTTCAGCCTTATCGCCATGGCGCTCATCTACAAGCCGCTGCTACTGGACACCCTCGACCCTCTCTTTCTGCAAACCGTCAGCCGGCTCGGTCCCTTGGCCCACGGCGTGTTTCTGACACTGGTGGTACTGAATCTGGTCATCGGTTTCCAAGCCATCGGCGCGCTGATGGTCGTCGGCCTGATGATGTTACCCGCCGCTGCATCACGATTCTGGAGCCGGCGCTTGCCCGTGCTGATGGGCATCGCCGCGCTGCTCGGCTGCCTTTCGGTGTGGCTGGGATTATTGCTGTCGTTCTACTACTCACTGCCCAGCGGCCCGGCCATCGTGCTGGTGGCTGGCGGTATGTATCTGCTGTCCGTGGTGTTCGGACCGGTGCACGGTTTGCTGCGCCGCCCGCCTTTGCTCACATCCCAATGAGGTGTTGCCCGATGCGCGCTTTACTCGTGCTGTTCAGTTTGATGCTGTCGATGTCGCTGTCCGCTGCGGAAAAACTGCAGGTGGTGACCAGCTTCAGCATCCTTGCCGACATGACTCATCAAGTCGGCGGCGAGCATATCCAGATCACCAACATGGTTGGCCCCGACGCCGATGCCCACACGTACGAGCCGACACCGGACGACGCCAAGGCGCTGCTCAAAGCCAGACTGATCATCAAAAACGGCCTGGGTTTCGAGCCATGGCTGGACCGCCTGGTGACCAGTACTGAAACCAAAGCCACGGTCATCAGCGCGAGCCGCGGTGTCATTCCGCGCTCGCTGGATGAAGACGGCGAGACCGTTCCCGACCCTCACGCCTGGCACAACCTGGCGAACGCCGAGCTGTACATCAGCAACATCACCAAAGCGTTGATTGCCGCCGACCCGGCGAACAAAACCGACTACGAACGCAACAGCCAGGCCTACCTGAAACAGGTTTACGCGCTGCTCGCCGAAGCTAAAGCCAAGCTCGGATCGCTGCCGCCGGGCAACCGCAAGATCGTGACGTCCCATGACGCGTTCGGTTATCTCGGTCAGGCGTACGGAATCGACTTCATGGCACCACAAGGTCTGTCCACCGAACGCGAACCGTCGGCTGCGGAAGTGGCGGCGCTGATCACCCAGATTCGTCAGGCCAAGGTCAAAGCCGTGTTCATGGAAAACATCAAGGACGCCCGTCTGCTCAAGCAGATCGCCGATGAAAGCGGCGCGCACATTGGCGGCACCTTGTACTCCGATGCGCTCGCCGCAA
This sequence comes from Pseudomonas sp. SJZ080, assembly GCF_007828295.1. Classification (NCBI taxonomy): domain Bacteria; kingdom Pseudomonadati; phylum Pseudomonadota; class Gammaproteobacteria; order Pseudomonadales; family Pseudomonadaceae; genus Pseudomonas; species Pseudomonas sp. SJZ080. Next base: position 9,921 of record NZ_VIUK01000038.1, read on the forward strand.
GCGGTCCGGCCAGCACCTTCACCGGGCTGTTCGAGTACAACCTCAACACGCTATACGAGGCGTTGAGCAAACCATGATCCGCAAGAACCCTTCCGGCGATTTGCCGCTGATTGCCGAATCTGCATACGTGGACAAGACCGCGATCATTTGCGGCAAAGTGGTGATCGGCGAGAACGTTTTCGTCGGCCCCTACGCCGTGATCCGCGCCGATGAAGTGGACGATTCGGGCGCGATGGAGCCGATCACCATTGGTGCAAATTCAAACATCCAGGATGGCGTGGTGATTCATTCCAAGTCCGGGGCGGCGGTGACTATCGGCGAGTTCAGTTCGATTGCTCACCGTTCAATCGTTCATGGTCCGTGCACGGTCGGCGACCGGGTGTTTATCGGTTTCAACAGCGTGCTGTTCAACTGCGCGGTCGGTGACGGCTGCGTGGTGCGGCACAACTCGGTGGTCGACGGGCGCGACCTGCCCACGGATTTTTACGTGCCCTCCACCACCCGCATCGGGCCTAACACCGACCTGTCGCAGTTCCCGCCGGTCAGCGTCAGCGCCTCGGAATTTTCCGAGGATGTGGCGCGCACCAATGTCGATCTGGTGCGCGGCTACAAAGCCCTGCAAAACGAGTTCTGACCATGAGCAGTGTGCTGATTCGCAATGCCCGGCTGGTGAATGAAGGTCGAGAATTTGAAGGTGATCTGTTAGTCAGCCATGGCCGCATCGTCAAGATCGCCAGCAGCATCGAAGGGGAAAATGCAGCCGTAGAAATCGATGCTGACGGCCAGTGGCTGTTGCCCGGAATGATCGATGATCAGGTGCACTTCCGCGATCCCGGCTCGCCCGAGAAGGGCAGTTTCTACACCGAATCCCGGGCGGCGGTGGCCGGTGGCATCACCAGTTTCATGGACATGCCCAACACCCATCCGGCGACACTGACCCTTGCCACACTCGCCGACAAGAAGCGTCGAGCGGCGATCAGTTCGGTGGCCAACTACGGCTTTCACTTCGGTGTAAGCAACGACAATCTCGACACCGTCGCCGCACTCAATCCTTGCGAAGTGGCCGGCGTCAAAGTGTTCATGGGCGCGTCCACGGGCAACATGCTGGTGGACGATCCGAGGGTTCTCGAACGGCTGTTCGCCGAGGTGCCGACAATTCTGTTGGCTCACTGCGAACACACGCCCGGCATCGAGGCCAACGCGGCGAATCTGCGAGCGCTGCTCGGCGAACACATTCCCGCCGCGGCGCATCCCGTGATCCGCAATGCCGAGGCCTGCTTTCGCTCGTCATCAATGGCGGTGGATCTGGCCAGGCGTCACGGCACGCGACTTCACGTTCTGCACCTGACCACCGCACGGGAACTGGCGTTGTTCGAAGACAAACCGCTGTCGCAGAAACACATCAGCGCCGAAGTCTGCCTGCACCACTTGCTCTTCGATGATCGCGACTACGCGGACCTTGGTAACCAGATCAAATGCAACCCGGCGATCAAGACTCAGGCTGACCGCGATGCCTTGCGCTATGCGTTGCTGAGCCATCGACTGGACGTCATCGGCAGCGATCATGCGCCGCACACCTGGGCCGAAAAACAACGTCCCTACAGTCAGGCGCCGTCCGGTCTGCCGCTGGTGCAGCACGCCCTCCCCGCGTTGCTGGAGTTGGTGGCAGACGAGTTGTTGCCGATCACAGTGCTCGTGGACAAGACCAGTCACCGTGTCGCTGATCTGTTTGCTATTCCCGACCGAGGCTATTTGCGCGAAGGTTATTGGGCAGACCTGGTGCTGATCAAACCGGAGCCTGACGGCATTGCCGTCTCTGAGCAGCCGATTCTGTCTCAATGCGGCTGGACGCCCTTTGCCCGACGACGCTTTCGCCACAGCGTCAGCACCACACTGGTGTCCGGACAAATCGCATGGCGAGACAAATGTCTTAATGACAACTGTCAGGGTTTACCACTACGGTTTATGCGCTAGCACCCGAGAGCACCAACATGATTCACATCACCCTGAGCGATGGTTCATTGCGTGAATTCGACCAACCATTGTCGGTGTACGAACTCGCCGCGAGTATCGGTCCCGGGCTGGCCAAGGCGGCTGTCGCGGGAAGGGTTGACGGCGTGTTGGTGGATTGTGAATTCATTCTCGCAGCCGATGCCCGGGTCAGCATCGTCACGCCGCAAGAGCCCGACGGGCTGGAGATTCTTCGCCGCTCCTGCGCCTTGGTGTTGGCGATGGCCGTGAAACAGCTTTATCCAAAAGCACATTTGCAGACGGGATCGGTGCTGGGTGATGGCTTCTTCCATGAATTCGAGTTTGAACGTCATTTAAACCTGGTCGACCTTGCTGCCATTGAAGCGCGCATGAGGACACTGGCGGCTACCAATCATTCGATACGCCGCCGCGCGATGTCTGCCGAACAGTCATCGTCCTACCATCTGGGAGACTTCGAGTGTGTGTCGACGGGGCCGCATGTTCCCGCCACACGTGTGTTGCAGGCCTTCGCGCTCGATCACATCAGCGGCACGTCACCACAACGGATCTATGGCACCTGCTGGTCCTGCCAGGAGGAACTGGACAACTGGCGGGCACCGCCGCACGTGATGATCGTCAGCATGGATGATCGTCAGGCGGAGTACGCACAATCGGTGACTGAAGCGTTACGCCGGAGCGGCGTACGCGCTCGCGCCGATCTGCGTAACGAGAAGGTCCGTCACAAGATTCGCGAGCACAGTCAGCAAGTGCCGTATCTGGTGGTGATCGGGGAGAAAGAAAAAGAAGGCGGGTTTGTCAGTGTGCGCAGTCGCACCGGGGAGGATTTTGGCAGGATGGCGGTTGATGCAGTGTGCAATTGGCTGAGGTCCATAGGGATTGCCAGTGTTTGAAGTGACGCCTTCGCGGGCAAGCCTCGCTCCTACAGGATTTACGCCATCCCTGTAGGAGCAGGGCTTGCTCGCGAAGCTTTTAGGCCCTTGGCTTAACAGTCCCGCAATCCTGCCCCAACCAGACAGCGCGAGTATCAAGGCTACCCTTCTGCTGAAGGCCCGTAGCGTTGAACGTGCCATTCACCTTGGTGGTGAACTCACGATCACTCAAGAAAGTAGCCACACCCGCGCCCTGCGCTTTCGGGCAGCTGAAGCGGAATTTCCATTGGTTGCCGGTGCGCTCGGTGATTTCCTGCTTGCAGCCCGATTGCGGATCCGTCAGCGGAATGTTGTCGCTCTTCACCTGCTCCGGCGTCAGGCAAGCGCGGATCCCCTTGCCACCCATCGTGATGCCCTGCTTCTCCAGCTGCGCACGCTGTTCGGGGGTGATCTGACTTTGTATCTGGCCGAGGATCAATTGCAAATCCGGCATGTTCTGGTCATCGACCTTCATGTTGCTCGAGGTCAATTCCCACAAGCCCGGCTGCAGCATCTGCGCCTGAGCGGCCACAGGAAGAGCCAAACCAAAAGCCACGGCCAAACCCAGCAGACGAACGTTCATCGTGTAACTCCTGATCAGTAGTGGCTGTTAGACGTCAGCCACAGGCTTCGGTTCATGGACCAATTAAATAGCGACATTCTGCACGGAACATGGTCTGTTAAGCATTGAATCTTCAGGAGCAAGGCTGCCCCATGGATTATTTTGGACCGCATGTTTTCGGTTATCTGATCGCGCTGCTGCACTCGTTAGGGCTGATCGCCGCCATCCATGCCGTATTGACCGTTCGGACCGCCCAGGGCTCGATCGCCTGGGCCCTGTCGTTGCTGTTCATTCCCTACCTCACGCTTATCCCGTACCTGGTCTTCGGCCGCAGCACCTTCGATGGCTACATCAAGGCGCGGCGACAGGCCAACGAGGAAATGCGCAAGGCCATCTCCGAGTTGAACTGGCGGCCCTGGGTCGAAGAGGCGCTGACCGCACGCGCCTCCAACGCTTACGCATCATTAAGAGCGATGCCGAAGCTGGGACGCATGCCGTGCCTGGCCAACAATGAGGTCCGCCTGCTGATCAATGGCCCGGACACTTTCGAGGCGATTTTCGAAGCCATCAGCCATGCCAAGGAAGCCGTGCTGATCCAGTTCTTTATCATCCACGACGACCGCCTCGGCCAGCGCCTGCAAACCCTGCTGTTGAAAAAAGCCGCGGAAGGCGTTGCCGTTTATCTGCTGTACGATCGCATCGGCAGCCACTCCCTGCCCCACAGTTACGTGCAGCCGTTGCGCGAGGCGGGTGTCGAGGTCAAAGCGTTCGCGACGCGCAGCGGCTGGCTCAATCGCTTTCAGGTCAACTTTCGTAACCACCGCAAGATCGTCGTGGTCGACGGTGTGCTCGGTTTCGTCGGCGGACACAACGTTGGCGACGAATACATGGGCGAGAAACCACCTCTGGCGCCATGGCGCGATACCCACGTTCGCGTGCGCGGGCCGGTGGTGGCGTGCATGCAGGAATCCTTCGCCGAAGACTGGTTCTGGGCAGCGCGGTCGTTGCCGCCGTTGATACTGCCGGACGTTTATCCGGACGACGGCGTGCTCTGCCAATTGCTTGCCAGCGGCCCCGCAGACTCCTACGAAACCTGTTCACTATTCTTTGTCGAAGCCATCCACGCAGCGACGGAACGGGTGTGGATAACCAGCCCCTATTTCATCCCCGACGAAGCAGTGTTCGCGGCGTTACGGCTGGCGGTGCTGCGAGGTGTCGATGTGCGAATTCTGCTGCCGTCGAGGCCCGACCATCGGATCGTCTACGCCGCCTCCAGCCTGTACGCCTTCGAAGCGGTACGCGCCGGCGTGCGGGTGTTCCGCTACGAACCCGGTTTCCTGCATCAGAAAGTGGTGTTGATCGACAGCGAAATCAGCGCCATCGGCAGCGCCAATCTGGACAACCGTTCGTTCCGGCTGAATTTCGAAGTGATGTTACTGACGGTCGACAGCGTGTTTGCCGGCGAAGTGGAACAGATGCTCAACGACGATTTCGCACAGGCCCACGAAGTCGCCAAAGAAGAAAGCCGGGAGACCCACCGCCTGCAGCAGGTCGGCATGCGGATCGCCCGGCTTATTTCCCCGATACTTTAAGGGTTGTAGATGTCGTCACGGGTCCATGGCAGTTCATGGCTGCCATCGGGGTGCGCTTTCACCGCGAGAATCTGGTGCAGGTTGATCCAGCCCTTGGCGAACGCATAAGCGCATCCCGCCAGGTACAGCCGCCAGATGCGCAACGCCTGCTCAGGCACGAGCTTGCCGGCAGCTTCCAGATTGTCTTCCAGACGCTCACTCCAGTGATCCAGAGTGCGCGCGTAGTGCAGGCGCAGACTCTCGACATCGACGATCTCCAGCCCCGCTTCACTGATCTCGGCAGAAATCATCGACAGGTGCGGCAGCTCGCCGTTGGGGAACACATACTTCTCGATGAAATCACCGGCACCGCGCCCCACCGGACGGCCATCGGTATGCTTGGCGGTGATCCCGTGGTTCATCACCAGACCGCCCTCTTTCACCGCGCCGAACAAGGTTTTGCAGTACTCGGCCAGGTTCGCGTGGCCGACGTGTTCGAACATGCCGACACTGACCACCTTGTCGAAGCGCCCGTCCTGAGGCAGATCGCGGTAGTCGAGCAGTTGCAGTTCAATCTGATCGTCCAGGCCTTCAGCGCTCACCCGTTCACGGGCCAGCGCCAGTTGCTCTTTGCTGAGCGTGATGCCGAACACTTTCGCGCCAAACTCCCGCGCCGCATAACGCGCCAGGCCGCCCCAACCACAGCCGACATCCAGCAGATATTCGCCAGGTTGCAGGCGCAACTTGCGACACAGATGACGGAATTTGGCTTGCTGGGCCTGTTCCAGGGTTTCACTGCCGGTCTCGAAATAGGCGCAGGAATACGCCATGTCACTGTCGAGCCACAGCTGATAAAACGCGTTGGAAAGGTCGTAGTGATAGGAAATCGCCTTGGCGTCGGTTTCCTTGTCGTGGACGGTGCGCACAGGCTGGTTGTCGTCGTCCTCGCTCAACAATGCCTGACTCCATTCATCGCACACGCGAATCACGTCGCTGATGGAACCTTCGAGCTCGAGTTTGCCCTCGACAAACGCCGCTCCGAGCGCGTCCAGGCTTGGATGGGTGAACTGGGTAACCATTTGTGGGTCCTTGACCACAATCGTGACGCTGGGCGTCGGCCCCAGATTGAATTCATGGCCGTCCCAGAGTCGCAGGCGTAACGGTAGCTGCAGATTCTGTAAGGCCGGTGGAAGTTGCGCGAGCATGGAATATCCCCCTTGTTTCAGACGTCTGCTGTGAGGTTAGACCATCCTTGAAAAATAGCAGGCTATCGATTTCATAGCCCCTTTCTATGACCCGCAACGTTCAAACCAACCCGTCGCAAATTCACAGAAATGATTGCCCTTACCCTAGATGACTACGAATCGGGCGCACAGTTCTCAAAAGTTCAATCCCTCAAATATCGTCCTTCAGCTTGAGCAATGGCTCCTGAAAGCGCAGCAGCCGCCCGGCGTTTCCCAGCACCAGCAAAGTACTGAGGTTATGCAGCAACGCCGCGATCATCGCCCCCGCCGCGCCGAGCCAGCCGAATGCGGCGAAGGCCACAATTGCCAACGTCCAGCCCAGACCGATGATCACGTTGACCTGCAACGTGTTCCGGCACTGGCGACTCAAACGCACGCAGGTACCGAGCCGACGCAGGTCACTGCCGATCAGCACGATGTCGGCGGACGCCAAGGCAATATCCGCACCGCCCGCCCCCATGGCAACGCCGACCACGCCGGCCTTGAGAGCCAGCGAATCATTGATGCCGTCACCGACCACCATCGGCCGAAAGCCGCTGTCGATCTCCTTGAGCACGCGATTGAGTTTGTCCTCGGGCAAGGCCTGGGCCTCGACATCGACGATCCCGACGTCTCCCGCCAAGGTATTGGCGACACTCTGGCGATCACCAGTGAGCAACAGCTGCCGGCCCAGCCCGAGCTCTCGCAACTCGTTCAAGGCGAAACGCGCTTCAGGTTTGACGCTGTCCGCCAGCAACAGCCAGGCGAGAAACGCTCCATTGAGCGCCAGCCCGGCAATCGGGCCATCGTGTTCGGGAACGGCTGATGTGGGAATACCCAATTGAGCAAACAACTCTGGCCGGCCGAGTGCCGCTTCGCCCTGCTCCGTCATCGCCACCATGCCCAGCCCTTGCCGTTCGTGAATGTTCGAGAGCAACACAAAATGTTCCTGAGTGACCAACCCGGCGAGTGCGCGACTGACCGGGTGACTGCTGGCAGAGCCGAGGCTGGCGGCGAGTTTCAATACGTGACTGCGATCTTCCAGCGGGCTGTCGATGGATTGCAGGCGCAAGGTGCCGAAGGTCAGCGTCCCGGTCTTGTCGACCACCAGCGAGGTCAGGTCTGCCAGCTCCTCAAGAAACGCCGAACTGCGAATCAGAATCCCGTGGCGAGCGGCAACCGCCACCCCGGCAATCGCCGTGGCCGGTGCCGACAACACCAACGCACACGGACAAGCCGCCACCAACACCGCAAGCATCGCCTGGGCATCGTTGGTAATGAACCAGGTGACGGCGGCGAGCAGCAACACCAACACCATGTAGCTGCCAGCGTAGCGTTCCAGCAATCGGGTGATCGGCGGTTTGGATCGCTCGGCGCTTTGCATCAGTGCGATGACTTTGCCTAGGGTCGATTCGCTGCCCGTACGCGTCACTTCGATACGCAGCAGCCCGTCGAGGTTGATCGCCCCGCCGAACACGGACATGCCAACACCCGCCTCCACCGGCACCGACTCGCCAGTGATCGAAGCCGTGTCGAGACTCGCCTGACCGGAGAGCACACGACCATCGGCCGGGACTCGGTCGCCAGCGCGAACTTCTACCCGGTCACCAGCCTTGAGCGTGCCGTTGTCGACTTCGACGATAGAGCCGTCTGCCTGAATCTTGCGCGCATGGCTGCGCGTCAGTTTGCCCAATGCGTGAATCGCTTCCTGGGAACCGATCACGCTGCGCTCTTCCAGTACGTGGCCGAAGATCATGATGATCGGCAGCAACGCAGCGGTCAGCAGATCACCGGTCGCCCAGGCACCGAGCATGGCCAGGGCAATCAATTGGTCCGTGATCCCGTGCAAGCTCGGGTAACGCAAGCTGTACCAGGCCGAGCGCATCACCGGAACGGCCACCAGCAATGAGGCAAAACCCAACAGCAATTGACTGACACCGGTCTGCTCCGGCGATACCCAGCGCCAGATCAAACCCAGCGCCAACAAACCCAATGCAAGCATGGCCAGGGTCAACTGGCGGGCGGCGCTGCGTTGTTCGGCCGAAGACAACAGACTCGGTGCGGCGGCGGTTTGCGCGGTCATTGTGCAGCTCCCTGAATGATCAGGCGGGAATCGTCTTTCGGATTGACCGTGGTCACCGAGCCGGCCTGACCGAGAATTTTCGGCATGCGCTCGCGGTAGAGGCGCAGCAGCATTTGCGGGTCGGTACCCTGTTGTTGCGCCTTGGCCAGACTCAATACGGTGGCCGTGTCGGCGGACGCTTTGGCCAGCCGTTCACTCGCTTGAGCGTGGGCAACCTGCAACGTGCGGTCGGCTTGTTCATTGGCGGTCTGGGTGAGTTTCTCGGCCTCGGTGCGTGCGTTTGCCACGGCTTTATCGGCTTGCTGACTTGCCGTCAGCACCGCGTTGAAGGCGTTGACTGCCGGTCCCGGCAAACTCGATTGCACATCGACGCGCGCCACTTCGATTCCCAGGCCCTGCCCGGTCGCCGCGAGATCAGCCAGTCGCTGATTGATGCCCTGCACCAGATCTCCACGCAGGCGCTCACGTCTTTCGGCCGCCTGGCTACCCGCGCCGATCAGCTCCGGTCGCGCCACCAGGATGGTGTCCAGATCACGGGCAGCCGTCAGCGCCACGGCACTGCGAGTCACAAGTCGATCCAGTGCCGGCAGCACATGTTCACCTTGAAGCACGAACGCATAAGGTTCGGTGACCTTGTAAAAGACCCGCACATCCAGTTGCACCACACCGGCGTCACCGGTCAGCAAATAACCGGACCCCGCGAGAGCATCACTAAGCGGCGTGGCGAATGTGGCGACCCGGTCCGCCTGCAACGCGGCATCACTGCGCAACAGATTTTCCACCCGCCGCTCGATCACCCGATCGGCGGCTGGCAACAAAATGACCTGCTCGAACGGGCGCGGCCACGCCAACAGCAGGCCGGCATTCTGAATGCGATCCAGCGCGCCAAAGTGCAACACCACCGCACGATTCTGCGGATCGATTTGCCGAACATTGGAAAACGCCCACGCCAAGGCGGCCAATACCGTCACCGCATACAGCGCGAGAAACGCCAATCTCCCGGCCTGAATCCAGGGGCTGCTCAACTCATTTGTTCCACGTGGAACCAAACTCATGGCTGCGACCCGGACTTGGTATCGAGCGTCGGCGGACCGTCAACCAGCACCCGAAACGGCGCAGCGTCGGTGCGCAGAATCAGCTTGGTGCCAGGTGTAACGATGGTGCCCAAGGTGTCGAGGGAGCGCAGCAAGTTATACAGCTGCGGTGATCCGGCGTAGGCACGTCCGTAAATCTGCGCGGCTTCGACCCGGGACTGGGCTTCAATGTCAGCGGATTTAACAGTGGCATCGGCCTGAACGATTCGCGCATCACGCTCGGCGGCAGAGCGGATTTGTGCCGCTTCACGCTTACCGATCGCCGTGCGTTCGGTGGCGATTGTTTCACGCTCGGCGCGCATGCGATCGACCGTGGCGGTCAGGGTTACCGACGGCAAGGTCAAACGCTCGATGCCGACTTGCAGCACGCGAACGCCATACGTGGTCAACAACTGCTGATCGATTTGCTGGCGCAGTTGCGCTTCAAAGTCAGCAATGTGCACTTGGTTGGCGTCGGTGTTTACCAGATTCGCCAGATCGAAACTGCTGGCCGTGGTTTCCAGTGCAGAGCCAACAAAAGTACGAATCTGCCGCGCCGCTTCATCCGGCTGATTCTGCACCGCGCGCATGAAGCGCTGCACATTGTCCGGATCACCTTGAACCTGCCACGCCACGTAAGCCTGAACGATGATGCGCAAACCGTCACGTGTGCCCACATCCTGCAACCCACTCGACGTAGTGCGAAGACGCAAATCGACAGGGATCGCCGCTTCGAAAGGTGCGGGCCAGCGCCAGCCCAACCCCGGCTCCAACAACACCCGCGAAGGATTGCCGAAGCGCGTGATGACCGTGGCTTCGCCGGAACGCACTTGCACCAGGCTCGCCGCCGCGATGGCAAACGCCACCAGCAACGCCGCCCAGCCCATGCGCCGCCACGGGAAGGGACCGGCTTCCTGCGGATCGCCGTGGTGATGATGGTGATGCCCGTGGTGATGCCCGCCATGGTCGTGATCGTGCCCGGCGTGATCAGCATGATCGTGTGTGTGCGACTGGCTCATTTGGCAGCTCCTGGCTGAGCAGTTTGACGCGACGGCGCGGGGTCAGCCGGCAGCGTGAACGTTCGGAGGTCGATGGTCGGCGCGTTGTTGCTGCCGCCCAAACGATGATCGAGCACCAGCAACCGGGTGTTGGCCAGTCCCTGGGAAAGCTGGCTGAAATACTGCTCCAGCACGAACGCCTGGCCGGCGCTGGCATAGGCTTTTTGCTCGGCGCTGAATTTCAGATCGGCTGCTTGCGCAGCTGCATTGATTTCACGAGCGTTGGCCGTCGCCTGATCGCGAGCGACGCTGGCCTGCAATTGCGCCTGATTGGTCGCCTCTGCGGCTGCGCCGCGTTCGCGTGAGATCAGCGTCTGGGCGCCGATCTGTGCCGCTTGCACGCCGTGATAAGCATTGGCCGCGCCGGCCGGTGGATGAATCGCCTCGACCACGGTCGCGAGAATTTCCACGCCACTGCCAAGTGTTTGCAGGTCCGCCTGCACCGCGCGGCCAATCTCTTCGGCGAGCCCTACCCTGTCCTCACCGAGCAAACCGTCGAGGGTTCGCGAGGCGAAATCGTGAACCAGAATCCGGCTGGCGGTGCTGCGGATCAGCGCCGGTACATCGGCGTTGTTGTAGGTCGCGGCCAACGCGGCTTGATCCGACAGGCCGATGCGGTAAACGAACCGCACGTCCATGTTGACGATCTGGAAGCTCTGCTTGTCGGCACGGCTGCTGGCGATGACCTGGGATTTGTCATTTACATGGCTGGCGTCCCACAAACGATTGGCAACTGCCGGCGCCGGACCTTCAGCGGGCGCCGCCGCAATGGGTGCTGCCGCTTCGCCCACACTCGTGGCCAACTCATGGACCACGCCGTTCTCGACACTCAACACTCGACCCAGCGGCCACGGCAAACCCGCGTGCAAGCCGGGACCGAACACCTCCACCGGTTTGCCGAAACGCTCATAAATGCCCCGCCCTTGCAGGGGTATTTCGTGAATGCCGGTCAGCGACCAACCGACAATGGCAACCACCGCCAGCACCGGCACCAACGCGCGACGCATGTAGGTGAACGCCCAGATTTGCCGCAGATCGATGCCGAAGCGGTTATGCAATTCATGCTGCAACGCCAATAGGGGTTGTGGCGGCCAGCGCAGCATGTCGGCGACGAAGCTTCGGGCGAGCAACGCAGGCTCCAGTTGTTCGCGCCGGGGACTGAACAATGACAGCACTGCACGCAGCAACAGTTCGACCGCGACGAGCCCCGGCAGCAACCCGATCAGCACCGCCAGCCGAACCGGCCAGACCGACACTTCATTACCGAACAACAGACACAATGCGCTCAACACAAGACTGATGATTGCCACGCGAGTCAGCTGTCCCAACTGCCCTGCTTCAGGCCACTGGGCCACGTTTTCCTGGGCAAGCTGCCGCTCCAGCACCAGCAAACCGAAAGCCAGCAGCAACGACAATGCAGCGCCGATATTTGCCGAAAAGCCTGGCGCGGCAGGCGGTAGCGCGAGGTTCCAGATCTGGTTGATGCTGAACAGCGCCAACAACGCCCAGCCACCGAGCCACAGCGTCGGTGCGCCGATCTGCACCAGCATCCGCGTCGATCGTTGGCTGATCCGCTCCAGCAGTTGTTCATACCAGCCCACCGGAGCGTCAGCGACTTCGATTTCCACCGGCAGCGCCGGGGGATTCATCGCCCGTGCGCGCCATTGCGCCACCCACCACGCCGATTGCAGCCCGGCGATCAGTACTAGCAGACCGGCGCTCTGATTGACCAGCAACGCCGGCCAAAACGACTGCGGCACAAACAGCCCGACAAAAAACGCCAGCACCAACCCTGTCGCTGCGAGCGCGCCAAGGCCGATTGCCAACTGTCGCAATCGTCGCCCTTGAAAGACTGCCTGTTGAAAGCGCGGCAACCCGGCTACCGCTGCTCCCTCAACCTCGAGATCGACTTGCATACCACCCCAGTATTTTTCTTTGCTCAAGTCGCAATTCGTTACGATATAACGAAAGTCGTGAAATTTTTGTACTAAATCGCTCTATCTAAAGATGCTCGACCTGTCGCTTGGCTGAAGCCTTGACCGAAAGACCGAGAAGCGCACATATTACGCTCGTAATTTTACCTGCGAGCTACGTTTATCCAGCCCGATTCCCATTCAATCCAGGAGCAAATACATGAGCAGCTATGACGTCGTGATTCTGGGCGGAGGCCCCGGTGGTTACAACGCAGCAATCCGCGCCGGCCAGTTGGGCCTCAAAGCCGCTTGCGTCGAAGGCCGCGCCACCCTGGGCGGTACCTGCCTGAACGTCGGATGCATGCCGTCCAAGGCGCTGTTGCATGCTTCCGAACTGTACGATGCAGCCATGGGCGCGGAATTTGCCAACCTGGGGATCGAGGTCAAACCCACGCTCAACCTTGCGCAAATGATGAAACAGAAGGATGAAAGCGTGACCGGGCTGACCAAGGGCATCGAGTTCCTGTTTCGCAAAAACAAGGTCGACTGGCTCAAGGGGTGGGGGCATATCGACGGCCCGGGCAAAGTCAAGGTAACGGATAGCCAGGGTGGTAAAACCGAGCTGAGCGCCAAGGACATCATCATTGCCACGGGTTCGGAACCCACTCCCCTGCCCGGCGTAGAGATCGACAACCAACGCATCCTCGATTCCACAGGTGCGCTTTCCTTGTCCGAAGTGCCCAAGCATCTGGTGGTGATTGGCGCCGGGGTCATTGGCCTGGAATTGGGTTCGGTGTGGCGACGCTTGGGCGCACAGGTGACGGTGGTCGAATTTCTCGACCGGATCTGCCCCGGTGTGGACGCTGAAACAGGCAAAACCCTTCAACGCTCATTGAGCAAGCAAGGCATCAGTTTCAAGCTGAGTTCGAAAGTCACCAGCGCCACCACCTCGGCAAAAGGCGTGCAACTCAGCGTTGAACCGGCGGCCGGCGGTACCGCCGAGTTGCTGGAAGCCGATTACGTGCTGGTGGCCATCGGGCGCCGGCCCTACACCCAGGGCCTGGGCCTGGAGAACGTCGGACTCACTACGGATAAACGCGGCATGCTCGCTAATAAGGGCCATCGCACCGAAGTGCCAGGCGTGTGGGTCATTGGTGATGTCACGTCCGGGCCGATGCTCGCACACAAGGCTGAAGATGAAGCCATGGCCTGTGTCGAGCAGATCGTCGGCAAGGCCGGCGAGGTCAATTACGACCTGATTCCCAACGTCATTTACACCCGACCGGAGCTGGCCAGCGTCGGCAAGACCGAAGAGCAACTCAAGGCTGAAGGCCGCGCGTACAAGGTCGGCAAATTCCCGTTCACCGCCAACAGCCGGGCGAAGATCAACCACGAGACCGAAGGCTTCGCCAAAGTGCTGGCCGACGAGCGCACCGATGAAATTCTCGGTGTGCACCTGGTGGGCCCGAGTGTCAGCGAAATGATTGGCGAATATTGCGTGGCCATGGAATTCAGCGCCTCCGCGGAAGACATTGCGCTGACTTGTCACCCTCATCCGACGCGTTCCGAGGCGTTGCGTCAGGCGGCGATGAATGTGGAGGGGATGGCTACGCAGATGTAAGGTTGGAGATGTGTCGGGGCCGGTCGACCGCCTTCGCGAGCAAGCCCGCTCCCACATTAGATCTGCTGTGAGCACGTTATTTGTGAACACCACCGATCTAATGTGGGAGCGGGCTTGCTCGCGATGGGGGCAACTCGGTCTAAAGCGGCAAATGCTCCAAAGGCAACGCCCCCGGCGTTTTCACCGTGTGAATCGCAAAGTTGCTGCGGATGTCACTCACGCCCGGCAATTTCAGCAATCGCCCGGTGAGAAAACGGTCGTACGCACGCAGATCCGGCACCACCACCTGCAGCAAAAAATCCGATTCCCCTGACACCAGAAACGCCGAAATCACCTCGGGTAACGCCGTCACGGCCAGACGAAAAGCCTCGGCCTGCTCATCGTTGTGGCGCTCAACCTTGACCCCGACAAACACCGTCAGCCCAAGCCCGACTTCATCGCGATCCAGATTGGCCTGATAGCCGCGAATCACCCCGGCTTCTTCAAGCATTCGTACCCGACGCAAGCAAGGCGATGCAGACAGACCGATCTCGTCCGCCAGTTGCACGTTGCTCAACCGGCCATCCCGTTGCAGGGCTGCGAGAATCTTGCGGTCGTAGGCATCCAGTTTCATCTTTGGCAGATCCTGATGGTTCAGTGGTCATTGAATGGCAGGTTATGCCAACCAAAGACTATTTAGAAGCAAACTACGCAACCACCTGCCCTGCCCTTCAGCCCTAGACTGACCCTACAGAATCGACAACGAATCGGGGGGTGCATCGTGGCAGGACTCTGGCTGTTTTTCATGGCACTGGCGGTGGTTTACCTGTTGCCGGGCCCGGACATGATTCTGCTGCTGCAGACTGGCGCACGCCAAGGCAAAGGCGCGGCGCTGGCGACGGCCGTGGGTTTGGGCATCGCACGGGGCTGTCACGTGTTACTGGCGGCATTGGGGCTGGCGGCACTGTTCAAGGCTGCGCCCTGGACCTTCGATGTGGTGCGCCTGGCGGGAGCCGCGTACCTGTTGTGGATCGGCATTCAATGCTTGCGAACCACTCTGCTGCCGAACCTGAACGGTGCAGAGGCAGCCTGTGGAAAACCACGTTGGCGCGAAGCGATCCGGCGCGGATTACTGACCAACCTGCTTAACCCCAAGGCACTGTTGTTCTGCTCGGTGCTGTTGCCGCAGTTCATCGATCCGCACGCAGGGCCGGTGCTCGCACAATTCGCGACCCTGGGCGTGGTGCTGGTCGGTGTCGGTTTGTTGTTCGACAGCACCTACGCTTTGGCGGGCGCCGCACTTGGCCGCTGGCTGCAACGCAGTCCTTCGGCCCAGCGCTTCCAGCAATGGTTGTTTGGCTGCCTGCTGATTGGCTTCGCAGTGCGACTGACCTTTGTTCAACAGGCCTGATTACTGGCGCGCCTTACGCTTGTGACGATTGATCAACAACAGGGCGACGCCTGTAAACAGCACGATACCGCCTATTTCCAGCCATTTTTTGTAAGGCCGTAGCGTTGCCCGGATCGGACTCAACGCCTGGGTGACGTAACGTTTGTCTGCGTTCTGGAAGTCTGGATAAGGGCATCGCTCGCCGAAGAAAAGCGCCCAATCCACGTAGGGACCTTCTTTGACGTAGCGTTGATAGAAGGCACTTTTCTGCTCCTGATCAGTGTTCCACCCTGTCGCCGCACACAGCACAGCCGCAAAGGCCTGACTGGTATGAGGCAAGTGATCGGCGGCGCGACTGGCCAATGCATTGGCGACATAACGATAGTGGTAACGCTGATCGGGTTGCGCCGCGCTGGCCTGCTGACGCTTGACCTCCTCTTCAGCCACTAGTGGGCCGACCTTGAGTTCGGAGCTTTCAAGACTGTAGTTGCCACCGAAGGTGGCGTAATCCGGTGACATCTCGTAGCCCAACAGCTCCATTCCATCGAAACGGGCCAGTGTGGCGGCGTGGAAGTAAGCGAACGCCCGTTTGGTCGGCCACCATTTCGATTCGGCGTCGTGGCGCAATTCTGCGTACCACTTGGCCTTGGCTTGCAGTTCGGCGTTGTCGAAATACACAGGCGCTGCTTCGTAACGCTCTTCACGCAACAACCGTCGCCCGAGCAAATTGCGCAACTTCGCCGCCACCGGCAACGGCACATAGTTATCCCGATCCTGCTGAGTCAGCGACGGCGGTGCCGGCACCTGAGTGTCGACGTATTGCTTGAGCTCATCGACGGTCAGCACACGCTCGGCGACGGTTGCGGCGTCAAACCAGTAAATATCGTTGCTGCGATAAAGCTGATCGAACGCCTGCAGATAATCCCCGCGTTGCAACGCCAGGATTGCACTTTCGCCTTCGACCCGGCACTTGGGCTGAAGCGATTCGAAGTCCCAGTCCGGGGTTCGCCGCTCACCCCAGGATTCATTCTGGGGAAAGGCCTGGGCCGCTTTGGCGTACGCCGCGGCGGCGGCGGTTTTATCGCCCTCGCGCATCGCCAGTTTCGCCCGCAGCCACCACGCCAGGCCACCGTCGCCAGCGTGTTCGAGGAAAGCCTTGGCGCTGGCGTAGTCGCCCTGTTGATAATTCATCGCTGCCAGTCGATCGGCGTTATCCAGACTGCCGCGGGTGCTGGCCTGCAGCAACTTGATCAGTTTTTGTTCGGTGGGTGGTTGATCACCAAATGACCAACCCAATCGGCTGATCAGGGACGCCGTGACCAGTTGCTGCACGGGTTTCCCCTTCAGCAATACAGCCAGTTGCTCGTCAGGCATCGCCGCCAGATCCGCCACCAACAGTTTCAGCGAGGTGTAACCCACCGCTGAACCGTGGAGGTTTTGCGTGGCATAAAGCTCAATGGCACGGTTCCAATCGCCCGCCGTACGCGTCACGCGCGCTTCTTCGCCGAGGCTGGCGACGCCCAGTTCCAGCGGGTCGCTGAAACCGTCAATGCTCAGCTGCCGAGTCTGCTCGAAGGCTTTGCGCGATTGCGCCAGCAGGTCAGGCGTTGCGCCCGCTTCAGCGCTCATGGCAAACAAAGCGCGGCCCCGCGAATACGCGGCCCAGGTACTGCGCAGCGCGCGTTGATCCGCCGGCAGCGCCAGCACTTTCTGGAAGTACTCGGCGGCCAATCCATGGTCACCCGCGTTGAACGCCACGGCGCCCGCCAGATAGAGCACGAGTTCCGTCGGCAGAGTAGCGCCCTGTGCTTCAACCTGATGAGCATCGGTCAAACTGCGCAACTGTGTTACCTGCGCTTGCTGCTCCACGGTCAAACCGGCCTGCTCGGCCTTGTCCCGCTGCTCGGCGTAGTCGGACGCGTCCATGCTGCTGTAGACGACTTCGGTGACGTTCTTCAGACCCGCAATCGCATGCCCGAGACGATTGATCTCGAACTGGAAGTTGCCTTCCGGCAGCTCCGCCAGCGACTGCCCCCGGTTGTCGAGCAGGCGCATGGGGAAATCCGGCCCGCAGGCCAATGCCGAACCCAGGGGCAAGCTGAGGCTCAGGCAGAGCAAATGGCGGGGCCAGTTACGGGTGAACATTCGAACCTCCTTGATCAATGTGTGTGCAACGCGCCCAACCGATGGCGCGCTGCCCGCCGGCCGGTATTCGTCCGTCGCGCAGGCGGGTGAAGGTAAGCAGATCCGGGTTCCGTTGCAACGCATAACCGGCCAGGGCATCGGCGCCATCACAGCCCCGCACCGCGAGCGTCAGACGCTCGGGCCAGACGCTGTCGAGGTTGCCTTGATTGCTGATGCTGACGTCATAGAGGCCATCCTGCGCCGAGAGTTTCAGCGTCAGGCGACTGTCGAGTGTGTCACCGCGGGCTACGGCGCCCAAGGTCGTCAGGCTCCAGGCCCGGCGATCATTGGCCAGGGGCAAGCGAAACCAGATCAGGCCGGCCAGATGTGCCGGCGGATCGTGGCGTAATTCAGTGGCCAGCGTGCGAAGTTGCTGTGGATCGGCCAGCAACTCCCGACGCTCGCCGCCGCGTTCAACCGGTACTTCGCTCTCCACCAGCGGTGCACCGCCGGTCTGCGGCAACAGCGCCACGCCATAAGCCGGCAGCGCCAGATAAAAAGGTTTCGAAGTGATGCGGCTCCAGGCCTTCGCCCATTTTTGCGCCTGATCCGGGTCAAACAAGCCCCGGCGCGGATCGCTCACCGCATGCACCTGCAACACGCTGCTATCGACTGTGGATAACAACGCCGGCAGTTCAGGGCTGTCGAGCCAGGCGGGTAATGCCGTAATACTGAGCGGCATGGAGGCGGGAAGAATCGCACGCAAAGCCGTGAGAAATTTCCGATAGGCCGGTAGCCGGACGCTGCCGGCATCGTGGTCGATTTCCACACCGGCGAGGATCAGCCCCTGCGCTTGCCAATCACCAAGCACCTGCTGGATCTGCGCGGCGACTTCGTCCTGGTCCAGCGACTTGAGCTGGCCATCGAGACGAATCACCGCGATCAGCGGCCGGCCATCCTGTTTGAGCAACGCCGCGTCGATTCTCGCCCGGCTCCAACCCGCCCGGGGAAAAGCCTGCAAGGCCAGCACTCGTAGCGTGGAAAAGTCCGCGCGGCTGTCTTTGAGTGCAGCTTCGTGGGCCGGCGTCCATTGCCGTTGCCAGACGTAGAGTTGCTGATCAAGCGGCGGCGCGTCCTGTCGTTCACAACCGGCAAGCAGCGCCACCATCACTAGAAAGCCCGACAGGCGAGCGAGAAAAACCATAAAGCATCCTTTGTCGCTGCTGAAGGCAGCGTCCGTCAGATGCTACAGGTCGAGCACCAAAGGCTGCGAGCCTTGTGCCGGAATCGCACAACAAATCAGGACGCTTCCTTCGTCCGGAACCTCCGCTGGCGGCTGTGGATAATTCACTTGGCCGCTGACCAGGCGAGTCTTGCAGGTCCCGCAGGAACCGCCGCGGCAACTGAATTCCGGACGCAAGCCGCGGCTTTCCGCCAACTCCAGCAAACTGCCGCCATCGGGTTGCCAGCGAGCTTCTTTGGCCGAGCGCTGGAACACCACCGGCACCGAGGTGGTTGCGGCGGGCGGTTGCTCGATGACCACCGCGTCGGGGTCTGGCTGGCGACGCAAGGTCGACGGGCCGAAGGTCTCGGCGTGAATCCTGCTGTCACGGATGTCCAGTCCTCGAAGGCTGTCGTACAGCCCTTGGGTAAAACTGCCCGGGCCGCAGAGGACAAAGTCCAGCTGATCGTAGTCCTCCACTTCGAGCATGGACTGGAGTAAAGCCGTGTCGATCCGTCCCGTCATATCAAAGTCTTCGCCCTCGTGAGCATCGGCCTCCGGCTGACTGAGCAGACGCAGCACCCGCACCGCCTCACCTGCACTCTCGAGCAAGCGATCCAGCTCGGGACGAAACGGTTGATCGGCCAGCGTGCGTGAACTCTGGAAAAACCATGTAGGCCGAATGTGCCGGGTGCGCAGGCCTTGATACACCACCTCCCGCACCATCGACAGCAACGGTGTAATACCTACACCGGCGGCCAGCAACACCAACGGCCGACGTTCATGGGTTGCCACCGTGAAGTGCCCCTGCGGCGCGCGGGCTTCCAGCAGATCACCGACTCGCACCTGCTCATGCAGGTGCGAAGACACCAGCCCTTCACGTTTCACGCTGATGCGGAAGAAGTCGTCGGACGGCGCGCTCGACAGGCTGTAAGTGCGGATATGCACCTCACCGCCAATGTTGAATCGCAGTGGCAAATGCTGCCCCGCCTGAAACACCGGCAACCCCGCGCCATCGGCAGGTTCCAGATAGATCGAGCGGATGTTGTGGCTTTCCGCTTCGATCCGCACCACTCGCAGCGGCCGCCAACGATCACCCAGCGCCTGGGCTTGCAGACGGGCCTCGACCTGCTCCCACGTTCCGGTCATCAAACTGTTGGGTGATACGCCGTCGAAGCGCCAACGCAAAGCCAACGCTGCTGGCCGACGCACCACCTGCTCCACCTCGAATGTCCAGAGACGCTCTGCGCCCTGGAAAGCTTCGACCTGCGGGCCTTCAAGGATGACATCGGCGCGACCGCTGAGGTGTAGCAGGTCGCCCGAGTTGAAATCGATAAACAGCAAGCCCGCCCGGGGATTGACCAGCAAGTTGCCCAGGGTATTGAAGAACAGGTTGCCGGCGAAGTCCGGGATGGTCAGGCGATTGCCTTCCACCCGTACGAAACCGGACTGGCCGCCACGGTGTGAAACGTCCACTGAACGCTGGCCATCAATATCCACATAACTCGCGACGAAGAAGGTGTCGGCGGCGGTGATCACGGCTTTGGCCGCGTCATCCAGGCCGTTCAGGTGTTGAGCAATGCGCGTCGCCGGATCCGCCAGCGGCACCGAGCGAAACTGCCGCAATTGAATGTATTGCGGGCAGTTGCCGAAGGACTGTTCGACCGTTACAGCAAACCCCTTTGCCGTTACGGCACCGACGCGACCATTGAGGCGGTTGCGCCGCCGGGTATGCAGTTCTATCCCCAACAGACCGATCGCCGCGCCATCGACCAACTGCGCAGGATCATCCGCCCCCGGCAGGCTGTTGAACAGCAACGCATCCGGCTCGGGCGAGTGAGCGAAACCCGGTGGCCCTTCAAGAATGCTGGCCCAAGGGTTGCCGTCGGCGTCCACTGCGCCGTACAGCATGAACGGCAGTTGCTCATAGAACGTGCGGTGCTGGTCCGGCATCTCGGTGCGAACCACCCTACGACCCAACGTCTCCATTCGCTCGGCAACACCGACGTGTGCCTGCAACTGTTTCTCGCCAACGTGCCAAGGTGAACGGTCCATAACGGCTTCTCCTCTGCGCGACAGGCGCAGTGTGGACGGCCCGACGATGTCGGGCCGCAGCATCAGGCAGTTTTTTGCAGGCCGACGACGGTGCGCGGCATACCGACAAAACCAGGCAAGGCTTCGATACGCGTCAGCCAGGCTCGTACGTTGGCGTAGTCTTCGAGCGACACATTGCCTTCGGGCGCATGGGCGATGTAGCTGTAGGCCGCGACGTCGGCGATGGTCGGTTCGGTGCCAACCAGATAAGGCGAAGCAGCCAGCTCCTGATCGATCTGTTTGAGCCAGATGTGAGAGTAAGCAATCACCTCTTCAGCGTTATAAGCCGCACCAAATACAGTGATCAGTCTTGCCCTGGCCGGACCAAAGGCAATCGGGCCGGCAGCCACAGACAACCATCGTTGAACCTTCGCCGCGCCAACCGGGTCGGCTGGCAGCCAGCGACCGTTGCCATATTTTTGCGCCAGGTAAACCAGAATCGCATTGGAATCAGCCAGCACCACGCCTTGGTCGTCGATGGCAGGAACCTGTCCGAACGGGTTGATTGCCAGGTACTCCGGCTGTTTGTGCGCACCTTTGGCCAGATCGACCAGGATAAGCTCGGTCGGCAGTTGCAGCAGGGACAACATCAGTTCCACACGGTGCGCATGGCCGGAACGCGGGAAGTTATAAAGTTTGATCGCTTGCATGGTCGACTCCACTGGGTGGTAGCGCCGTTCGGGAGATCAGCGCGATGGAAGTCATCTTCCACCCACAATCAAAACGACAGAATAGTCAGCAAACGCAATCAATTATTTCAGCCTGAGCAATAAATACTCAGCCGTTCAAGGCCGGGTGTTCCCTCAGCGCTTTCGCCGCGTAGTCGACAAAACTTCGAATCCGCGCCGGGGCATTGCGTCCGCCCTGATACACCACATGAATGGGCAATGGCGGCAATTCAAAGTCCTCCAGCACAATTTCCAGCTCGCCCGATGCTAATTTGCTCGAGACTTGATAAGACAGGACACGGGTGAACCCTAACCCCAGGCACGCAGCGTTGACGGCCGCTTGATTCGCCGTCACCACCAGGCGTGGCTCCGGCCGAACACTGAATGACTCGCCTGCAACCAGAAATGGCCAGCTTCTCTGCTGGCCGATAGCCGACGTTGCAACGATCGGTGCGTGCGCCAGATCTTGCGGATGTACAGGCCTGCCGTTTGCCGCCAGAAACCGCGGAGAACCACAGATCACCCGCCGTACTTCTCCGATACGAATGGCGTGCTGATTGCTGTCGGGTAACTCACCAATGCGCACGGCAACATCAATCCCCTCCTCTACCATGCTCATCACTCGGTCAACCAGCACCGCATTGATGCAGACTTCAGGGAACTGCGTCAGGTAATCCACCATCACTGGGGTGACGAACATTTCGCCAAACAATACTGGCGCCGTAACAGTTAGTTGCCCGCGGGGCTCGGCGTGGCTGCCCGCTGCCGAATCCTCCGCTTCCTGCACCTCGGCGAGAATCCTCCTGCAATCTTCGAGATACCGCTGGCCTGCCTCGCTCAGGTACACGCTGCGCGTGGTGCGGGTCAGCAACAGCGTGCCGATGCGTTTTTCCAGCGCCGCCACTGCACGGGTGACACTGGCCGCCGACATGCCCAAACGCCGCGCCGCCGCCGAAAAGCCTTGTTCCTGGGCAACGGCTGCGAAGACCTGCATTTCCTGAAATCGGTCCACCGGGCATGTCCTCCATTCAAAAAAAGAGCAACCGTCAGGCTCAAATTTGAGCGCGACGTCGAAAACGACCTAGTCTGACATGACCGGGAGACAGAGAGGTCTTGGTCATGGCGAAGGACAAGAAGCGGGCACGAAAGCCACAAATGGCTGACAGTCCGAAAATGAGCAACAAAGACTACCTGAAAGCGCTGCGCGAACTGCACGTCGAAACCGTCAAGTTGCAGGAATGGGTGCGACACAAGGGCATCAAGGTGTGCGTCGTTTTTGAAGGGCGCGACGGTGCTGGCAAGGGCGGGACCATCAAGGCGTTGACCGAGCGGGTGAGCCCGCGGGTCTTCCGGGTGATTGCACTCAGTGCGCCGACAGAACGCGAGAAAAGTCAGATGTATGTGCAGCGCTACCTGCCGCATCTGCCGGCGGCTGGCGAAGTGGTGATCTTCGATCGCAGTTGGTACAACCGTGCGGGCGTGGAGCGGGTGATGGGGTTCTGCACCCAGGAACAAGTGGATAGCTTCCTGAAGGCCATCCCTCTAGTCGAGCGCGCGATCGTCGATTCAGGTGTCATTCTGATCAAGTACTGGCTGGAAGTGAGTCCGGAGGAGCAGACACGACGCCTTCAGGCTCGCATCAAGGACGGACGCAAAATCTGGAAGCTCACCGGCATGGATCTCAAGTCCTACAGCCGCTGGTATGACTATTCGCGCGCACGTGACGACATGTTCAAGATGACCGACACCGAACATGCCCCGTGGTTAGTGGCCAACTCGAATGACAAGCGACGGGCTCGCCTGAACATCATCACCGACCTGCTCAGTCGCATTCCTTACAAGGAAGTTCCGAGGGAAGCCGTGAAGTTGCCCAAACGGCAGAAACCGGGCAGTTATAAAGAACCGAATTATCCACTGCGGTTGATCGCGGAAAAATTCTGAGCTGAATGTAAAAGGGGCAAGGTCCTGTCCATGACAGCGACCTCGCCCCTTGTATGCACACAATAAAGGCTAACACACGCTTCCCGTAGATTCGGGTCCTTCAAGGCCACCAGAATCCCAGCAAAAAAAATAATCCACAACACAGAACGCTGTTTTCCCGCTCGCGCCAGCCCGGCCTTAAACAATAAAGCACGACACAGCTCGAACCTGGCAGGGACGTCGATTGGCCCTGCTTAATAACCCTTCAAAATACTTCATCTCGCAGCTTTAGGCTGAATGAGCGGCGACATAGTCGGCTGGTGTCCATCACAACCCTCGAATAGAGAACATTAACTTAAACCTGCGGATTAGCCACTTTACCGCACAATAAAGTGATGCGAAAATTGACCACAAAACTTAAATGACAGCAACTATAAACCTCCACTCATTCGAATAGCGGAAAAATGCATTACATCCCTAGAGTATTCCCGGACGAGCTATATATTTCTATATTTAACCGTTTACGTCATTTATTCGGTGATATGAGCACGCCAAAAGGTAGATCCAAGCCAAAACACCGCGTGGATAACTCCCGCACTTTAAAACAACTGCACGCTGAATTAAAGCTAGACAGCGAAGTACTAATTGAAGACTTCAATTGGGGACATACTTTTGATCCGCTTCTCCATTACCCACATAGCAACAGTGTATCTCGCAGTTCCGGATTCACAAAATATTCTAGCGTAATGTGCCCAGACTGTATTCGAGATGATATAAAACTTCATGGGGTTGCCTACGTCCACAGGTCGCACAATTTCCCAAAAATCAACTTTTGCCACATACATTCGACTCAGTTACAACACTCTTGCAGTAGCTGCAGTCGCAGCCACTTGCTACATACGACATCCGAGTATTATGAATGCAGTAACTCTCCATTACACGAATTAAGCATAAAACCAACTGCCCCACCGATAGAGCTGGAGCACGCTAAGTTTATTCACGATTTATTAAATAGCAAGAAGACTTCGATCAAGGCAGGATCCATTACTCAGGCCATACTCAATCGAGCTATTGAACTCGGGCTAAATCAAGGAATTGCTCTTGATATAAACGCAGTTGCAGTTCACGCTGAGGCTGTATTGAGCGGCACTTCACTTACCCTTGTAGTCCCTTCACGCAGAATACTTTCGAATGGTGTCACATTAGAATACTACTTCCTAATCATATTTGTACTATTCAAAGATGCCTCCCGTTTCTTGGAATACGTCAACACATGCCAAAGCAAGGGCTTTACCAGTCAAGCATATTCTGAATTAAAAGAAAAAAGGACCAGACTCAACAACATACTTATGCACTGCACATACAACGACATCCAAGAACTTTTCAGTGACCATTTTGAACTTATAAAATGGCTCAAAAAAAATGACCCTTGCCAAACTAGTCGTAAGCTTAAAAAATACAACCTCACCTCTAAACCGCGTACAAGTGATGAAAATGTAGCAGGCGAAATTCTCAAATTGGCAAAAGAAATATATTCCTGTGAAGGAATGCCAATTAGGGTTACAGCAAAGCGGATTACGGAGGGATTAAAATCACGTAAATCCCTGCCAACTAAAAAATTGCAGGGCCGCCCCAAATTAGCGCAGGCGTTAAAAAATACTGTTGAGTCTACGCATCATTATTACATCAGATTGATACTCTGGGCTGCATCTAACCTTGGCATACATGAACGGAAAATAAATCAGCTAAAGGCATTAACAGGTATTCCGACTGCGCGATTACAACCTGTTGTCGAATATTTTGGGTGGCTGATAGGCGGATGCCTCGTTACCAGTCTTCCACGTAACATCAGCGAACTCTCAGTCCCTGTAACTTGGTCACTACCCAACACAAGTAGTTCGCCGCCACCGGGAGACTTGATACTCGGCATCACAAAGTAGTAACAAATGGACTCTCAACGGCTAACTGATGGTGATTGTAGCTAGCTATGAGACACCCATTACATTAATACGGAGAGTTAAGCGACCTCATTTCACGAGGAAGTCGAGACCGAAACAGTCGGCCATTCGACTACATGCAAGCATATACAACTCCAAATGCAACCAGACGCAAATGGATAAGTACCTTCACCTATTGACCGGATGATCCTTCACCGCGTTTTGGCGGCAACCCGCAAGGCAACCAACGGGTTCAAACTCAGGTCCATTAGATAAGGCTATGTCCAAAAAACGGTTACGCCTATCGGATCGCTTTGCCAATACAGCCTGAGCCTCGGCCCGGCAGCGCGAAATTATGGACAATACCATTCGGTTAGTCCTCTTAAGCGACAACATCGGTTCGATACTACGTTTTTCCGGGCCTAACAACAGCTTCACCCGATCAGCGGATGCGACCGGCTGTAGGAACGAGCAGTGGTCGCCAGAGAGTCGCTGTATGCTAATAGCTTGATCTCGGCCCCTAGGTTGGAGATAGCAGATGAAGATTATCGGAAAGGTTGAAGTCGAAGCCATCACAGATGTCGTCTGCGATATCTGCCTGCTCTCCACCCGAGTTACAGGCGGTGGACTTCAGTTCGCTACCCTTCAAGCTCACTGGGGGTATGACACAAGGCATGATGGTGAGCGCTATGAGCTGCACCTGTGCGAAAGCTGCTTTTTTCAGACACTTAGCAACATCAAGCGGGAACGGCAGACCCAGAACCTCTTCAATGATGATAACGGGGCGTATGCCGGCGACGATTTCGGTTTGGTGGCTAAGGATGATTTTTTCGGCGACTTCCGCAACTGAAATTGAACGTTGAACCAACCTTAGCTAACGGTTTCTATGCGGTGAGTACGGTATGACGCGAACCGACAGCTCGGGCGCTGACTTGTGGAAAGTTTCGACCTTGCCAACCTTCAACTCACCAGCGGGGAAGAGGACATCCGCCCTGCAATCACTTGGTAAGGTGATTTCTTGAATAGAGATAATGGTAATGACCAGCACGAGGTAAAAGGTAGTCCAAAACTCACCAGGCATGGGACATCTCTAGGCCTAGAAGAGCTGATAGCTGTGGTTACCTCGCGCTACCCAGCGAAGCCTTACTGCATAGTAAGAAATTGGACGCTCTTCTGTGCGGACCTCACGCCCGAGGAGCTTGTAACAGTCGAGAGAGCCGGCCACCTCCCTCTCTATCTGTATGCCTTCGAAGTCATCTTAGATAGCAAAGGCCGCTTCCAACCGGGCTATTGGGTACGCTCCAGTATGTGTGTGCAGTTTCTGGAGGGATTCCTATTTGAGACACGAAACACAGTGTATGTACTTGTTGGAGAGGGTGTTGAGCAGAAGGCGTCATTGAAAACTATCTTTTCTTTCCTTTGAGAGGAGCCGAGCTATCGACCATGCAATTTGAACGAGCCCCATGAAAGACAGGACACCGTTTCCCCCTTACGATAAGGGATAGGCAAACGGTTATGTTTATGACTAATAGCAACGATAAGAGTG
>NZ_VIUK01000039.1:0-34674 GCF_007828295.1 Pseudomonas sp. SJZ080
TGAATTCTTCGGGATAACGCTGGTTGCTCATGGCACCTCCTAATGGGCCTCATTTTAAGGCTTGGAGGTGTCTACGAAACTAGGGGCGATTCATACCTCGACTGGTGCTGTAACAGTCAAACATGATTCACTAGCCCACACATGCAATGGTTCAGATAATCTAATCACCCTAGAGGTAAGATCTGTCTCCAACCGGCCTATCCATAAAAGATGGTGAAAAAGACGTTTAACGCCCATATAATCGATGAATATTACTCTAGACGCTTTTTCTAATAGTGCCTTGAGTGGGATTTTATCAGTTTCACATCCCGCTATAAAATCTAGCAAATTACTTATATTTTTGTCCGTTGGCAAAGATGGATGAATCATCGCATAAGTTCTAAGTATGACAAGATTTGCTATCTTATTTTGTGGCAAATTTTCGTGAAAAATTAGCTTCCACTCTACCTTCCTCATAGCCCAATATTTTTCTTCAATAGCGAGCTTCTCCACAATCCGATTTTGCTCATCAGTGCCAGCTTCTTCAAATTCTTTGCGGTATTTTACAGATCGCGCGGCCAGCCGCTCTTCGCCTTTCTGGTCAACGAAAGTTATTAGAAAGTCCGTTGTCATGACGACAGGAATTTGAGTGCCCGGATAAACCGGGTGAAAAATATTCAGGCTCGAAGCAATAGCTTGGGTCTCCGCTTGTGTGAAAAGTGGAAACTGCTCCCGAATATCAATGATGGAAGGATCCTGCTCAAGGATCAGGTGGTAGTCCCGCTCAGCATTGGATAACAAGTGATGAGTACGTTGGAACTTCACTCCTGGCACGAGGTGAGACACACCCTTCGATTTGATATTCCAAACCTTAATCCAGGGTTCATAAGATTCTCTCACCCCTGTTCCGCGGCCTGATTTGATTTTTCTATCAATTTTCTGCTGGGTCATCAGCTTGTTTGAAGCAGGCTTAGTCGATGCAGCGGGGACAGGTGTCATTTTACGAGTCGCTCATCATTAGGCGACCCGCTCGAGCGGAACGGCACAGAAGGTACGTGGCGTGGGAAATGTCAGGAGCGGGCTCTGCCAGGACAACAGTCACATCGGTGCATAAAGGATTGTGATCCTTAATTTCAGGACCCGCTCCCGCCCCGATGTGCGGTCGGGGCAGAGGCTTGTGACAACCTTTATTAACTTGTGACAACCTTTATTGTTTTGTGACAACCTTTATTGTTCGTAAACACTTGTTTCATCTGTGGATAACTTTATTCCACCGTCACCGACTTCGCCAGGTTACGCGGCTGGTCAACGTCCGTGCCTTTCAGCACCGCGACGTAGTACGACAGCAACTGCAGCGGAATGGTGTAGAGGATCGGCGACAGGATGTCGTGGATGTGCGGCATGTGCACAACATGGGTGCCTTCGCCGTTGGTCATGCCGGCCTGCTCGTCGGCGAAGACGATCAGTTGGCCGCCACGAGCGCGGACTTCCTGGAGGTTGGACTTCAACTTCTCCAGCAGTTCATTGTTCGGCGCCACGGTCACCACGGGCATGTCGTTATCCACAAGCGCCAACGGGCCATGTTTCAGCTCGCCGGCCGGATAGGCCTCGGCGTGGATGTAGGAAATCTCCTTGAGTTTCAAGGCCCCTTCCATCGCCACCGGGAATTGCGCGCCACGTCCAAGGAACAGCGTGTGATGCTTCTCGGCGAACAGCTCGGCGATTTTTTCCACGGTGCTGTTCATCGCCAGAGCTTCGCCAAGACGCGTTGGCAAGCGACGCAGTTCTTCGACCAGGGTGGCTTCGACGCCTTTGGCCAATGTGCCGCGAACCTGGCCCAGGGAAAGGGTCAATAACAGCAGGCCGACCAGCTGAGTGGTAAACGCTTTGGTCGATGCCACGCCGATTTCACGACCGGCATGCGTCAGCAGAGTCAGGTCGGATTCACGCACCAGCGAGCTGATGCCGACGTTGCAGATAGCCAGGCTGGCGAGGAAACCCAGTTCCTTGGCGTTGCGCAGCGCAGCCAGCGTGTCGGCGGTTTCGCCGGACTGGGAAATGGTCACGAACAGGGTGTCGGGCTGCACCACCACTTTGCGGTAGCGGAATTCGCTGGCGACTTCGACCTGGCAAGGAATGCCGGCCAGTTCTTCGAGCCAGTAACGGGCAACCATGCCGGCGTGGTAGCTGGTGCCGCAAGCGACGATCTGTACGTTACGTACTTTGGCGAACAGCTCGGCAGCCTGTGGACCGAACGCTTGTACCAGCACACCGTTCGGGCTCAGACGACCTTCGAGGGTGCGCTGCACAACGGCCGGTTGCTCGTGGATTTCCTTGAGCATGAAGTGGCGGAATTCGCCCTTGTCGGCCGCTTCGGCGCCGTCACGGTACTGCACCGTTTCACGTACGACTTCTTTGCCACTGACGTCCCAGATCTGCACGCTATCGCGACGAATTTCGGCGATATCGCCTTCTTCCAGGTACATGAAGCGGTCAGTGACCTGACGCAGGGCCAACTGGTCGGAAGCGAGGAAGTTTTCCCCCAGACCCAGACCGATCACCAACGGGCTGCCACTGCGGGCAGCGACCAGGCGATCCGGTTGATCAGCACTGATCACGGCCAGACCGTAAGCACCGTGCAGCTCTTTGACGGTGGCCTTGAGCGCCACGGTCAGATCCTGCAGATCCTTGAGTTTGTGATTCAACAGGTGCGCGATGACTTCGGTGTCAGTGTCCGAGGTGAACACGTAACCCAGCGCCTTGAGTTGTTCGCGCAGGGCTTCGTGGTTCTCGATGATGCCATTGTGCACCACCGCCAGGTCACCGGAGAAATGCGGGTGAGCATTACGCTCGCACGGCGCACCGTGTGTCGCCCAACGAGTGTGGGCGATACCGAGGCGACCGACCAGCGGCTCCGCTTCGAGTGCCAGTTCCAGCTCGCTGACTTTGCCTGGGCGACGCATGCGCTCGATCTTGGCATCATTGGTGAAAACCGCCACACCGGCGCTGTCATAGCCACGGTATTCCAGGCGTTTGAGGCCTTCGAGCAGGATGGCGGTGATATTACGTTCTGCGACTGCGCCGACAATTCCACACATGCTATTTCTCCTGACTGACAGCCGCGCAAATCAAATTGATGCCGCGGGCCTGAATCTGATCACGTGCTTCTTGCGGCAGGCGATCATCGGTAATTAGGGTATGGACACTGCTCCAGGGCAGTTCCAGGTTGGGAATCTTGCGGCCGATCTTATCGGCCTCGACCATCACAATCACTTCGCGGGCGACATCGGCCATTACGCGGCTCAGTCCCAGCAATTCATTGAAGGTAGTAGTACCGCGCACCAGATCGATGCCATCGGCACCGATGAACAATTGGTCGAAATCGTACGAGCGTAGAACCTGCTCGGCGACCTGCCCCTGAAAGGATTCGGAATGCGGATC
Organism: Pseudomonas sp. SJZ080; assembly: GCF_007828295.1. Classification (NCBI taxonomy): domain Bacteria; kingdom Pseudomonadati; phylum Pseudomonadota; class Gammaproteobacteria; order Pseudomonadales; family Pseudomonadaceae; genus Pseudomonas; species Pseudomonas sp. SJZ080. The sequence continues at coordinate 3,421 of NZ_VIUK01000039.1, forward strand.
CCAGGTGCCGCCCGTCATCAACAACACCGGTTCGTGTTCGAGTTCGCTCAGGGCGTTGGCGACGTGCAGGGAATTGGTCATCACCACCAGGCCTGGTTGTTGACCCAGTTCGGGGATCATCGCAGCGGTGGTGCTGCCGCTGTCGATGATGATCCGTGCATGCTCACGAATTCGCGTGACAGCAGCGCGGGCGATGGCCTGCTTGTATTTGGATACCGGCTGACCGATATCGGCCACCAACTCCTGGGGCATGGTGACGGCACCGCCGTAACGGCGTAGCAACAAGCCATGACTTTCGAGTGCCGCCAGATCCTTGCGAATCGTAACTTCCGAGGTTTCGAAGCGCTTGGCCAACTCATCCACACTGACTTCCCCCTGCTCATTGAGCAAGGCGAGGATATTGTGGCGGCGTTGTGGAGTATTGCGTTTCGACATGATTTGGTAAGTTTCGATTCGAAAGATAACGGAAGCAATCAAAACCTATCAGCGAAACTTCGTCAAGCGGGAGGCGATAAAAAAGATCTGTGGATAAAGCATTGTAGGAGCCGGCTTGCTGGCGATCCGGGAAGACTCGATGCATCAGGTCAACCGCAATCGGTAGCAAGCCAGCGCCTACAAGGATGTGGATAACTTACGCCTTCTTGATTTTCTCCGGCCGCTTCCAGCCATCGATGTTCTTCTGACGCGCACGGCCCACCGCTAATTGTGCGTTATCCACATTCTGCGTAATGGTCGATCCGGCAGCGGTGGTTGCACCACTAGAGATATCCACAGGCGCTACCAACGAGTTGTTGGAACCGATGAACACATCTTCGCCCAAGACGGTTTTCCACTTGTTGGCACCGTCATAGTTGCAGGTGATGGTGCCGGCACCAATGTTAGTGCGCGCGCCGATTTCGGCATCGCCCAAGTACGCGAGGTGACCGGCCTTGGCGCCTTCGCCCATATGAGCGTTTTTCAGCTCGACAAAGTTACCCACATGGGCGCGAGCCTCCAGCACTGTGCCGGGACGCAGACGGGCGAACGGTCCGGCGTCACTGCCTTCACCGAGAATTGCGCCTTCGATATGACTGTTGGCCTTGATCACCACACCTTTACGCAGGGTGCTGTCCTTGATCACGCAGTTAGGACCGATCACCACGTCGTCTTCGATGACGACTTTGCCCTCGAGGATCACGTTGATGTCGATCAGCACATCGCGGCCGACAGTGACGTCACCACGCACGTCGAAACGCGCAGGGTCACGCAGGGTCACGCCTTGAGCCATCAAACGACGACCCGCACGCAATTGATAGTGACGCTCGAGTTCGGAGAGCTGCTTGCGATCGTTGGCGCCCTGCACTTCCATCGCGTCGTGAGGCTGTTCGGTCGCGACGACCAAACCATCGCTGACCGCCATGGCAATCACGTCAGTCAGGTAGTACTCGCCCTGGGCGTTATTGTTGGAGAGACGACTCATCCAGCCACCCAACTGCGCGAACGGCAGCGCCAGGATGCCGGTATTGCCTTCAGTGATCGCGCGCTCGGCTTCGCTGGCGTCTTTCTGCTCAACGATCGCCGTGACCTTGCCGGCAGCATCGCGGACGATGCGGCCATAGCCGGTCGGGTCATCCAGCTCGACGGTCAGCAAGCCCAATTGCTGCGGTGCAACGTGCTTGAGCAGGCGCTGAAGAGTCTCGACTTCGATCAACGGCACATCGCCGTAGAGAATCAAAACGGTGTCGGACTCAATGAATGGCACGGCTTGAGCTACCGCATGGCCAGTACCCAACTGTTTGTCCTGCAGGACAAAATTCAGATCATCCGCCGCCAGACGTTCACGAACGGCATCGGCACCGTGGCCAATCACCACGTGGATGCGCTGTGGATCAAGTTGCCGCGCGCTGTGGATAACATGGCCAAGCATCGAATTGCCGGCAATCGGGTGCAGCACTTTCGGCAACGCCGAACGCATGCGAGTGCCCTGACCAGCAGCGAGGATAACGATTTCAAGAGACATGACTGGCTACCAATCCTGGGTGGTCAGCGGCTGCGACCAGGTTATGAAAATCGGAAAAGAAAAAAGGGTAGCCGAGGCTACCCTTTTTAATCAATCGCGCAACAAGTGATGGCCTGTTAGTGGCCGAACTTCTTGCGGATCTGCTGGACGGTGCGCAGCTGAGCTGCAGCCTCGGCCAGACGTGCGGCAGCAGAACCGTAATCGAATTCCGCGCCCCGCTCATGCAAGGCCTTCTCGGCAGCCTTAACGGCTTCCTGAGCGGAGGCTTCGTCCAGGTCGGCAGCACGTTGCACGGTGTCGGCAAGAACCTTGACCATGTTCGGCTGAACCTCGAGGAAACCACCGGAGATGTAATACACCTCCTCTTCCCCGCCCTGCTTGACCAGGCGGATCGGGCCAGGCTTGAGATTAGTGATCAGCGGCGCGTGGCCCAGGGCGATACCAAGATCACCCAGTGCACCGTGCGCAATCACCATCTCGACCAGGCCGGAAAAGATTTCTCCTTCCGCGCTGACGATATCGCAATGGACTGTCATAGCCATCTGATTGCCTCAACCTAAATTAGCGCCCGTTACCGGGCGCCGGGATTACAGTTTCTTGGCTTTCTCGATCGCTTCTTCGATGCCGCCGACCATGTAGAACGCTTGTTCTGGCAGGTGGTCGTAGTCACCGTTGAGGATGCCTTTGAAGCCAGCAATGGTGTCTTTCAGGGAAACGTATTTACCCGATGCACCGGTGAAGACTTCAGCCACGAAGAACGGCTGCGACAAGAAGCGCTGGATCTTACGAGCACGGTTTACCAACTGCTTGTCGGCTTCCGACAGCTCGTCCATACCCAGGATCGCAATGATGTCCTTCAGTTCTTTGTAACGCTGCAGAACATACTGTACACCGCGAGCGGTGTCGTAGTGGTCCTGACCGATCACGTTCGGGTCCAGCTGGCGCGAAGTCGAGTCGAGTGGATCGACCGCCGGGTAGATACCCAGGGAAGCGATGTCACGGGACAGAACGACGGTGGCGTCCAAGTGGGCGAAGGTGGTCGCTGGCGACGGGTCAGTCAAGTCATCCGCAGGTACGTATACCGCCTGGATCGAGGTGATCGAACCGTTTTTGGTCGAAGTGATACGCTCTTGCAGAGTACCCATCTCTTCGGCCAGGGTCGGCTGGTAACCTACTGCGGAAGGCATACGGCCCAGCAGTGCGGATACTTCAGTACCGGCCAGGGTGTAACGATAGATGTTGTCGACGAACAGCAGAACGTCGTTACCTTCGTCACGGAACTTCTCGGCCATGGTCAGGCCAGTCAGTGCTACGCGCAGACGGTTACCCGGCGGCTCGTTCATCTGACCGTAAACCAGTGCCACTTTGTCCAGAACGTTGGAATCCTTCATCTCGTGGTAGAAGTCGTTACCCTCACGAGTACGCTCACCCACACCGGCGAACACGGAATAACCGCTGTGCTCGATGGCGATGTTACGGATCAGTTCCATCATGTTTACGGTCTTGCCTACACCGGCACCACCGAACAGACCAACTTTACCGCCCTTGGCGAACGGGCAAACCAGGTCGATAACCTTGATGCCGGTTTCCAGCAGGTCGTTGCCGCCCGCTTGTTCAGCGAAGGTTGGCGCAGGACGGTGAATGCCCCAGCGCTCTTCGGTGTCGATCGGACCAGCTTCGTCGATCGGGTTGCCCAGTACGTCCATGATCCGGCCCAGAGTCGCTTTACCGACCGGTACGGAGATGGCAGCGCCAGAGTCGGTGACTTCCAGACCGCGCTTCAAGCCCTCGGTGGAACCCATCGCAATGGTACGAACCACGCCGTCGCCCAGCTGCTGCTGAACTTCCAGGGTGGTTTCGGCCGCGCTCACTACTTTCAGCGCGTTGTAGATGCTCGGTACGCTGTCGCGTGGGAATTCCACGTCGATAACGGCGCCGATGATTTGAACGATACGTCCGCTACTCATAGCTGGATCCTCTGAATATTTGAACCGTTAAACCGCGGCAGCGCCGCCGACGATTTCCGAGATCTCTTGGGTGATCGCAGCCTGACGCGCCTTGTTGTAGACCAGCTGCAAATCGCTGATCAAATCACCGGCGTTGTCGGTAGCGTTCTTCATCGCGATCATCCGCGCAGCTTGTTCAGCCGCGTTGTTCTCGACCACCGCCTGGTAGACCTGCGACTCCACGTAACGGACCATCAAGCCGTCAAGCAGCTCTTTGGCGTCCGGTTCGTACAGATAATCCCAGTGGTGCTTGAGTTCTTGATCCGGGGTTGCCACCAGTGGAATCAACTGCTCCACGGTAGGCTGTTGCGTCATGGTGTTGATGAACTTGTTGGACACCACGGACAGGCGATCAATACGGCCGTCCAGGTAGGCATCCAGCATCACCTTGACGCTGCCGATCAGGTCATTGATCGACGGCTCTTCACCCAGGTGGCTGATAGCTGCTACGACGTTACCGCCGAAGTTACGGAAGAAAGCCGCACCCTTGCTACCAACAACACACAGATCAATCTCGACGCCGTTTTCGCGGTTTACCGCCATGCCCTTGACCAGAGCCTTGAACAGGTTGGTGTTCAAGCCACCACACAGACCACGGTCACTGCTCACCACGACGTAACCGACGCGCTTTACTTCACGGTCGATCATGAACGGGTGGCGATATTCCGGGTTGGCGTTGGCCAAATGACCAATAACCTGGCGGATGCGCTCCGCGTAAGGACGGCTAGCAGCCATGCGCATTTGTGCCTTGCGCATTTTACTGACCGCCACTTTTTCCATGGCGCTGGTAATCTTTTGCGTGCTTTTGATGCTCGCAATCTTACTGCGAATCTCTTTTGCGCCTGCCATGTAACACCTATCAGGTTAGCAAGCGGGAGCCTTGCGGCCCCCGCTGCGGCTTACCAGGTTTGGGTGGCCTTGAACTTCTCGATACCGGCTTTCATGCCAGCGTCGATTTCGTCATTGAAGTCACCCTTCACGTTGATCTTCGCCATCAAATCGGCGTGATCGCGGTTGAAGAAAGCAATCAGCGCTTGTTCGAAGCTGCCGATCTTGGCGATTTCAACGTCAGTCAGGAACCCACGCTCAGCGGCATACAGCGACAGCGCCATGTCAGCGATCGACATTGGTGCGTATTGCTTCTGCTTCATCAGCTCGGTAACGCGCTGACCATGCTCAAGTTGCTTACGGGTCGCCTCGTCCAGGTCAGAAGCGAACTGGGCGAATGCCGCCAGTTCACGGTACTGAGCCAGAGCGGTACGGATACCACCGGAGAGCTTCTTGATGATCTTGGTCTGAGCGGCACCACCCACACGGGATACCGAAACACCGGCGTTCACAGCAGGACGGATCCCGGAGTTGAACATGGCCGATTCCAGGAAGATCTGACCGTCGGTGATGGAAATCACGTTGGTCGGAACGAACGCGGAAACGTCGCCAGCCTGGGTTTCGATGATCGGCAGTGCGGTCAGGGAACCGGTTTTGCCGGTCACTGCGCCGTTGGTGAACTTCTCTACGTATTCTTCCGAAACGCGGGATGCGCGCTCCAGCAGACGGGAGTGGAGATAGAACACGTCGCCTGGGTAAGCTTCACGGCCTGGTGGACGGCGCAGCAGCAGGGAAATCTGGCGGTAAGCCACTGCTTGCTTGGACAGATCGTCATAAACGATCAGCGCGTCTTCACCGCGGTCGCGGAAGAATTCACCCATGGTGCAACCGGAGTACGGTGCCAGGAATTGCAGTGCTGCAGATTCCGAAGCGCTCGCTGCCACGACGATGGTGTTAGCCAGTGCGCCGTTTTCTTCCAGCTTGCGAACCACGTTGGCGATGGTCGATTGTTTCTGACCGATTGCAACGTAGACGCAGAAAATGCCGCTGTTTTTCTGGTTGATGATCGCGTCGATCGCCAGAGCGGTTTTACCGATCTGACGGTCACCGATGATCAGCTCACGCTGGCCACGGCCGACAGGGATCATGGCATCGACAGCCTTGTAGCCAGTCTGTACAGGCTGGTCTACCGACTTACGCCAGATCACGCCAGGAGCAACTTTCTCGACCGCATCGGTCTCGGTGTTGTTCAGCGGACCTTTGCCGTCAACTGGGTTACCCAGTGCGTCGACTACGCGACCCAGCAGTTCCTTACCAACCGGAACTTCGAGGATGCGGCCGGTGCACTTGGCGCTCATGCCTTCAGCCAGAGACTGGTAAGAGCCCAAAACTACGGCACCTACGGAGTCTTGCTCCAGGTTGAGAGCCATACCGAAGACGCCGCCCGGAAACTCGATCATCTCGCCGTACATAACGTCGGCCAGACCGTGAATCCGCACGATACCGTCAGATACGCTGACGACTGTGCCTTCGTTACGGGCTTGGGAGGTCACATCGAGCTTGTCGATGCGGCCCTTGATAATTTCACTTATTTCGGAAGGATTGAGTTGCTGCATTGCTCTGCTGCCCCTTCAAACTCAAGATTTCAATGCTTCGGCAAGATTCGCGAGTTTGCCGCGAACCGAGCCATCGATAACCAGGTCGCCGGCGCGGATGACAATGCCCCCAATAAGGGATTTGTCTTCCTCGACTTGCAGGCGCACTTCCCGGTTGAGTCGTGCACTGAGAACCTTGGCGAGTTTGTCTTGCTGTTCTTGGTTCAATGCGAAAGCACTGGTCACTTCAACGTCTACCGACTTCTCTTGTTCGGCCTTGTACAGGTCGAACAGAGCGGATATCTCCGGCAACAGCGGGAGACGGTCGTTTTCGGCAACGACGTTGATGAAGTTCTGTGCCTTGGCATCAAACTTGTCGCCGCACACGTCAATAAACGTGGCGGCCTTGTCTGCGCTCGTCAGTCGCGGGGCCTTGAGCACGCGCTGCATGGTGTCATCTTGCGACACTGCTGCAGCCAGGCCGAGCATGGCTGACCAAGAGGCCAGTTGCTGGTGGGCCTGGGCGTGCTCGAAGGCTGCCTTAGCGTAAGGTCGGGCCAACGTGGTCAATTCTGCCATGATCGCCCTCGCTTAAATTTCAGCAGCCAGTTTGTTTACCAGCTCCGCGTGCGCGTTTTGATCGATTGTGGCACCCAGGATCTTCTCGGCGCCGCCGACGGCCAGTGCACCCAGTTGGGCACGCAGCGCGTCTTTGACACTGTTCAGTTCCTGCTCGATCTCGGCCTGAGCCTGAACCTTCACACGGTCAGCGTCGATACGGGCTTTTTCAACAGCCTCTTCAACGATCTGGTTACCGCGTTTCTTGGCTTGCTCAATGATTTCAGCTGCCTGAGCCTTAGCTTCGCGCAGTTGTTGACCCGCTTTATCTTGGGCCAACTCCAGGTCGCGAGCTGCTCGGGCGGCAGCGTCCAGTCCATCCGCGATCTTCTTCTGACGTTCGTGCAAAGCCGCGATGACCGGAGGCCACACGAACTTCATGCAAAACAGTACAAAAATGAAGAACGCAACGGACTGGCCAATCAGGGTTGCATTAATGTTCACGCCAACACCTCGCTCGTTCGTTGCACATCAAACCAATCACTCGAAGGTTCGAGTGATTAGCCAGCGAGTTGACCAACGAATGGGTTCGCGAAGGTGAAGAACAGAGCGATACCAACACCGATCATGGTTACGGCGTCGAGCAGACCGGCAACGATGAACATTTTGACTTGCAGCATTGGAACCATTTCTGGTTGACGCGCTGCGCCTTCCAGGAACTTGCCGCCCAACAGGCCGAAACCAATTGCGGTACCCAGTGCGCCCAGGCCGATCAACAGTGCAACAGCGATAGCGGTTAGACCAACTACAGTTTCCATCTTTCCTCCCGACTTTTACGTCGTATGGTTTAGGTTTTTTAGATTTTAAAGCGGTAAAACAAATCGTTTCATAGCCCTGTTCGGGCACCCACCCGTTTGACCGGGTGGGACATCAGACTAGTCGAGACTGGTCTTAATGGTTCTCTTCGTGCGCCATCGAAAGGTAAACGATGGTCAGCATCATGAAGATAAACGCCTGCAGGGTGATGATCAGGATGTGGAACACAGCCCACGCCCACTGCAGAACTACGCCCAGGCCGCTAAGCCAGAGCAGACCGCTGCCGAACATCACAGCAATCAGAATGAAGACCAGTTCGCCGGCGTACATGTTGCCGAACAGACGCAGTGCCAGCGAGATTGGCTTGGCCACCAGCGTCACGAACTCCAGCAGGAAGTTCACCGGAATCAGCAGGGCTTGAACGAAGATGTTCTTGCTGCCGAACGGGTGCAGGGTCAGTTCGCCGATGAAGCCGCCGATGCCCTTGACCTTGATGCTGTAGAAAATGATCAACGCGAACACCGACAGGGCCATGCCCAGGGTAGCGTTCGGGTCAGTGGTCGATACGGCACGGAATGGAATGTGCGCATCGCCAGTGATCAGGATGGCCAGCTGAGGAATCCAGTCGACCGGGATCAGGTCGACGGCGTTCATCAGGAAGACCCAGACGAAGATGGTCAGTGCCAGCGGTGCAATCACCGGGCTACGGCCATGGAAGCTGTCTTTCACGCTGCCATCGACGAATTCGACCAATACTTCAACGAAGTTCTGCAAAGCACCAGGCTGACCGGAAGTCGCCTTCTTTGCCGCCATGCGGAAAAGAAGAACGAAGATCAGACCCAAAGCGACCGACCAGCCGAGAGTATCGACGTGGAAAGCCCAGAAGCCCATTTCTTTGGCTTCTGCTGCGGTGTGGGCAAAACCCCACCCGCCGGTTGGGTGCTGACCGAAGGTCAGGTTCTGCAAGTGGTGCTGGATATAGCCCGAAGCGGTTGTTTCTGCCATGGTTGCCTCAAACGCCCTAAGGTCTCGAAAGTCTTGTTCTCATCAGCAGGGGCGCGAACCAGCTGACCAGTTGGGTCAACACGAAGACGCCGAATACAGCTAGCGGCGCCAATGGCTTCACACCTGCAAACGTCAATGCAAAGAGCACTGCCGTCAAAATCAGTTTGCCCGCCTCGCCAGCATAAAAAGACCGGACGATGGCTTGAGCTGCTCGGGCGCCGGAAAACCGAAATGCCCTGTGAGCGAAATAAACATTGGGTAGCAAGGCTATCAGGCCTCCGCAGAGTCCTGAGTACCCGGCAACGACTCCGTGCCATTGCCAGAGCGCCAAAGCGGCGATCAGCAAAACGACAAACTGAGCCATCAACACCGGGAAAACTGCCAGGCGATGGAACGGCAAGCGGTTTGGCGTGCGGCTTTCCATCACAATTACTCCCCAATGGTCGGCTGCCAGAATTCAATAACTTGGCATAATTTGTGCCGACAAAATGCGCGCAGAGTATAGGGGCGGTTCTGCCCCTATTCAACTGTCAGGTAGTGATTTCCGACTGCACGCTACATGAGGAAATGTTTCAGCGAATGTGTGCGAGCACACCCTGAAGCTCATCGAGGGAGTTGTAACCGATCACCAACTGCCCCTTCCCCTTCTTTCCGTGTCGGATCTGCACCGCAGAGCCTAGGCGCTCAGCCAGGCGCTGCTCGAGTCGGGCGATATCCGGGTCCGGTTTTACCGGTTCGGCAGGCTCCTGTTTGCCACTCAACCACTGGCGAACCAGTGCCTCAGTCTGGCGCACAGTCAGCCCCCGTGCGACAACATGTCGCGCCCCTTCAACCTGTTGATTTTCCGGAAAACCAAGCAAAGCTCGCGCATGACCCATTTCCAGATCACCGTGGGACAGCATGGTTTTGATAACTTCCGGCAACGCGATCAAGCGTAGCAGGTTGGCGACGGTCACGCGGGACTTGCCCACCGCTTCGGCCACTTGTTGCTGAGTCAGCTGGAATTCCTGCTGCAAACGCTGCAGGGCTACCGCTTCCTCGATCGGATTGAGGTCCTCGCGCTGGATGTTCTCGATCAGCGCCATGGCAATGGCGGTTTCATCCGGCACATCGCGAACCATCGCCGGGATGGTTTCCTGGCCAGCCTGCTGGCTGGCACGCCAGCGGCGTTCGCCGGCAATGATTTCGAAGCGGCCGCTACCGATCGGACGAACCACAATCGGCTGCATCACGCCCTGGGCCTTGATCGACTGCGCCAGTTCTTCCAGCGCTTGCGGGTCCATGTCCCGACGCGGCTGGTACTTGCCGCGCTGGATCAGGTCCAGGGGCAAGTGCTGCAGCTCACGCTGATCGGCTTGTACCGCCTGCTCTTCCAGCGAGCTGACAGTCGGACCGCTCAGCAGTGCATCCAGTCCACGTCCGAGACCTCGTTTCTTGACGGCCATGGGGATTCCTTAAGTTGGCTGAGCAGCGGCGGTGCGTGAGTTTTTGCGCTGACGGCGAACCATCTCGCCCGCCAATGCCAGATAGGCAATGGCGCCCCGTGATGTTTTGTCGTACGCCAGCGCCGGCATGCCATAGCTTGGCGCTTCGGCCAGGCGGATGTTGCGCGGAATGACGGTGTCGTAGAGCTGCTCGCCGAAGTGTTCTTTCAACTGAGCCGAGACGTCGTTCATCAGGCTCAGGCGCGGGTCGTACATCGTGCGCAACAAGCCTTCCACTTTCAGGTTCGGGTTCAGCAGTTCGGCGATACGCTTGATGTTATCCACAAGGTCGCTCAAGCCTTCGAGCGCAAAGTACTCGCACTGCATGGGGATGATGACCCCGTCAGCCGCGACCAGAGCGTTCAGTGTCAGCATCGACAGCGACGGTGGGCAGTCGATCAAAATGTAATCGTAGTTTTCGCGGATCGGCGCCAACGCGCTGCGCAAGCGGCTTTCCTTCATCTGCATTTCCAGCAGAACCACTTCGGCCGCGGTCAGGTCACGGTTGGCCGGCAACAGCTGATAACCACCGTGCTCGGAGTAGTGCATGGCCTGGGCCAGATCGCACTCGCCGATCAGCAAGTCGTAGACCGAATTTTCCAGGCCGTGTTTATCCACACCGCTACCCATGGTGGCGTTGCCCTGTGGATCGAGATCGATCAACAGCACCCGGCGCTTGGTAGCGACCAGCGACGCTGCGAGGTTGATGCAGGTGGTGGTTTTGCCCACACCACCCTTTTGGTTCGCTATCGCGAATACCTTAGCCATTCTTGCTTGTGTTCCCAATCATGCCGTGCGGCGCAGTATCAGCAGATGGCGTTGGCCTTGGCAACCAGGTACGGCCAGGGCGTGTTCGCTATCGAGGTGGAAGTCTGCCGGCAATGCTACCAGCTCATCGGCCGGATGAACGCCCTTCATTGCCAGCCAGCGTGTATCGGCGTCGCCGAGGTGGCGCGTCCAGTTGCTGAAGTTCTCCATGCTGCTGAAGGCCCGGGAAATGATCCCGTTGAACGGCTGTGCAGGGCGGAAAGCTTCGACGCGACTGTGGATAACTTGCAGGTTATCCAGTTTGAGTTCGAGTTTGACCTGGGTCAGGAAGCGGGTTTTCTTGCCGTTGCTGTCCAGGCAGGTCACTTGCGATTCTGGAAACAGGATGGCCAAGGGAATGCCCGGCATGCCGCCACCGCTGCCAACGTCCAGCCAGCGGCCGTTTTCGATGAACGACATCACGCTCAAACTATCGAGCAGGTGACGCGATACCATTTCGTCCGGATCGCGTACGGCGGTCAGGTTGTAAGCCTTGTTCCATTTGATCAACAGGGCCAGATAGCCCAGCAGCTGCTCATGCTGGGTTTCGGTCAGTGTGACACCGAGCTGGCGAGCACCTGTGGATAACTCTTCGGCGTGTTGCGAGGTGACCAACGAACTCAAGCGCTTTGCTCCAACTGACGGCCCGCGCCGCGTTTTTTCAAATGAATCATCAACAGCGAAATCGCTGCCGGCGTAACGCCCGGAATACGCGACGCCTGGCCCAGGGTCTCTGGACGGGTCGCACCGAGCTTGCTCTGGATCTCTTTGGAGAGACCGGAAATGTTCGTGTAATCGATATCCACAGGCAGTTTCGTGTCTTCGCTAGCCCGCAGACGCACGATTTCATCCTGCTGACGATCGATGTATCCAGCGTACTTGGTCTTGATTTCGACCTGCTCGGCAACCTGTGGATCTTCTGCGCCACCGCCGGTCACGGCGATCAGACCAGCGTAGTCGATTTCCGGACGGCTCAGCAGGTTCAGCAAGTTGTATTCGTGGGTCAGCGGCGTACCGAATTTTTCGGAAATCGCATCGCCTTGCTCGGTGCCCGGGCGAACCCAGGTGCTTTTCAGGCGTTGTTCTTCCAGAGCGATGCTTTCGCGTTTGGTGCAGAAAGCAGCCCAGCGCGCGTCATCGACCAGGCCCAGTTCGCGACCTTTTTCAGTCAGGCGCAGGTCGGCGTTGTCTTCGCGCAGGATCAGGCGGTACTCGGCGCGAGACGTGAACATTCGGTACGGTTCCTGAGTACCCAAAGTAATCAGGTCATCGACCAAAACGCCGATGTACGCCTCGTCGCGACGCGGGCACCAGGCGTCTTTGCCCTGAGCGCGCAGTGCGGCGTTCGCCCCGGCCAGCAATCCCTGGGCGCCGGCCTCTTCATAACCGGTGGTGCCATTGATCTGTCCGGCGAAAAACAGGCCGCCAATCACTTTGGTTTCCAGGCTGTACTTCAGGTCACGCGGATCGAAGTAGTCGTACTCGATGGCGTAGCCCGGACGCACGATATGCGCATTCTCCATGCCGCGGATCGATTGCACGATCTGCAATTGCACGTCGAACGGCAGGGATGTGGATATCCCGTTCGGGTACAGCTCGTGAGTCGTCAGTCCTTCGGGTTCGATGAAGACCTGGTGGCTTTCCTTGTCGGCAAAGCGGTGGATCTTGTCTTCGATCGACGGGCAATAACGCGGGCCGATACCTTCGATCAACCCGGCATCGGAATACATCGGCGAACGGTCGAGGTTCGCTGCAATGATTTCGTGGGTCCGGGCGTTGGTGTGGGTAATCCAGCAGCTCACCTGTTTCGGATGTTGCTCTTTGGAACCCATGAACGACATCACCGGGATCGGCGTATCGCCGGCTTGCTCGGTCATCACCGAGAAATCCACGGATCGACCGTCGATGCGCGGCGGTGTTCCTGTTTTCAAGCGGCCAACTCGCAGTGGCAATTCACGCAAACGATGAGCCAGGGCAATCGATGGCGGATCACCGGCGCGACCACCGGAATAATTCTGCATTCCGATGTGGATAAGTCCACCGAGGAAGGTGCCAGTGGTCAACACCACGGAATCTGCGAAGAAACGCAGGCCCATTTGGGTGACAACACCGCGTACTTGTTCCTGCTCGACGATCAGATCATCAGCGGCTTGTTGAAATATCCACAGGTTCGGCTGGTTTTCCAATGTTTCGCGGACAGCGGCCTTGTACAGAACCCGGTCTGCCTGAGCGCGGGTTGCACGCACGGCCGGGCCTTTGCGGCTGTTCAAAACGCGAAACTGAATGCCGCCTTTATCGGTAGCCACGGCCATCGCGCCGCCGAGGGCATCGATTTCTTTCACCAAGTGGCTTTTGCCGATCCCGCCAATGGCAGGGTTGCAACTCATGGCACCGAGGGTTTCCACGTTATGCGTCAGCAACAGGGTTTTTGCCCCCATGCGTGCTGAGGCCAGTGCTGCCTCGGTACCGGCATGACCGCCGCCGATGACGATCACTTCAAAACGGGAAGGGAAATCCACCACGCACCTCGTGCCTGCTTCAGTTAGGTAATCAGGAATGGTTTGAGCTCAGGTTTTTGGACCTGGTCGACAAGTATAGGGACTTCGCTCTCCCTAAAGAACCCTTTGCACAAAATTTAACCAGCTGTGGAGAAGTCGGGGTTATAGAAATTAAAAAGAGAGAAATTTATTAAATCTTTGTTTTTATGTTTATTTCTACTGAGGCACCTTTCTGTGGATAGATCTCTACAGGCCTTTATTTTCAATATGTACAGAGATTCAAAACCCTGTGGTCATGTGCCGATGAGGTCCTTGGATAACCGGTTTAAGCCTGTGGATGAAAGGGGGGGTTATCCACAGAGGGGTTTATCTTCAGTTTTGAGGCCCTCTTATCAACTGCCCTTAGTGGCAGTTATTCACAGGGCTTAATCCACAGAAAAGCGACGATTGATCAGATCCAGGGCACGGAAAATCCGCCCAGGCAGAAAGAATCTGCTCGGCACAGGGGACAATTCAGGAAAAGAAATGAGAACAGACAGGCACGAACGGCCTGTCTGTGGACAACGAAACGACTATTTACCGATGCAGAAGCTGGAAAAGATCCGGCCCAGAAGATCATCGGAGCTGAATGCACCGGTGATTTCACCCAAAGCGTGCTGTGCCTGGCGCAAATCCTCGGCCAGCAATTCACCGGCACCTGCCAGGGTCAGCTGTGCACGACCGTGCTCGAGGGAAGCACTGGCATGACGCAACGCTTCAAGGTGACGCCTGCGAGCACTGAAGCTGCTTTCCGAAGTCTGCTCATAGCCCATGCAGGCCTTGAGGTGGTCACGCAGCAATTCCAGACCCTCTCCTGCAGACTTGGCGCTGAGGCTGATGGTGACGTGGCCATCTTCGCTGACATCCAGGGCAATAGGCTCACCGGTCAGGTCTGCCTTGTTTCGGATCAGCGTGACTTTGGCCGGATCCGGGCGGGTTTCAAGGAACTCCGGCCATAGCGCAAACGGATCAAGTGCTTCAGGAGCGGTGGCATCGACGACCAGCAGCACGCGATCTGCCTCACCGATGGCTTTCAACGCCCGTTCCACACCTATTTTTTCCACATGGTCATCGGTATCTCGCAGACCAGCCGTATCCACCACGTGCAGCGGCATGCCATCGATGTGGATATGTTCACGAAGAATGTCCCGGGTCGTGCCGGCAATCTCGGTCACGATCGCCGCTTCTCGCCCAGCAAGGGCGTTCAGCAAGCTGGATTTGCCGGCGTTCGGCCGACCGGCGATGACCACCGTCATGCCGTCTCGCAACAAGGCACCCTGCCCGGCTTCTCGCAGTACGGTGGATAACTCGTCGCGTACTTTGTCGAGCATGCTGAGCACGTGGCCATCGGCAAGGAAGTCGATTTCTTCTTCCGGAAAGTCGATCGCCGCTTCGACATAGATGCGCAGGCCAATCAATTGCTCAGTGAGGTTATGCACACGCTCGGAAAAAGCGCCCTGCAAGGAACGCAGTGCATTTCGCGCTGCCTGCGCAGAACTTGCCTCGATCAAATCCGCGATGGCTTCAGCCTGGGCGAGGTCGAGTTTGTCATTGAGGAACGCTCGCTCACTGAATTCACCCGGACGGGCCAGACGACAACCCAGTTCCAGGCAACGTTTGAGCAGCATATCGAGAACTATCGGACCGCCATGGCCCTGGAGTTCCAGCACATCTTCGCCGGTGAACGAGTTCGGTCCGGGGAAATAGAGCGCGATGCCTTGGTCCAGCACCTCATCGTTTTCACTCAGGAACGGGCCATAGTGGGCAAATCGCGGCTTGAGTTCACGACCACTGAACGCTTTGGCTGCAACGCTCGCCAACGGCCCGGAAATACGGACGATGCCCACACCGCCGCGACCTTGAGCGGTGGCGACGGCGGCGATGGTTTCACGAGGAACGCTCATAAACCGGTATCCAGACAAAAGTGACAGATAGCAAAACGCCCCACTAGGGGGCGTTTTGAGTGGTTACCCACAGAGTAAGTTACGCCTCGGCTTTTTTGGTAGCCGCTTCGATCTTACGCGTGATGTACCACTGTTGGGCGATGGACAGGCAGTTGTTCACTACCCAGTACAGCACCAGACCAGCCGGGAACCACAGGAAGAAGAAGGTGAAGATGATAGGCATCATTTTCATGACCTTCGCCTGCATCGGATCCGGAGGAGTCGGGTTCAACTGCTGCTGGATGAACATGGTTGCACCCATGATGATCGGCAGAATGAAGAACGGATCCTTGATCGACAGGTCAGTAATCCACAGCATGAACGGTGCCTGGCGCATTTCAACGCTTTCAAGCAGAACCCAGTACAGCGAAAGGAAAACCGGCATCTGCACGAGGATTGGCAAGCAACCACCCAGCGGATTGATCTTCTCTTTCTTGTACAGCTCCATCATGGCTTGCGACATTTTCTGCCGGTCATCGCCATGTTGCTCTTTCAGTGCCGCCAGTTTCGGAGCCACTGCACGCATACGGGCCATGGATTTGTAACTGGCTGCCGACAGCGGGAAGAAAATCCCTTTGATCAGCATGGTCAGGAAGATGATCGACCAGCCCCAGTTACCGACGATGGCGTGGATGTGTCCCAGCAGCCAGAAGATTGGCTGGGCAATGAACCACAGAATGCCGTAGTCGACGGTCAGTTCCAGACCTGGGGACAACTCTTTCAGCACGGCCTGGCTTTTCGGACCGGCGTAGAGAACTGCACTGGTTTCGGCTTTTGCACCTGGCGCAACGCTTATTGCCGGGCCGGTATAACCGATGATGTAGTTGCCTTTGCTGTCTTTACGGGTCTGGACGACGTTGTTTTCGCCCTTGGCCGGAATCCAGGCGGTGACGAAGTAGTGTTGCAACCAGGCAACCCAACCACCACTGACTGTTTCCTTCAACTGTGCCTTGTCCATGTCCTTCATGGACACTTTCTTGTACGGCTCGTTACTTGTCCACAGGGCAGCGCCCAGGTAAGTGGCGGTGCCGGTGGCGGTAGTCGAGGAAGGATCGCCGCTGGCGTCACGCTTCAGTTGCGCGAACATTGCACCAGACCAGGGCTGTGCGCTCTGGTTGTCGATCAGATAGGAAACGGTTACGTCATACAGGCCACGTTTCACCGTGAAACGTTTGATGTAGTTGACGCCGTCCTTGCTGAACTTCAGGTCCACGACCAATTGGTCCTGACCGTCAGCCAGTTGATAAATCTTCTTCTCCGAGGTGTAGACCGGACGACCGGCAGGACTTGCGTCCGGGCCGTTGGTGCCGATCAGACCGCTTTGCGCCAGGTAAGTCAGTTCACCACCGTTATCGAACAGCTGGAACGGAATTTCCGGATGGTCCTGGCGACGTGGGTACAGCGGCAATTTCAGCTGGGCGACATCACCACCTTGTGGATCGATTGCCAGGTCGAGCACATCCGTTTTGATCTGGATGAGATCTTTGCTTGCAGCTACTGGCGTTTCAGCAGGAGCAGTAGCACTGGTATCGCTTGCGGCGCGTGGAATGTCGTCACTGACAGAAGCATTATTGCCAGTCGCCGTATCCGGTAGGCCCGGTGCGGTAGTACTGGAAGCAACATTCTGAGTCGGCAGGGCAGCCTGGCCATAGTCCTGGTTCCATTTAAGAACCATAACGTAGGACACGATTGCCAGGGCGACGATCAGGATCGTGCGTTTGATATCCATGATTACTCGGCCATCGAAGAAGAACGGGAGGTAGGGATAGGTGGAACCGGGTCATAACCACCGGGATTCCACGGATGACAGCGACCTAAACGACGAAAGGTCAGCCAGCCACCGCGCAGAAGGCCATGATTTTCTATGGCTTCTAACGCGTAGCAGGAACAACTGGGGTAGAAACGACAGTGACTGGCCATCAGAGGACTAATGGCGTAGCGATAAAACTGGATCGGAACGAGTGCCAGTTTACGCATCGGAACTGTCTACCCCTACAGTTTCGGTTTTGACTGCTGGTACCGGCGTGCTGCGTGCCAGTCGTTTCCAGAGTTTGCCGAAATGCTGAATCAATTCGGGGTTTTCTACGTCACCCAAACCTTTGCGCGCGACGATAACGATGTCCCAACCGACCAGTGAATCCTGGTTCAGACGGAACGATTCGCGCATCAGACGTTTGAGGCGATTGCGCTCGACGGAGAGCTTTACGCTCTTTTTCCCGATAACCAGCCCGAGACGGGGGTGATCAAGATCGTTGTTGCGCGCAAGGAGCAGGAGATTTTTCCCCGGAACCTTGCCGGTAGGGGAGTCAAAGACTGCCTTGAAATGCCGGGGAGTAAGCAGACGCTTTTCCCGACTGAAGTCCTGACTCACCTCCAGTGCCGGCTTATCAAACTGCCAGACGCGCACGACCTTTGGCGCGACGACGCGACAGAACGGCACGACCGTTCTTGGTAGCCATGCGAGCACGGAAACCGTGGGTACGAGCGCGTTTGATAGTGCTTGGTTGGAAAGTACGTTTCATTGTCGTGTTACCTGGTTCGTCCACAACGGGCCGGAATGGCCCCCGTTTTAAGAGACCGGGGATTCTAGAGAAAGCAAGCCTCTAGGTCAATTTCCAACCAGCGTTTCCTTATAAATAGATCTCCAGTGGTTTTGCTCGCCTTCGGCCTTGGCCAAATATAAAAATAAAAGAAGGAAAGTATTTAAAGCTTTTCTGTAAAGCTTATAAAAGCTAGGGCGCCGATCTTCTGTGGATAACTGTCTTAAGGCCTTCTATTCCGTGATGTACAGAGAATGACAACTACAGTGGAAAACGGTGGTCAGCCTGTGCTCCGCTGTCGGATAAGCTGTGTGTGAAAGGGGGGGTTATCCACAGGCTGGTTATCCACCGAGTTTCGACCCCACTTGTACAACGACCTCAAGGGCGGTTATCCACAGAGCTTATGCACAGACCATTGGTCGTCTTTTTTGCGTATAAATCGTTGATTCTTCTTGGTCGGTGACCCACCTACGTGTGGATAAGTCGGCGTCTGGCCGCTACAATGGCCGCTTGTTTTTGCCTCACCGGCTTTCAACTTAGGGGATATCCGTGTCAGTGGAACTTTGGCAGCAGTGCGTGGAGCTTTTGCGCGATGAGCTGCCTGCCCAACAATTCAACACTTGGATCCGTCCACTACAGGTCGAAGCCGAAGGCGACGAGTTGCGTGTTTACGCGCCGAATCGTTTTGTTCTCGACTGGGTCAACGAAAAGTACCTGGGCCGCGTCCTTGAACTGCTTGATGAGCATGGCAACGGTATGGCGCCTGCGCTCTCCTTATTAATAGGCAGCAAACGCAGTTCGGCGCCGCGTGCCGCTCCGAATGCGCCGTTGGCTGCCGCCGCATCCCAGGCACAGGCGGCGCAAGCGCCTGTCAGTGCTCCGGCACCTGCCCCTACGGCTACACCGACCAAGCGTTCGACACAGAAAGTTGCCGAAGTCAGTGAAGAACCATCGCGCGACAGTTTCGACCCGATGGCCGGTGCGAGTTCTCAACAGGCTCCGGTGCGTTCCGAGCAGCGCACGGTGCAGGTCGAAGGTGCGCTCAAGCACACCAGCTACCTGAACCGCACGTTCACCTTCGAGAACTTCGTCGAGGGCAAGTCCAACCAGCTGGCCCGCGCGGCGGCCTGGCAGGTAGCGGACAATCCCAAGCACGGTTACAACCCGCTCTTCCTTTATGGCGGCGTTGGCTTGGGTAAAACCCACTTGATGCACGCTGTGGGTAACCATCTATTAAAGAAGAACCCGAATGCCAAGGTGGTGTACCTGCATTCGGAGCGCTTTGTGGCCGACATGGTCAAGGCGCTGCAACTGAATGCGATCAACGAGTTCAAGCGCTTCTACCGTTCGGTGGATGCGTTGCTCATCGATGACATTCAGTTCTTCGCCCGCAAGGAACGTTCTCAGGAAGAGTTTTTCCACACCTTCAACGCCTTGCTCGAAGGTGGCCAGCAGGTCATTCTCACCAGTGACCGCTACCCTAAAGAAATCGAAGGTCTTGAAGAACGCCTGAAATCCCGCTTTGGTTGGGGCCTGACGGTTGCCGTCGAGCCGCCGGAGCTGGAAACCCGTGTAGCGATCCTGATGAAAAAGGCCGACCAGGCCAAAGTCGATCTGCCCCACGATGCGGCGTTCTTCATTGCCCAGCGTATTCGTTCCAACGTCCGTGAACTGGAAGGCGCGCTGAAACGCGTGATCGCCCACTCGCACTTCATGGGCCGCGATATCACCATCGAGCTGATCCGCGAATCCTTGAAAGACCTGTTGGCATTGCAGGACAAACTGGTCTCTGTGGATAACATTCAGCGCACCGTCGCCGAGTACTACAAAATCAAGATTTCCGACCTGCTGTCCAAGCGTCGTTCGCGCTCGGTCGCTCGTCCGCGTCAGGTTGCCATGGCGTTGTCCAAAGAGTTGACTAACCACAGCCTGCCGGAAATCGGCGATGTGTTTGGCGGCCGCGACCATACGACCGTTTTGCACGCCTGCCGCAAGATCAACGAACTTAAGGAATCCGACGCGGACATCCGCGAGGACTACAAGAACCTGCTGCGTACACTGACCACTTGATGCATACCAGCGCAGCTTATTAAGGCAAGGGACTAGACCATGCATTTCACCATTCAACGCGAAGCCCTGTTGAAACCCCTGCAACTGGTCGCAGGCGTCGTCGAGCGCCGACAGACCTTGCCGGTGCTCTCCAACGTGCTGCTGGTTGTCGAAGGCCAGCAACTGTCGCTGACCGGTACCGACCTGGAAGTCGAGCTGGTCGGTCGTGTGCAACTCGAAGAGCCGGCGGATCCGGGTTCCATCACAGTGCCTGCGCGCAAGCTGATGGATATCTGCAAAAGCCTGCCGAACGATGCGCTGATCGACATCAAGGTCGATGAGCAGAAGCTGGTGGTGAAGGCTGGCCGTAGCCGCTTCACCCTGTCGACCCTGCCGGCCAACGATTTCCCGACTGTTGAAGAAGGCCCGGGCTCGCTGACCTGCAGCCTGGAGCAAAGCAAGCTGCGTCGTTTGATCGAGCGCACCAGCTTCGCCATGGCCCAGCAGGACGTGCGTTATTACCTCAACGGCATGCTGCTGGAAGTCTCGGCCGGTATCATCCGCGCCGTGGCTACTGACGGTCACCGTCTGGCCATGTGCTCGATGCAGGCCGACATCGGTCAGCCGGATCGCCACCAAGTCATCGTGCCGCGCAAGGGTATCCTTGAACTGGCGCGTCTGCTGACCGAGCCGGACGGCATCGTCAGCATCGTTTTGGGTCAGCATCACATTCGCGCCACCACAGGCGAGTTCACCTTCACCTCGAAACTGGTCGACGGTAAATTCCCTGACTACGAACGCGTTCTGCCGAAGGGCGGTGACAAGCTGGTCCTCGGCGATCGCCAGGCATTACGTGAGGCGTTCAGCCGTACCGCGATTCTGTCCAACGAGAAGTACCGCGGTATCCGTCTGCAACTGGCCAATGGTCAGCTGAAAATCCAGGCCAACAACCCGGAGCAGGAAGAAGCGGAAGAGGAAGTCGGCGTTGAATACAACGGCGGCAACCTGGAAATCGGTTTCAACGTGAGCTACTTGCTCGACGTGCTGGGCGTGATGACCACCGAACAGGTCCGCCTGATCTTGTCCGACTCCAACAGCAGTGCGCTGGTGCAAGAATCGGACAACGACGACTCGGCCTACGTCGTCATGCCGATGCGTCTGTAATCATGCTCAGCAGAAGCTAGATGTCTTTAAGTCGCGTCTCGGTCACCGCGGTGCGCAATCTGCACCCGGTGACCTTCTCCCCCTCCCCCCGAATCAACATTCTTTACGGCGCCAACGGCAGCGGCAAAACCAGTGTTCTGGAAGCCATTCACCTGCTGGGGCTTGCCCGTTCGTTTCGTAGCACCCGACTGCTGCCGGTGATTCAGTACGAGCAGTTGGCATGCACAGTGTTTGGCCAGGTTGAGCTGGCGGAGGGCGGGCAAAGCGCGTTGGGGATATCCCGTGACCGTCAGGGTGAGTTCCAGATTCGCATTGACGGCCAAAACGCCCGTAGCGCTGCGCAACTCGCTGAAATCTTGCCGCTGCAACTGATCAACCCTGACAGTTTCCGCTTGCTGGAGGGGGCACCGAAGATCCGCCGTCAGTTTCTCGACTGGGGCGTGTTCCACGTGGAACCGCGATTCATGTCTACCTGGCAACGCTTGCAGAAGGCCCTGCGCCAGAGAAACTCTTGGCTGCGGCATGGTACACTTGACGCCGTTTCGCAAGCGGTTTGGGACAGGGAACTGTGCCAGGCCAGTGCTGAAATTGATGAATACCGCCGTGCTTATATCAAAGCCTTGAAACCAGTCTTTGAACAGACCTTGAGCGAACTGGTTGAGCTTGAGGGTTTGACGCTCAGCTATTACCGAGGCTGGGACAAGGACCGCGAATTGAGCGCTGTGCTCGCTGGGTCCGTTCAGCGGGATCAGCAAATGGGTCATACCCAAGCCGGACCACAACGCGCTGATTTGCGTCTCAGATTGGGCGCACATAATGCCGCGGACATCTTGTCCCGCGGACAGCAGAAGCTAGTGGTCTGTGCATTGCGGATTGCTCAAGGGCATCTGGTCAGCCAGGCCCGACGCGGCCAGTGTATTTATCTGGTGGATGACTTGCCGTCCGAACTGGACGAGCACCACCGTCGCGCGCTTTGCCGCTTGCTGGAAGACTTACGCTGCCAGGTGTTTATCACCTGTGTAGATCACGAATTATTGAGGGAAGGCTGGCAGACGGAAACGCCAGTCGCTCTGTTCCACGTGGAACAGGGCCGTATCACCCAGACCCACGACCATCGGGAGTGAAGGCATTGAGCGAAGAAAATACGTACGACTCAACGAGCATTAAAGTGCTGAAAGGCCTGGATGCCGTACGCAAACGTCCCGGTATGTACATTGGTGACACCGACGATGGCAGCGGTCTGCACCACATGGTGTTCGAGGTGGTCGATAACTCGATCGACGAAGCTTTGGCCGGCCATTGCGACGACATCAGCATCATCATCCACCCGGACGAATCCATCACCGTTCGCGACAACGGTCGTGGCATCCCGGTAGACGTGCACAAAGAAGAAGGCGTCTCGGCAGCCGAGGTCATCATGACCGTGCTGCACGCCGGCGGTAAGTTCGACGACAACTCCTACAAAGTATCCGGCGGTCTGCACGGTGTGGGTGTGTCGGTAGTGAACGCACTGTCCAAAGAACTGAT
Source organism: Pseudomonas sp. SJZ080 (assembly GCF_007828295.1). NCBI lineage: Bacteria > Pseudomonadati > Pseudomonadota > Gammaproteobacteria > Pseudomonadales > Pseudomonadaceae > Pseudomonas > Pseudomonas sp. SJZ080. Next base: position 26,279 of record NZ_VIUK01000039.1, read on the forward strand.
CCTGACTGTTCGCCGCAGCGGCAAAATCTGGGAACAGACTTACGTCCATGGCGTTCCGCAAGAACCCATGAAGATCGTTGGCGAAAGCGAAACCACGGGGACCCAAATTCACTTCAAGCCATCGGCTGAGACGTTCAAGAACATTCACTTCAGCTGGGACATCCTGGCCAAGCGGATTCGTGAACTGTCCTTCCTGAACTCCGGTGTCGGCATCGTCCTCAAGGATGAGCGCAGCGGCAAGGAAGAGTTGTTCAAGTACGAAGGTGGCTTGCGTGCGTTCGTTGAATACCTGAACACCAACAAGACTCCAGTCAATCAGGTGTTCCACTTCAACATTCAGCGTGAAGACGGCATCGGCGTGGAAATCGCCCTGCAATGGAACGACAGCTTCAACGAGAACCTGTTGTGCTTCACCAACAACATCCCGCAGCGCGATGGGGGGACTCACCTGGTGGGTTTCCGTTCCGCTCTGACGCGTAACCTGAACACTTACATCGAAGCTGAAGGCCTGGCCAAGAAGCACAAGGTTGCCACCACCGGTGATGACGCCCGTGAAGGCTTGACCGCGATCATCTCGGTGAAGGTGCCGGATCCTAAGTTCAGCTCCCAGACCAAAGACAAGCTGGTGTCTTCCGAAGTGAAGACCGCGGTCGAACAGGAAATGGGCAAGTACTTCTCCGACTTCCTGCTGGAAAACCCGAACGAAGCCAAACTGGTCGTCGGCAAGATGATCGATGCGGCCCGTGCCCGTGAAGCGGCGCGTAAAGCGCGCGAGATGACCCGCCGTAAAGGCGCGCTGGACATCGCCGGCCTGCCGGGCAAACTGGCTGACTGCCAGGAAAAAGACCCTGCCCTCTCCGAACTGTACCTCGTGGAAGGTGACTCTGCTGGCGGTTCCGCCAAGCAGGGACGCAACCGTCGGACCCAGGCCATTCTGCCGTTGAAAGGCAAGATCCTGAACGTCGAGAAGGCACGCTTCGACAAGATGATCTCTTCGCAAGAAGTGGGCACCTTGATCACTGCTCTGGGCTGCGGCATCGGCCGCGACGAGTACAACATCGACAAGCTGCGCTATCACAACATCATCATCATGACCGATGCTGACGTCGACGGTTCGCACATCCGTACCCTGCTGCTGACCTTCTTCTTCCGTCAGCTGCCGGAGCTGATCGAGCGTGGCTACATCTACATCGCCCAGCCGCCGTTGTACAAGGTCAAGAAAGGCAAGCAAGAGCAATACATCAAAGACGACGACGCCATGGAAGAGTACATGACGCAGTCGGCCCTGGAAGACGCGAGCCTGCACTTGAACGAAGAAGCCCCGGGTATCTCCGGTGAAGCCCTCGAGCGCCTGGTGAACGACTTCCGTCTGGTGATGAAGACTCTCAAGCGTCTGTCGCGCCTGTACCCACAGGAGTTGACTGAGCACTTCATCTACCTGCCAGCGGTGAGTATGGAGCAGCTGTCCGATCACGCTGCGATGCAGGATTGGCTGGCCAAGTACGAAGTTCGCCTGCGTACCGTCGAGAAATCGGGTCTGGTCTACAAAGCCAGCCTGCGTGAAGACCGTGAACGTAACGTCTGGCTGCCAGAGGTCGAGTTGATCTCCCACGGCCTGTCGAACTACGTCACCTTCAACCGCGACTTCTTCGGCAGCAACGATTACAAGACCGTAGTCTCTTTGGGCGCTCAGCTGAGCAGCTTGCTGGACGAAGGCGCGTACATCCAGCGTGGCGAGCGCAAGAAGCCAGTCACCGAGTTCAAGGAAGCTCTTGAATGGCTGATGACTGAAAGCACCAAGCGTCACACCATCCAGCGATACAAAGGTCTGGGTGAAATGAACCCGGATCAGCTGTGGGAAACCACCATGGACCCAAGCCAGCGCCGGATGCTCAAAGTGACCATCGAAGACGCCATTGGCGCGGACCAGATCTTCAACACCCTGATGGGTGATGCGGTCGAGCCTCGTCGTGATTTCATCGAAAGCAATGCCTTGGCGGTTTCCAACCTGGACTTCTGATCCAGTGTAGGTTCACTGAATAGTTGCGTATTTTCACAAATAAATGGTTCTACAACCTCCAGGGTTAAGGACCATATTAAAAAGGCCCGCTTACCGCGGGCCTTTTTTTGCACTTGAAAAATGTCGAATAAGTACCAGAGAGTTAGAGCCAGTGATTTAAACAGAAAAATACTTACCAATTTTATTTATAAGCGATATGAAAAATAGCACTAGAATTATAATGGGTTTGATGGTTTCAGCGTTGCTTAAGTATAAGTACATTATACCTTGTTAGTTTTATCGGTAGACCATCCATATGTTAGCGAAGTCAAAAAATATGTGGATTTTTTGTGCGAGTAATGGATTTTCCTAACATGCTGGAATACTATTTAATTCCTGAATCTTCAGGTGAAAACTGTTCTGATAGTTAAATAAAAACCTTACTGAAATTGATTGAGGCCGAATCTCAAATTATGAATTTCTAGAGATAGAGCATTTAGAGGATAACCGTATAACGGAAAGCAACGTAAATGATGTTAGCTATAAAACCAGAGAGGAAAAATGAATTGCAGGAGGTGTGAAATGTAAAAACGCGACCAAAACCTAGGGGCTTTGACCGCGCTGATTTGAAGCAGAATTGTAGGCCTGGAAACCGCAATTTCAGCTTTTTTTCGGCTCTTGTCAATCCCCTCCCATCATTTCGACTTTATCGAGGCTGCTCGACGGGAAAGTGTTGCCTGTCGATTGTAGTCCTTGATTACCGGCCTGCACCCGTCTTTCGAGGTGCAGCGACGGTGCACGTCTATGGAGGTGTGCGATGGCAGTACGTAAGGTAGTTACTCGCAGCTCATGTCATTTCAGGGGGTACTTCCCTTCTCTGAAAAATGGTCATCCTGTGGCCTGGGAGTCACAGCTGGAAGGAGGTTTTTTTGGGTTACTCGAGCTATCCCCGGACGTTCTTCGCTATGAAGTGCAGCCATCTCGGGAAAGGTTTCGATTGGGTGATTCGTTCGTAGATTACGTTCCTGATCTCCGCGTTTTTCTTGTAAACGGTGGAGAGTGGTGGTTCGAAGTGAAGCCAGAGAAAAAGCTTCTGATCAGCAGCGTCAAGCAAAAGTTGGATGCGGCCAAGGTCCACTTTTCTGCGACTAACCGAAGCTTTTCAGTAGTTACGGATGGTCAGATTTGGCGAGAACCTCTGGCGAAAAACTTAAGGAGCATTTTGTATCACCGACGGGGCCCTTTGCTCTCGCATTCTGATCATGCCCAAGTTTTTTTAGAATTGAATAAATACGAACCTCAGATGTTTGGAGAAGTCGTGTCAGTTTTTGGAGAAATGGAAGCTTGGCGTTTACTAGGGCTATGCATCATCGGTGTCGACTTGGAAAAGCCGCTGACTCACAAAACACCGGTCTTTCTATCTGGAGGACATCGCCATGCAAACCTTTTTGCTTAAGGCGAAGTTAGTTGTTGTTATCAATGGTACGACAATGTCGCTTCAAAGACGGCTAGTCGACAGACGCTTGCTTTTCTTTGATGAGTTGGGCGAACCCACTACGTTGACCGAATATGAGTTTCAGCTCGGTTATGAACGACGGGAAATCGAAATTAGCGAAGAGCAACCTTATCTAGGGGAGGTTCCCCATGTAAGGAACGTTGCCCCGGATCTGACTTGTTTCCCTTTGAAACACAGTGAAGAAGCCTTACGCCGTCGTAGATATCTAGAGGGCGTAATGGAGGGCCATACCGTTTTACCTAATAAAGAGTCGTTGAAAGAAAAATTAGCACAGGTCGCAGCCAATCTCGAAGATGAATCTATTCCTTCTGTTTCTACCCTTAGAAGATGGTATTCAAGATTTGTAGGTGGAAGTGTTGTAAAACTTATTCCAAAACATACTGAAAAGGGGAGGTCCAACTTAATATCTGGTGAGTTGGAAGAAATATTAAAAAATGTGATAGATGAAATATATCTTCAATTACAACGGCACACAATTTCGGTAGTAGTGGGGGAATATCTAAAACGAATCGATGAGATAAACGCTTTGCGCCTTCCAACGGATCAGCTAAGTAAACCTTGCTCTATGACTGTTCGTAGGTACATTGCCAAGCTCGACCCATACGAGGTGGATATACATCGAATAGGTAAACATGCTGCCAACAAAAAACACCGGGTTGCAGGCGAAGTGCTCGTTGTTGACGGCATCTTGGATCGATGGGAGATCGACCATACCCAGTTAGATGTGCAGCTGGTAGACGAAGAAACTGGGTTGGTGATTGGGCGCCCCTACATCACTGTCGTGCTGGATAAATTTTCCCGCATGATCATGGGCTATCTTCTTCACTTAGCTGCCCCTAACACTGAGACGGTTCTGCGCGTCATCGAGCGCTCCATTCGTCCTAAGGCGGCTTTTTTAGAACGCTTTCCTAAGGTGCAGAACGAGTGGCGTGCTCATGGGCTGCCCGCCCGACTCGTTCCTGACAATGCCGCCGAATTCCATGCAGACGACTTGATCGCTGGATTCAACGAGCTAGGTATCGAGATTATGTACCCTCGATCCAGGGGGCCAGAGTTGAAAGGTTCAGTGGAAAGATTCTTCCGCACTCAGAATCTGGGATTGATTCATAACCTACCAGGCACGACTTTTTCCAATATCCAGCAAAAGGGTGATTATAAATCAGAGAAGCACGCTTGCTTCACACTCGCTCAGCTTGAAGCCAGCGTGGTGAAATGGATCGTTGATGGTTACCACCAAACTCCCCACCGAGGTCTTAACGGAAAGACTCCTGCACAAATATGGGCTGCCGGTGAGGCAAGCCGACTTATCAAGCTGCCCGTTGATCCTGACGCACTTGAATGTATTCTTGCACGCCGAAGTTTGGTGCAGGTACATCATTATGGTATTGAAATAGATGGTTATGGTTACCATTGCCCTGAACTTTCAGAGTTGAGAGCCCGGCTGAAGCCAAAAGAAAAAATAAGTGTTCGATATCGCGATGAGATCGACCATGTCTGGGTTCACGATCGTTTTAGAAATGTGTTTTTACAGGTTCATATAAAGGACAAAAGCATGCTCGGGTTGAGCCGTGAACTATTGAAAGCGGCAAAAAAAGCTCTTAAAGAGAGTGGAAACCTCAATCCTAGTTTCGAGCAAGTTCACCAGTGCTATCGCGACATAAGAGATGATGTCGAACAGGCACGCCGTTCTCAAAAGCTACGCACACGTCGGGCAGTAGCTCGCGCTAAGTTAGATAAGGACGGCTGGAAGATCCGTGCAGCTAAGCCTCAAATCGTATCTGCTGAGATGGATTGGCTAGACAAACCGATTACAACCGGTATCGCAACACCGTTCAAAGTTACTTATCGTCGTCCAGACACGGGGAGTAAATCATGAGTAATTATAAAGAAACTCTGGCCCCATTTTCCCTTCGTCACCACTTCATCCTTAGCCCTCAAGCAGAACGAGCCCTCACCCGCCTGATTGAAGTCCATGGCGACACGCGGCGGACAGGGACCAGCAAAGGACTGGTTATACAAGGGCCAAGTGGTGTGGGGAAAAGTACATTGATCAAAGAGTATGTTAGAGAGTTGGAATCTGCAAAAAGAAAGGAGGGGGTACATCGTTCTGTACTCATTGTAGAAATTCCATCCTCTCCCACCAAAAAAAATCTGGCAACGGCAATGCTGACGGCGATGAAAGACCCTTACGCAGACTCTCGTAGTCACTCTGCAGAAACGAAATTTGCAAGGATCATTCTACTTTTAAGCAATCTTGGCGTTGAGGTGGTCGTCTTAGACGAAGCGCAGCATCTCGTGGATTACAAGCGTAATGATGCATACGAAGCCGCAGATTGGATCAAGAGCATGATGAACGAGACTAGTATTACTTTCGTGCTCGTCGGTCTGAAGCGGACTGAAGGTCTGCTTTGGGCCAACGAGCAGCTGCGTCGAAGGTTCTCTGCCACAGTTGATTACAACCGATTCATGCTGACGGAGTCCTGTTGGACACAGTTTGCGATGCTGCTCCAAGGTATTCGTGAATTGCTGCCGGTGGCGTCTATTAATTTTTCGGACAAAGAAATGATCCGCCGTTTTTACCTGGCTTCGTTTGGTTTGATTGACTATTTAATCAAAGTTATAGATCGATCTGTTTGGTTGGTGCAGCATCGAGACGCAGAGGGTATTAATCTTCCGATACTTTGTGAGGCGTTTAAAGATGAAGTATGGAGTGCTGCGCCTGAGGAACGTAATCCCTTTAGTGATGCGTTCGACTTCAAACCATTGATTAGGGATCGTGAACCTTTCGAAAACTTCGACATTATCGCGGCTTAAGACTAACAATACCCGGTGGTAATCACCGGGCATTGATGATCGCTTCATTTTTTCGATAGGTTCTATAGGTAAAATATTTATGTTTGATTTGTTGGTGAATCCTGCACCTAAGCACGATGAGAGTTTATCTGGTTATCTACATCGCTTGGGGGATTGTAATGGTCTATGGAATGGTGAAGTTATAAAATTGTTCAAAGACCTCACAGATGAACAAGCGAGTAAATGGCTAGATGAGGATATTAGGCCTGTAAGTTGGAAAGATGTGGCCTTAGAAATTCGGGCCCCACAATTCAATATTCAGAATGTCTGGTCATTAATAAATATTAAGTATTGCCCGGTTTGCTTAGCAGGGGGATTCTATTGGCGTGAATTATGGGATTTAACTCTCTATACGACCTGCATAGTCCACAATGTAAATCTCGTATATAAATGCCCCATGTGCCAAGAAAAATCTACTCTAAGACTCCTTACCACAAAGTTCTGTGATAAATGCCAGCACCCTGTATTTGAGACGTTGGAACCAGGCAGGCTAGTCGACAAATTCAGAATTTGGATTTCGGCCGAACTTGAAAAACGTCTTCGACACGGTCGCGACAAAAATTTAGAAGGTATTGATTCACTAACATATCAACAGTTTAATTTTTTAGCCATTCGCCTCGGAGTAAGGGTAATAAGTCTTAAATGTTTCATGAATATGATAGTCGTTTCAACAGTATTTCGGGATGTGGCTCCTGACTTAGCCGTTGCTGCTGGCGAGATGTTTTTGGGGTGGCCTAAAACGTTTCATAGTTTACTCACTGATTTAAAGAGGCAAAGGGCTTCTAGTCATCCATGGAAATTAGGTTTAGCATTTGGGCCGATTTACAACGATGTATATTTGTCGTTAATCGACCAGTGCTACGATTTTATTCGTAGTGAGTTCGAAAAGTACGTTATTCGGTACTGGGAAGGGCCGCTGGCTATAAGAAACCGGCGTTTAAGCGAATGTACGCTGCTTGCGCATCGTTGGCTTCCATACAATCAAGCGGCGCGAACTGTTGGGCTACCTGAAAACTTTCTCCGAAGGATGAGGTTGTCTGGCGAGCTTGATGATCGAGAGTTCACGTACCCGTGTGGGAAAACGGTCGCGGTGGTTGATATCGAAGAAGTTCGTAAGCTTTCTTTGGTTCGGCATGAACCTCTTAATTTACGAGAGACGTCTCGTTTGTTAAGCCTAAGTCGGAAGCGTATCGAGCAGTTGATAGATGCTGGGGTACTTAGATTTTTTGGAGGTTGTCCGAGTGCTGGAGAAAAGTGGTTGGTTGACTACAATTCAATAGTTGCGCTCAGGCCGTTAGAGTTTTTGACAAGTCCGGGCGAAGATTTTTTAACTATCTCACAGATTGCTAAGCACTATCTGCCCACATCGAGCGGGCTAGTGGAGTTGGTGAGAGCAATTCAGTCTGGCGAAATATCTGCGTTTTGCAGAGCAGACTCAGACACTATAAGTATGGGTAAATGGCTGGTTAGCCAGAATGAGTTGGTGCTAAATAAAATATTAGTCAATATTTCATCTCAAGAGAAAGGTATGTCAGTTGCCAACGCAGCAAAAATGTTAGGTGTCAAGGAAGAGGTAGCTTACGCAATGGTACGCCTTGGCTGGTTGAGAAGCGACATAGTTCAATGTTCACGACGATCCGCCTTTGTTGTCAGTCTCGAAGCGATACAACATTTTAAACGAAACTATATTCTCGCCCCAGAAGCTGCGCTGATTCTGAATGCGCCTAGAGTAAGAATTACATTCAAGTTGCAAGAAGGAGGTTTTTTTCCCGTAGCGGGCCCTGGTCTTTTAAATGCCCGCTGCCGACAATATGTGTGGCGTCGGAGTAAAAAATTAGTGGCTTATCTTTCTACAGCAGGAAAACCTTGAAAGTTACGCGAATGATTTTTTCTTGCCGATGCATGGTTACTATCCTTATCAACAAATAGATGATCTGAATCGCCCCGGGTTTTCTAGACACTCTCCAGGCTCGCTGCGTAACGCTTTTCAAACTCTACCGGTGACAGCTGATTGTTGAAACTGTGACG
>NZ_VIUK01000040.1:0-31715 GCF_007828295.1 Pseudomonas sp. SJZ080
GGCGCGAGGCAAGAGCGCGAAGGTCGCGCTCATCGCCTGCATGCGAATATTACTGATCAGACTGAATGCCATGCTGAGAGACGGCACCGAATGGCAGTGACGAATGGCAGGGTGAAGACAGTTGCTCCCACATTAGATCGCGTTTGTTTGAACAACTCGGTCAAATGTGGGAGCGGGCTTGCTCGCGAAGAGGCCCTGACAGTCACCCAAAAAACTGCAGCATCAACCAGCTATTCGCCCCACTGATCACCACAAACAATCCCCACGCCAACACTCGCGTCGGCAGCCGATTCACAAACGGCCCCATCAATTGTTGGTCATTGGTCATCCGGATCAGCGGATACAGCGCAAACGGCAATTGCAGACTCAACACCACCTGACTCAGCACCAGCAACTTGCCAATCGCATTGTCACCCATCAGCCACACGCCGATAAACGCCGGGATCAGCGCCAGCCCTCGGGTGATCAACCGCCGTTGCCAGCAGGGAATCCGCAGGTTCAGGTAACCCTCCATGATCACCTGCCCGGCGATGGTGCCGGTGAACGTCGAACTCTGACCGGACGCCAGCAATGCAACACCAAACAACACGCTGGCCAACGCCCCGCCCACCAGTGGATCAAGCAAGTGATAGGCGTCCTGGATGTCCACCACGTCGGTGTGCCCGGTCTTGTGAAATGCCGCCGCCGCGAGGATCAGGATCGCCGCGTTGACCAGCAGCGCCAGTGCCAGGGAACCGATGGTGTCGATGCGCGCCAGCTTCACCGCGTCCTGCTTGCTGGCCAGGTCTTTGCCGATCATCCGGGTCTGTACGATCGAGGTGTGCAGGTACAGGTTATGCGGCATCACCGTGGCCCCGAGAATGCCGATGGCCAGGTACAACGGCGCGGCATCGCCGATGGCGGACAACGACGGCGTGAATCCCAGAGCGACCTCCGGCCAGTAAGGTTTGATCAACAACAGTTCAACGAAGAAACACACACCGATGGTACTCACCAGCACCAGCATGATCGCTTCCAGTCGGCGGAAGCCACGGTTCTGCAGGGCCAGTACCAACAGCGTGTCAAACGCCGTGAGGGCGATGCCGAAGGTAAGCGAGCAACCCAGCAGCAGATGGAATGCCAATGCGCAGCCGAGTACTTCGGCGAGGTCAGTGGCGATGATCGAGATTTCCGCCAGCACCCATTGGGTGCGCGCGGTCCGCGTGCTGTAGCGTTCGCGGGACAGTTGCGCCAGGTCCCGCCCGGTGGCAATGCCCAGGCGCGAACACAAACACTGCACCACCATGCCCGCCAGACTGGCCAGCAGCACCACGAACAACAGGCTGTAGCCAAAGCGCGAACCGGCCTCGATGGCGGTGGCCCAGTTGCCCGGGTCCATGTAGCCGATGGACACCAGCAAACCCGGACCGGCGAAACGCAGGACACGCTTGAAGAATGACGCGCGAGGGTCAACGGCAACGCTGCCCGCCACTTCCGGCGGGCAAAACGGCGCAGTGGCAACTTTAGGCAAACTGAATTTCACGCATTCATTCCAGAAAACAGACGGGAGGGCGCAGCTTAGACGTTTCGCGCTTTTCGGTGTACAGACAAACGCAAAGATCGCCGCAGTTGCTTTTTGCTTTTGCTTTTGTAGGAGCAAGCTTGCTCGCGATGGATTCAAGGGCGCCGCGTTTAATCAGGAAGCACGCGTTATCGTTAACGTCCATCGCAAGCAAGCTTGCTCCTACAAAGGCAAAAGCAACGGCGGGTGATGTTCAGGGCTTGGCAATGCCCAGCAACTGCTCCCGCAACTCGGGATTGCTCGTACGCGGATCAAGCCAGATATCAAAAAACGCCCGGGCGAACACCGGGTCCGTCACCTCGTACTGCAACTGCGGGCCGACAAAAAAGCGCGCGCCCTGCCCCGGCAAGTAAACCCCGATGAGTCGGGTCCCGGCCTGCACATCGACAAACGCCTGCTGCATCTGCGCCTGCCATGCCGCGAGTTGCCCGACACTCACCGATGTGCCCGACAGTCGTTTGATTTCTTCGACGCTGGCCTGGACCAGATCGTCCCGGGAAATCCTGCGCTGATAAATCAGCTCCAGGGCAAACGGCTGGTCGCTCGCAAATGGCTGCGCGGCACTCCACAGACGAGCGTTGTAGATATCGAAACCGAACATCCGGAACTCGCCGGTACCAACGATTTGGGCGCCAGGCAAAGACTCCTGCCAATTGGCCAACGCGTGGTTGCCCAGTAATACCAACAGCCACAGGGTATGTCGCAGAGGTGATCGTGGTCGGGTCATGATCGGCTCGATTCAGCGCGTATGGGTTCTGTTACTTATACGCATAAAGTGTTGCTGTACAAGCCTTCAACTTTGTATACAAAAACAGCCAATCCTTAGAGCAATCTACTTGTCGCAATGCTAACGTTACCGCTTCGCTAAGGTCGGAGGCGCCTACGTGCTGCTGCTCAAACTGCTGGTCATTCCCGGGTTTCTCTTGTTGATCTCCCTCGCGGGCAAACGCTGGGGCCCGAGCGTCGCCGGATGGCTGTCGGGATTGCCGGTGGTGGTCGGGCCGATTCTGTTTTTCCTCGCCATCGAGCAGGGCGAAGTGTTTGCCGCGCAATCGGCGACCGCCGCGTTATCCGCGATGTTTGCGATGATCGCTTTCTGCGTCACCTACGCCCAGGTCGCACAACGGGCAGGATGGCCATGGGCACTGACGGTTTCGCTGCTGGTCTGGGCGACGGCCGCCGTGGTGCTGTCGGTGATCCCGCCGTCTCTGGTGTTCTCCGTCATCGCCGCCGCCACTGCGCTGCTGGCGGCGCCGTATCTGTTCCCGGCCGTGCAGCCCATCGTTTCGGGCCCGGCCCCCAAGTCCGACAAATTGTTGCTGCGCATGATCGCGGGCGCCCTCCTCACCCTCGCCGTGACCTTGCTGGCGAGCACCGTCGGCGACCGCTGGAGCGGTCTGCTCGCAGTGTTCCCGGTATTGGGCAGCGTGATGGCCGTGTTCTCCCAACAAACCCGCGGGCCGGCGTTTACCGCAGCCTTGTTGCGAGCCACGGCGACGGGCATGTATTCGTTTGCCGCGTTCTGCCTCGTTCTCGCCCTGACGTTGCCCGTCATGGGCCTGAGCGGGTTCGGCGTCGGCGTCGCAGTGTCCGTGGCCATGCTCGGCATCACCAAACGCCTGCTGGCCAAACCCGTGAGTATGCCGACAACTCGTTCAACTATTTCGAATGAGTAGAACAACAACCTCGTGCGTCAATCGAACGGGTTTCGCCCACCATCAGCCTCAGTTACTTACCCACTGACCGAGGCCTGCACCATGAAGTTCTTTTTCCACCCTTCGCCCAACCCGATGAAAGTTGCCCTGCTGCTCGAAGAGCTGCAAACGCCGTACGAACTGATCGGCGTCGACACCTTCAAGGGCGAGCAACACCAGCCAGCCTTTCTGGCGATCAACCCGAACGCCAAGGTGCCAGCGCTGGTCGATGGTGACGCCACGGTCTTCGACTCCCAGGCAATCCTGCTGCACCTGGCGCAAAAACATCAGCGCTTCCTGCCGACCTCGGTCACCGGGCAAGCCGAGCTGCTGTCGTGGCTGATGTTCATCGCCACTGGTCTGTCGCCGTTCTCCGGTCAGGCCGTGCATTTCCTGCACCACGCACCGGAAGACCTGGCCTACGCGAAAAACCGCTACCTCAAGGAAGTCGAACGTCACTATCGCGTGCTCGACCAGCGTCTGGCCGATCATCCCTATCTGGCGGGCGACACCTACAGCATCGCCGACATGGCGCTCTGGGGCTGGGCCAGTTACGCACCGTACATCCTCGGCGAGAATGGCTTGGCGGCGTACCCGAACGTCAAGCGTCTGTTCGACGAAATCAGCGCCCGCCCGGCAGCGCAGCGCGCCCAGGGTCTTAAAGAGAAACTGGTGTTGAAAGCCGAGTTCGACGAAGAAACCCGCCGCAATCTGTTTCCTCAGAACCAGGCGCAGTAAACCGTTTCCTACATTCGAAGGTGATGAAATGAGTGATCAAGTCGCGTTTATCGTTTACCTGCCGGCCAAACCGGAGCGTTTCGCCGAAACCAGGGAGCGGCTGCTGGACGTGGTGCACCAGATGTCGGCCGAGCCGGATTTCATCAACACCTGGGTCCATCAACTCCAGGACGATCCGAACACCCTGGTGCTCTATGAAACCTGGAACTGCAGCAAGGAAGACTTCATCACTCGTCACCTGAGCAAGCCGTATCGCCAGGAATATGAAAAACATTTGCCGGCGTTGTTGGCCAGCGAGCGCCGGATCGAGTTCATGGATGTGATCAAGGGCTACCCACTGCGCCGCGAGGTGTAGTCGCGTCAGATCCCGTGGTGAGGGCTAGCCGCTCACCACGGGACACTGACTACATTCAAAAGCGGTTTGCTCACCGAAACCCGACCGTCCGTTAGACCACGCTGGAATGCGTCACGACCTCCATGGGATGATCGCCCCCCACCGCGACAACCCTGGAGATTTTGAATGTCACTGTTGAGTAAAAAAGCCGTTGTCCTGCTGCTGGCGATTGCCAGCCTGGGGGCTTTGAACGCGCAGGCTGCCAAGGTCGTGACCAAAGAGGCGGCGTCAACGCAGAAAGTCTCGATGCTGGGCAACAAATTCACATTCACCCTGCCCAAGGGCTTCATCGCCAACGCTCTGCCACCGAGCTCGACCGGCGCGAGTGGCACCATGTACACCAACGAAACCACCAAAACCGTGGTCATTGCTGCTGAAAACACCATCCCCGGTGGCGTCAATGCCAAGGACAACGACGGTGAGTTCCTCGACGCCACGGCGTCCGACTTCGCCACCGAGCAAGCCAAGGCACTGCCGGATTTCACCAGGCTCAGTGAAAAAAGCATCACTCAGAAAGGCACCGGCCTGGGACTGCGACAGCTCGACAGCATCGCCACTCAAGGCGGCGGCAAAACCCTGGATACCACGCTGATGGCGGCCTCGGGCACGCGCATGGCGCTGGTTCAGGTAATTTCCCGTCTCAGCGACAATGCCGGGCATGAAGCGCTGGTTAAACAGATCGTCAGCGGCAAATAAGGCTCAGGGGTTGAGCCGCTGCAACCAGGCGCTCAAGTCCTGCATCTCGGTGGCACTGATGCTGTGACCGACGCCTGGGTAGGCATGAAACTCAGGCTTGATGGACAGGCTCTGCAACAGGCTGTCCGCCTCGGTGCCGTCGTTGAAGGGAAGGCGTTTGTCCGCCGTGCCATGCCCGATGAAAATCGCCAGCTTCTGGCGCTTTTCATCCGGTTTTAGCTCGGACTTGAGCACTGGGAGAATTCGCCCGCTCAACGCGGCAATCCCGCCCACGGCCTCGGGGTGACGCAGTGCAACTTCGTAGGACATGATCGCGCCCTGGCTGAAACCCACCAGGAAAACCTTGTTCGGTTCCGTGTGATATTTCTTCGCAGCCTGTGCGACGAAATCCAGCAACACCTGGCCGCTGGCCTTCAGATCATCCGTCTCGCCGTTGTAGGCACCTTCACCTTTCTTGCGAAACCATTGATAACTGCCCTCCTCCATCACGATCGGCGCCCGCACCGACAGGAAGTTGTACTGGGCAGGCAATTCATCCTTGATCCCGAACAGGTCCTGTTCGTTACTGCCGTAGCCGTGGAGAAAGATCACCAAGGGCTGATTGACGGATTCGGGGTTGGCCTGCTCCAGATACTTGAGCGGCAGATCGGTGTGCAGCGGGGTTTGAGCGTGGACGGCGGTGGACGCCAGAAGTGTCAGCAGAGCGAGAACCTTCAACATAAACCTTCCTTCACAGAGCGCAGGATTCGGGGCAGAGCCTAACACTGTGTAGCCGGCCGAGGGATTTTCGCTGCCCCGCATGGCCTCTTCGACTTGCTCGCGAAGAGGCCCGATAGAGCACCAAAAACCTCGCGGTCAATCGTTAATCAACTTTCCAACCCGAATCGGCTCGCGCCCGGCAACCTTCGCCTGCCAAGTCCCCGGTTGCGTATAGCGCCCACGATCAATAGCAAACAATACCCCGCTGGTCCCGGCGCGCACGGTAGTCACCCGGTCGCTCAAAGGGTCAACCACTTCAAACAACGCATCGCCCTTCTCGACCCATTCACCCGCCTCGCGCAGAAAACTGACCACGCCATGATGTGGCGCAAACAGATACTCCGTGCCTTCGAACGGCACGCCTTCACAGCACTCACTCGGTGCCGCTGGCCAGGTGCCTTTGATGAAACCCTGCTCGGCAAGGAACCCGAGAATGGCCTCGCAATTGGCCTGGGCCTGATCGACGCGGGTGTCACCCATGCTGCCCAATTCCAGGGTTGTCGCCAGGTTGGCCGGTGGAATCGCCGCCTCGGGGAACGCCCTGGCCAGTCGCAGCCACGGTGAAGAACAGGACTCGTCGAATGAGCTGCCGCCAGAATCTTCACACAGCAACGCGACCCCCGCCTTCAAGCGAGCCGCCAGTGGCTGCCACTGCGGCCAGTGTTGCGGCAAGGCATAAATATGAATGGCCGCCTCGAAATCGCAATGCAGATCGAGAGTGATGTCAGCGTCGCAGGCGTGGCGCAGCAGCAAGCGGTGCATGGCTTCCAGTTGCGACGTTGGCGCAGGCAAATCGTCGAGCACCTGGCCCATGGTCTGACGGATCAGCGCAATGTTGGCTTGTGCGTCGGTCCCCAACTGATCGCCGATCAACTCGCCCACGGGCGCGCTCAGTTCGACGAACGAGCGGTTGAAATTCTTGCCGCTGCCGAGCTCGAAACGGCCCATGTGGCTCCCTTGCAGGTGCTGATCCAGACTGATGGGATTGGCCACTGGCACCAGTTCGATCACACCTTGCAACTGGCCCTGGGTTTCGATCTCCGTCAGGCGTTTCTTGAGTTCCCACGCCGTGCGCATCCCGGGCAGTTCATCCGCGTGCAGGCTGGCCTGGATGTAGACCTTGCGTGTGCCCGTGCCATAACGAAACACGCTGAGGGTGCGTTCGGTGCCCAGGTGGCTCCAGGGCAATGGGTGGTCGATGCGTTGCATGGAAACTCCGATGTTAAGGGCTGTGAGATCCCCTGTGGGAGCGGGCTTGCTCGCGAAAGCGGTGTATCAGACGACATCAATTTCGAATGTGCTGCCGCCTTCGCGAGCAAGCCCGCTCCCACAGGGGATCGCGGTCTGACTGGAGAGAACATAAAAAAAGTGGCAACCGCTTTCACGGTTGCCACTTTCTTATACGGCTGGATTACTCGCCGTAAACATCAAAATTGAAGTACTTGTCCTGCACTTGCTTGTACTTGCCGTTGGCGCGGATTTCAGTGATGGCAGTGTTGAATTTGTCTGCCAACTCTTTATCACCCTTGCGCACCGCGATACCGGCGCCACCGCCGAAGTACTTGGCGTCTTCATAGGTCGGGCCGACAAACGCGAAGCCTTTACCGGCATCGGTTTTCAGGAAACCGTCGTCGAGGTTGACCGAGTCAGCCAGCATCGCGTCGAGGCGACCGGAGACCATGTCCAGGTTGGCTTCCTGCTGCGAGCCGTAACGCACCAGGATAATGCCGGCCGGTTGCAGCACTTCAGTGGCGAAGCGGTCGTGGGTACTGGCGCGCAGTACACCGACTTTCTTGCCCTTGAGCTCGGTCAGCGGGTCTTTCACATCGGAGCCTTCCTTCATCACGAAGCGCGCCGGGGTGTGGTAATACTTGATGGTGAAATCGACGTTTTTCTTGCGGTCGTCGGTGATGGTCATGGACGACAGGATCGCGTCGATTTTCTTGACCTTCAGGGCCGGGATCAGGCCGTCGAACTCTTGCTCGACCCAGGTACATTTCACTTTCATCTGCTCGCACAGCGCATCGCCGATATCGACGTCGAAACCGGTGAGTTTGCCGTCAGGGGTTTTCATCGAGAATGGCGGGTAACCGGCTTCGATACCGATGCGGATCGGCTTGGCGTCATCGGCCACAGCGGTCAGGGACAACATCGACAGTGCCAGGGCACCGAACATCACTAGCTTCTTCATTTATAACTCCTGTGTGCGGAGGCTTTTATTGGCAGCGTTCGATTGGTAGCTTTCGGTCAGCGCTTTTTATTGGAGAAGACCGAAGTGGCGGGCAGTCTAGAGCGGCTGCAGGCGTGCAAATTGTGCATATGCGACAAATACTTATAAAAAAGGCGAGCTGAATGAACAATGAAATGCGCGGATTGAACCTGATCCAGCACCACCCTGCCGAAGGTCCGGGCGCGATTGCCGAATGGGCCGAGTCGCGGGGATTGCCATTGAATATCTTTCGCGCCGATCTTGGCCAGTTACCCCCCGTGAGCGCGCAACCGCTGATTTTGTTGGGCGGGCCTTATGAGTCCAACGCCGGACCAACGTGGCTGGAGGCCGAACGGCAGTGGTTGGCGGGCTGCCTGGATCAGAACGCGGCGGTGTTTGCGATATGTCTGGGGGCGCAGTTGCTGGCGCTGGCTCTGGGCGCAAATGTGCGGCGGATGGAGGCCACCGAAACGGGCTGGACCTCAGTGACGTTTGCCGATGGCCAGAAGCTGAACGTGCTGGAGTGGCACGAAGACGCGATAGACCTGCCACCCGGCGCGCAGTTACTGGCCAGCAGCGATCAGTGCGAGCAGCAGATGTATCGCGTAGGCACTGCGCGAGTGGGTTTGCAGTTTCATCCGGAATGGAACGCAGCATCGGTGGCGACGCTCAATGCGCATTTTGCCGATGAGTCGCCGTTGCCTCGGGGTGAACCGGACAGCGCCGCCCATGCAGCCGTTTTTGAATGGTTGCAGGCGACGCTGGACGAGTGGTGGACGGTATCCGGAAATTGACCAACGATTTGTAGGAGCCGGCTTGCTGGCGATAGCGATCGATCATCCGATGGACATGTCGACTGACCCACCGCCATCGCCAGCAAGCCGGCTCCTACCGTCAGCATTCGCAGCCGATGGCGGCGGGCCGTTGCACCTCGGTACTCAACTCAAGCCCTTCATCCAGCCACCCGGTCACCCCGCCAATCATTTCCTTGACCGGGTAACCCAGCGCCGCCAGTTTCACCGCAGCCTTGTTGGCACCGTTGCAGTGTGGACCGGCGCAATACACCACGAACAGCGTGGATTTCCCATAACCCGCCAACCCCTCGGCAGTCAGCAGTCGCCCCGGCAAATTGATTGCACCCGGCACATGTCCGCGCTCGAACGCCTGCGGACCACGCACGTCCACCAGGACAAAATCCACGTCCCTCGCCTGTTGGCTGCTGTAGACGTCGGAACAGTCGGTTTCAAAGGTCAGACGGTTACTGAAATGCATCAGGGCAATGGCCGATGGTGCAGCGGGAACATTGCGGACCAGGCTGGTCATGGGGCGTACTCCAGACTCTCGGTGGGTGTGAGAAGACTTTATTCGCCAGTCGCCAGCGGCTAAAGTGGCGCACAAGACACTCACCGGGAATTTTCCGCCAAATGCAGCCCACCCCTGGATTGGTCGCGATTCTGGCCTACGATGGCCTCTGCACATTCGAGTTCGGCATCGCCGTGGAGATCTTCGGCCTCGCACGGCCGGAGTTCGATTTTCCCTGGTACGAGCACCGGATCGTCGCCGTCGATCAGGGCCCGATGCGCGCCATGGGCGGGATTCAAGTGCTGGCCGATGGCGGCATGGAACTGCTGCGCGACGCCCGAACCATCATTATTCCCGGCTGGCGTGATCGCAGCGCCCCGGTGCCCGAAGCGTTGATCGCGGCCCTGTGTCAGGCCCACGGGCGAGGCGCGCGGTTGCTGTCGATCTGCTCGGGTGTGTTCGTGCTGGCGGCGACCGGCTTGCTCGACGGTCACGGGGCTACCACGCATTGGCGCTACACCGCGGAACTGGCCGAGCGATTCCCGAACATTCTGGTGGACCCGGACGTGCTTTACGTCGACTCGGGCCAACTCATTACCTCGGCGGGCAGCGCTGCCGGTATCGATGCCTGCCTGCACCTGGTGGCTCGGGATTTCGGCACGCAAGTGGCCAATTCCGTGGCGCGGCGTTTGGTGATGTCACCGCAACGCACCGGCGGCCAGGCGCAGTTCATTCCGACACCGGTCAGTCCTACGCCGCGCAGCGATCTTTCACGCGTGATGCAGTGGGCTCGGGAACGCTTGCATGAACCTCTGGAGGTTCGCGACCTGGCCAGCGAAGCGGCCATGAGTGAGCGCACTTTTCTGCGTCGGTTCACAGAAGCGACCGGCATGCCGCCAAAGGCGTGGTTACAACATGAACGCCTGGCGCGGGCCCGGGAGTTGCTGGAAAGCACGGGCCAGAACACCGACCGGATTGCCGAACATTGCGGTTATCGCTCGGTTGAAAGTTTCCGGGTGGCGTTTCGCAACGTGGTCGGCGTACCGCCGTCGGTGTATCGGGAACGGTTTGGGCGGGGGGTCAAAGCGAATTCTTGAGGTGTGTTCGAGAGTCCCTTCGCGGGCAAGCCCGCTCCCACATTTAATCTCGGTCGTACACCAGATTGAGGTACACCATAGATCAAATGTGGGAGCGGGCTTGCTCGCGAAGGCGTCCGCCCAGACACCGATGCACTCAAGGCTTGCGCAACAGGTAAGTATCCATAATCCACCCATTAGCCAACCGCGCCGCCTTGCGCACCCGCTCGATCTCATCCGCCACGTCCTTGAGTTTGCCGCTGATGAGGATTTCATCCGGCGTCCCCAAGTAAGCGCCCCAGTAAATCTCTGTCTCCTGATCCGCCACCTGATGGTAGGAATCTTGCGCGTCAAGCATCACCACCAGGCTGTCGGCATCACTCACCTGCCCGGCCGCCAACCGCCGGCCGGTGGTGATTTCAATCGAACGACCGATCCGGTTCAGCGGCACCTTGTGCTGCGCCGCCAGTGCCTGAACGCTGGTGATGCCGGGGATCACCTCAAACTCGAAGTCACATCGGCCCGACGCCAGAATCGCCTGCAGGATCCGAAGGGTGCTGTCGTACAACGCCGGATCGCCCCACACCAGAAATCCACCACACTGGCCGTCGGACATTTCCTCATTGATCAGCCGCTCGAAGGTCAGCTGCTTGGCAAGGTTCAGGTCTTCCACACTGGCCTTGTAGTCCACATCACCACGCTCACGCTCCGGGCTGTGCGCTTCGACGAAGCGGTAATCATGCTCGCTGACGTAGCGTTCACAAATCTCGCGACGCAGGTCGATCAGCTTGTCCTTGCTCTGGCCTTTGTCCATCAGGAAAAACACGTCAACCAGGTTCAGCGCCTTCACGGCCTGCATCGTGATGTAGTCGGGGTTGCCGGCACCGATGCCGATGACCATCAGTTTTTTCATTAACAGGCTCCTTCAACGCCAGTGCCCGACAAACGCAAGCGCCAGCAACCGTTGAACCGCAACTCGATGGCTGACAGCGGTTCGACGTCGATCAGATTAAACGATGGGCTTTGCAACACCTGTGTCAACGCCGCACGAATGACAAATGGATGGGTGATGGCAACGATGTGCCCCGGCGTTGCTTCCAGTGTCTTGAGCCATGCAGCCACCCGCTCACCAAGTTGTGCCAGCGACTCGCCACCGTGAGGCGCCGAATCCGGATCATCGAGCCAGGCCTGCAGCGTCTGCGGTTCGGACTTCTGCAGATCATCGATCTGCGCGCCGTTCCAGCGTCCAAAATCGTAATCCCTCAGCGCCTCGACAATCTCTACATCACTGCCGAACAACCCGGCGGTCTGCCGTGCTCGAAGTTCCGGTCCGCTGAACAGGCGCGGTGCCCCCTTGAACCGGGAACGAAGGGAGCCCTGTGCCGATTGCCAATCCATCTCGACAGGCTCATCCGTAGGAAAACGCGCCAATTTCTGTGCGACGGTTCGAGCGTGGCACATCAGGGTCAAACGGGTTGCCTGCACGAAAGATCACTCGGTAGGAGGAAAAATAAACGGCATCAAGCCACTATTCAGGCGCAATTGTGCCGTAAGAAATGTGATTGGGGGCGTTTCATTACGCCGATCCTTCTTAAAAAACAGCTATCTCTGACATCACTGTCAGCGAGGGCCTACAGCGCTGATCGACATCCGTGTAGCCCCCGACCTACGGGCATTTCGCCCCATTCTGGGGCTGGACAGGAGCGCGCAAAAATTCACTAGACATGGGGTGCGGGTTAAATAAATACTGCTGTAACGGATTATTAAATGTAAACAATACGCCCCATCCAGCAGGAGCCCGGATGCCCTCTCCCAGAGACATGAACCACCGCCTCCGTAGCCAAAACCCCCGACCGGTCTCTCACTCCATGGGATACCGAAACAGTGCTGTCCCGAATAACGGCTGACTAGAAAAAGAGCGGCGCTGGCAAACCATCAAGCGACCGTCGATTAAACGCGTGGAAACCGACAGTGATAGTCAGGTTCGTGCCAATCGCCGAACCCTTTGATACAGGAGTGCATCCATGCTGGTCTTACGCCCAGTGGAGTTAACCGACCTGCCCCAGTTGCAGCGACTGGCGCGCGAAAGCCTGGTCGGTGTCACGTCCTTGCCGGACGATACCGAACGCTTGCGCGAGCGGATTCTCGACTCCTGCGCCTCATTCGCCAAAGACGTCCAGGGTCATGGCCCGGAAAACTACTTCTTTGTACTGGAGGACCTGACGAACCAGCACCTGGCAGGCTGCTCGGAGATCCTCGCCACGGCCGGTTTCGACGAACCGTTCTACAGCCTGCGCAACCGCCATTTCACCAGCGCCTCGCGAGAACTGAACATCGAGCACGGCGTGCCGGCGCTGTCGTTGTGTCATGACCTCAGCGGCCATACCTTGCTGCGCGGTTTTCACGTCGATGCGGCGCTGGTGCGCACGCCGTCCTCCGAACTGCTGTCACGGGCGCGACTGATGTTCATTGCCGCTCATGCGCAGCGCTTTGCCGAAGCCGTCATCACCGAGATCGTCGGCTACAGCGACGATGAAGGAGGTTCGCCATTCTGGGATGCGCTGGGCAAACACTTCTTCGACTTGCCCTACGCCGAGGCCGAGCGCCTTTGCGGACTGGAGAGCCGGACGTTCCTCGCCGAACTGATGCCGCAATACCCGATCTACGTGCCGATGCTGCCCCAGGCAGCGCAGGACTGCATCGGCCGAATCCACCCCGATGGCCAGGAAGCCTTCGATATCCTTGAACGCGAGGGATTCGAGACCAACAGTTACGTAGACCTGTTCGACGGCGGCCCGACCTTGTATGCGCGCCTCGCCAATATCCGCTCCATTGCGCAAAGCCAGACCGGCACGGCAACACCGGGCGACGTCATCGATGCTCGCGGTCGCTACCTGGTGAGCAACGATTCGCTGAAGGACTATCGCGCCATCGTCGCCGACCTGGATTACACCGCCGGACATCCCGTGTTCCTGAACACCGAGATGTGCACGGCCTTGAACGTAAGCGAAGGCAGTCCGATCCGGTTGATCGCCCTGTGAGCATCATCCGGGCCCGAGCCCCACGACTGCGTCGCCCCGTAGAAGGAGCTGCATCATGATTGTCCGTCCGGTTCACGTCACCGACCTGCCCGCCCTGCTGGCACTGGTGCGGCAGGCCGGTCCGGGGTTTACCACCCTGCCCGCTAACGAGGATCGCCTGGCTCACCGGTTGCGCTGGGCACAACGGACCTTCGCCGAACAGGTCGAGCGGGCGGACGCCGACTACCTGTTCGTGCTCGAAGACGACGACCAGCAGGTGGTGGGGGTCAGCGCCCTGACGGGGGCCGTCGGGCTGCGCGAACCCTGGTACAACTATCGGGTCGGACTGACAGTCAGTTCGTCACCGGACCTGGGCATCCAGCGACAGATTCCAACGCTCTTTCTGAACAATGAAATGACCGGGCAATCGGAGATCTGCTCACTGTTCCTGCGACCCGATCAACGCCAGGGCAGCAATGGCCGATTGCTGTCGTTGAGCCGCCTGTTGTTCGTGGCCGAATTTGCCCACCTGTTCGGCGAGAAGCTCATCGCCGAACTGCGTGGCAGCGCCGATGAGCAAGGCTGTTCACCGTTCTGGGACAGCCTGGGCCGGCACTTTTTCAAGATGGACTTCAGCCATGCGGATCACTTGTCGGGGCTGGGCAGCAAAGCGTTCATCGCCGAACTGATGCCGCGCCAACCGCTGTACACCTGCCTGCTCACCGAGCAGGCACAGGCCGTGATCGGCAAGGCTCACCCCAACACCGAGCCGGCGATGAAAATCCTCACGGCCGAAGGTTTCACCCACAAAGGCTACATCGACATCTTCGACGCCGGCCCGGTCATCGAGGCACCGCTGTCGAAAATCCGCACCGTGCGCGACAGCCAGGCGCTGATGCTGAGCATCGGCACCCCGGACGAGCAGGCTCCGGTCTGGCTGATCCACAACCGCCGACTGGAAAACTGCCGCATCACTGCCGCCCCGGCCAGGCGGGTGGGCAACAGCCTGATCGTTGACCGACTCACCGCCAAACGCCTGCAACTGCAACCCGGCAACTCCGTACGCGCAGTGCCTCTGCTCAATCAACAGCAACAGGCTGTGGCAGCCTGAAAAACCTGCCTCCCGCCCTACAGGATGGGTTTCGATCAGGACCGTCCTGCAAATTCGTCATCATTCTCCCTCCTGTTGCGTGATAGCCTTTTGTATCTTCGGCGTTGACACTCTTGCTCAAGCCCTTCCATTCCTTTGTATTGGTGGAACTCATATGTCCAGGCTTTCTCATCAGGATTTGCGCCGTAACTTCCGTGAACTGTTCGCTTCCAACAAGTGCTATCACACGGCATCGGTCTTCGACCCGATGTCGGCACGCATCGCGGCAGACCTGGGTTTTGAAGTGGGGATTCTGGGCGGTTCGGTTGCTTCGTTGCAGGTGCTGGGCGCCCCCGATTTCGCCCTGATCTCGCTCAGCGAGTTCGCCGAGCAGGCGACCCGTATCGGTCGCGTGGCCCAATTGCCGGTCATCGCCGACGCCGATCACGGCTACGGCAACGCATTGAACGTCATGCGCACCATCGTCGAACTCGAACGCGCCGGCGTGGCGGCCCTGACTATCGAGGACACGCTGTTGCCCGCGCAATTCGGCCGCAAGTCCACCGACCTGATCGGCGTCGCCGAAGGTGTCGGCAAGATCCGCGCGGCGCTGGAAGCCCGGGTCGATACGGAGATGGCAATCGTTGCTCGCACCAACGCCGGTATCCTGCCGGTGCAGGAAATCATCAGCCGCACCCAGCAGTACCAGAAAGCCGGTGCGGACGGGATTTGCATGGTGGGCGTGCGTGACTTCGATCACCTTGAACAGATTGCCGAACACCTGAGCGTGCCGCTGATGCTGGTCACCTACGGCAACCCGCTGCTGCGCGACGACAATCGCCTGGCCGAACTGGGCGTGCGCGTCACCATCGACGGGCATGGCGCGTACTTCGCGGCGATCAAGGCAACCTACGACAGCCTGCGGGAACAGCGGCAGATCTTCACTCAGGCGTCCGATCTGAGCGCGACGGAACTGACGCATACCTACACGCAGCCTGAGGAATACATTCGTTGGGCGGAAGAGTTCATGAGCGTCAAGGAGTGATGGCGCGTCAGGTTTAGCGTTTTGCCTCTCAGGGTCCCTTCGCGGACAAACCCGCGAAGGAGCCTGATGCAACACCGCAAGCATGCCTGGAACCCTTTGATCGTTCCCACACAAGCATGGAAACGGTCAGCAGGTTCTGCCGCTTACCGCTTGGTCAACTCCATAATCATCCGCGACAACAGATAAATCCGCGGCGCCACACTCTCAACCTCCGCGTACTCCTCCGGCGTATGAATATTGCCGCCCACAATCCCGAACCCGTCCAGCGTCGGCGTACCCACGCCTGCTGACAGGCTCGCATCCGCCGCGCCGCCACTGCCCTCTTCCGTCAGCTTGCGCCCGATCTCGCCGTAGATTCCCTGCGCCATCGCCATCAACCGATCCGATTCCGCCGTTTGGGGCATTGGCGGCAAACCGCGCTGCAGTGTGGTGGTGACTACGGTGTCGGGTATCAGCTGGTCCCTGGAAACCCGCGCCAGATCCTTTTCGATCCGGTCGAACTCTTCCGGCACTGCCGCCCTCACGTCGGCCTTGGCCGTGGCTTGATCGGGAATCACGTTGGTGCGGTCGCCGGCCTTGAGCACGGTGAAGTTGATGGTGGTTTTCTTGGCTTCATCACCCAGTTTGCCAAGTTGCAGAATCTGGTGTGCGGCTTCCATGGCGGCATTACGACCCAGCTCAGGGGCGACACCCGCATGGGCTGCCTTGCCTTTGACTTCAACGACGGCGGTCGCGCTGCCCTTGCGCCATACCACCAGGCCATCCGCCGGACGACCCGGCTCGAGGTTAAGGGTGACGTCATGGGCCTTGGCGGTTTTCTTGATCAGGTCGGTGGCGATGTCCGAGCCGGTTTCCTCGCTGGCGTCTAGCAGAAAGGTAATTTGCGCATAGTCCTTGAAGTCGAGGTTCTTCAAGACTTTCAGCGCATAGATACCGGCGACGATGCCGCCCTTGTCATCCATCACGCCCGGCCCGTAGGCGCGCCCCTCCTTGATATGAAACGGACGCTCGGCAGCAGAGCCTTCCTTGAACACAGTGTCCATGTGCGCCATCAACAGGATTTTCGCTTTGCCGGTGCCTTTCAGGGTCGCGATCACGTGGTTGCTTTTGTCCGGCGTGTTCGGCACCAGTTCGATGGTGGCGCCGAGTTTTTTCAGTTCATCGATGGCGATGTCGCTGACTTGAGTCAGGCCGGGTTCATAGCCGGAACCGGAATCGATGTTCACCAGCCGCTCCAGCAGTTTCAGGGCTTCACCCTTGTACTGCTCGGAATCGGCGAGGACTTGCTTGTGGGGTTCGGCGTATGCCGTGGGGGCGAAGGCGCCGAGGACGAGCGTGAGGCCGAGGCTGGTGGCCAGCAGGGAGCGAGGGAGATTGAGCGTCATGAATCGATCCTTGTTTCGTGTCGGGAGGTACGATTCACCCTACCTGACTACGGCGCGAGGCTCTAGGCCGGATGCGACGCCTATCCACCCGATTCACCGCATTCCCCTGTGGGAGCGGCGGTGCGGCGATCCCACATTGGGATTTTTGCAGACTTTCAGACCGAGTCGAGCAGTTCATGACGGGGCTTGCCGTCCCCACTGCAGATCACGCGATTACGGCCAGTGGTCTTGGCCTCATAGAGCGCTTGATCAGCGTCGTTGAGCCACAGCATCGCGTCATCGTGGGCCGGGTTGAAGGCGGCGAGACCAATGCTGAGGCTGACTTTCAACGCCGGGCTCTGTTCGTAACCGAGGGTGGCGAAGCGATCACGAAGCGCATCCATGGTGGTCGCGGCACGATCAAGCGCAAGGTCCGGGAGGATGACGCAGAACTCATCTCCACCGTAGCGACCCGCCACATCGGCCGCCCGCAGGTTCTGCTTGAGCATCTTGCTCAACTGACGCAACACGATGTCCCCGGCGACATGACCGTAGGTGTCGTTGATGGTTTTGAAATGGTCGATGTCGATCAGTGCAATCGCCCCGCCCTGAGGCAGGCGTTTGCAGCGCTGGAATTCGATTTCCA
Organism: Pseudomonas sp. SJZ080; assembly: GCF_007828295.1. NCBI lineage: Bacteria > Pseudomonadati > Pseudomonadota > Gammaproteobacteria > Pseudomonadales > Pseudomonadaceae > Pseudomonas > Pseudomonas sp. SJZ080. Next base: position 17,595 of record NZ_VIUK01000040.1, read on the forward strand.
GTTGATCCTTCCAGGCCCCGTGATTGAGCAGGCCGGTGAGGCTGTCGGTGCGGCTCAGGGCCAGCAATTCGCGCTTGTGCCGTCCCAGCGTGGTGGCCTGTCGGAAACAGATCCAGCCCAGCGCCAGCGGATAAAGGGTCAAAAGCGGCAGGCAGGCATACAACTGCAACGGGCTGGTTTGCGGAACGAAGGCCGGCGTAAACACCAGAAACCCGACACCCATCCCCAACACCTGCGCAACGGTCCCTACCAGCAGAAAACGCAGGCCGCCAATGGCCACGTTGTTCATCGCCATCATGGCGATGGTGGCTGCGCTGGGCAGCGGATTGAATTGCATGGCGGCGACCCAGAAGCCACCAAGAAAGGCATCGACCAGCAGATTACGATGTTCGGCGTGGTAGGGAACTTCCGCCCGTCGCGCCCATTGGTAAGCCACGTGCGGCCAGAAGATACCGTTGAAGAGCATCAGCGCCCAGACCCATGGCGCCGGGTCGAGTGGGTACATCGCGGCGGCAACACACAGTAATCCCGCGGCCAGCCCCAGGGTACGCGTTGCATAGAGCCTTCTGGCCAGTGAAAGCCCTTTTCCGCCCGTTTTTTCCATTGGAGCCTCTACACCACTGCACGGTACCTGCTGACACCGGAGTTTCAGGTGTGCTGGAAGTCTAACAGGGCAAAGTCAAATAGCCATCACCGGTTAGCAGCCTGAATATCCCGGTATTGCCGTGAGGCGGGCGTAGAATGTTTGGCTATACATGAAGAGAGGGTTCAACAGTCAACGATAAAAAAGGAGACCCATGCAAACTTTTCAAGTGTTGATCATCGGCAGCGGTTTTGGCGGACAGTGCGCGGCGATCAATTTGCTCAAGGCCGGCATCGATGACTTTCGACTGCTGGAACGGCGGGACTTCTTCGGCGGCACCTGGTGCCAGAACACGTACCCCGGTGCGGCCGTCGATGTGCCCTCGCCGCTTTATTCGCTGTCCTTTGCCCCCTACCGCTGGACACAAATGTTCGCCGAACAGGCCGAACTGCACCGCTACACGCAGTACGTGGTGGACCAATTCGGCCTGCGCGACCGCGTGGAACTGGAAGCCAACGTCGAACGCATCGAATGGGACGACGACAGCAAACGCTGGGCAGTGCACACCGCAAATAAAGGCACGTTCTACGCTCGGTTCCTGATCAATGCCACGGGGCCGCTAAGCCAACCCGTCATCCCGCATTTCGAGGGACAGGAGCGCTTTCAGGGCAAGACTTTTCACACCAACAATTGGGATCATGCCTACGACTATCGGCAAAAACGCGTCGCCATCGTCGGCAGTGGCGCCAGCGCGGCCCAGGTGATTCCGGCCATTGCCCCGGACGTCGAGCATTTGCATGTGTTCCAGCGCACCCCGCACTGGGTGCTGCCACGGGCCGATCGCGCCTTCGGCTCCTTCCAGCGCTGGTTGCTCGGCCTCAAACCAGCCTACAAGCTGCTGCGCTGGATGATCTATTGGCAATTCGAAACCCGGGTGATTGCCTTCAAATACTCGAAACCGGCGATCCGCATGGTCCAGCAGCAGGCCCTGCGCTTCATGAAACGCCAGGTCCCGGACCCCGAACTCAGACGCAAACTGACACCGGACTACGCCATCGGCTGCAAACGAGTCATCATCTCGAGCACGCTGTACCCGGCACTCGGTCGGTCCAACGTAACGTTGCACAGCCGCGAACAGGGCATCGCGTCCATAGACGAAACCGGCATCGTCACCCTGGACGGGCAACACATCGATCTGGACCTGATCGTCTGGTCCACCGGTTACGACGCCACCGACGGGGTGATTTCCTACCCGGTCACAGGAAGAAACGGCACGCAACTCAGGGATTTCTGGGCAACTTATCCTCGCGCCTACCTCGGTACCAGCCTGCCGGACTTCCCCAACCTGTTTATCGTCACCGGGCCCAACACCGGCATCGGCCACACTTCGGCGCTGTTCATCATCGAATCCCAGATGAACTACATTCTCGATTGCATTCGCACACTGAAAGAACAGGGTTTGTGCAGCATCGAAGTTCGCCCCGAGGCAGAACGTACCTACACTGAAATGATCCACCGGGAAATGGAACGCACGGTGTGGAAATCCGGAGGCTGCCACAGTTGGTATCAAAGCAAGAGTGGTCATGTGATTGCCATGTTTCCCGGGTTCAGTTTCAGTTACCACCGATTGACCCGGACGCTGAAACCCGCCGATCACATCTTGTCCTGATCAGAGAAAAGGGAGACGCGTGATGCTTTTGTTGGTTGTCGCAATCGCGGTTTTCGTGGCCTGGAGCTGGTTGAGCTACCCGGCCATCGGTCACTGGCTCTATGACTTGAACATGGCGGCCGAAGCCAAGCTGTATCGGCTGCACAAGATCGTCGTACCGATTGCCGAAATGACCGTTTCGACCTGGCAAGGCGGGCCGTACGAAGCGTCGAGCAGCGTGCTGATGCTTCACGGCTACAGCGCCGACAAGAATATCTGGCTGCGCTTCGCCCGGCATTTTGTCGGCACTTACCGGGTGATCATCCCCGACATCGCCGGGCATGGCGAAACCGGGTTCAAGGCCGGTGGCGGGTACGATATCCCTTTGCAGGCGAAGCGGATGATCCAGCTGCTCGATGTCTGCGGCGTCGAGAAGGTGCATGTGATCGGCAACTCGATGGGCGGCTACATGGCGGCGTGGCTCGCGGCGACTTACCCGGACCGCATCGCCTCGGTCGCCCTGATCGACCCGGCCGGTGTCACCGCGCCAGAAATCAGTGACCTGGAGCGTCATTTGTCCAAGGGCCACAACCCGTTCCTGATCAACTCCCGGGAAGAATTCCGGCGCTTCTACGCCATGACCATGGCCGAGCCGCCATGGGTGCCCGGCGTGGTGCTGGACGCCATCGCCCAGCGTTATGAACAGTCCCGGGATGAGCTGGAAGAAATCTTCAGGGACTTCCGTGCCAGCCCGCCAATGGAACCGAAACTGCCCGACATCAAGTGCCCGGCGCTGTTGCTGTGGGGGCGCAAGGACCGCTTGATCGACGTCAGTAGCGTGGCGATCTGGAGCAAAGGCATCGAAGACCTGCGGGTGGAAATCTGGGAAGGTGTCGGCCATATGCCGATGGTCGAGGCACCGGCGGGCACGGCGCGGCTGTATCGCGAGTTTTTGGCATCCCAGCGCACTCAACTCCACGTGTAATACCGGCGAGCTTGCGAGGTTGCCGCTATAGCAGTCCTTTGCAGAATGAAGTCCGTAAGATTCTTCGTTTGTCGGCGCCGCTGAAGGCTGCGATCTTTTCCCCAACCTTCACGTCACCGCGCCTGGAATTTTTTCATGAGCCACCCAAGCTTTGTCAGCCCCGACCTGATCCGCCAACGCTTCTCCAAAGCGATGTCCGACATGTACCGCGAAGAAGTGCCACTGTACGGCGCGTTGATGGAACTGGTGGAACAGACCAACCGTCATGTGCTGGACAGCGAACCGCAGATCGCCCGGCAGTTGAACAGCACGGGCGAAATCCAGCGTCTGGACCTGGAACGCCATGGCGCCATACGCGTCGGCACCGCCGCTGAACTGGCGACCCTTGCCCGGCTGTTCGCGGTGATGGGCATGCAGCCCGTTGGCTATTACGACTTGACCCCGGCCGGCGTCCCGGTGCATTCCACGGCGTTCCGCGCAGTGCATGAGGCCGCCTTGCAGGTCAGCCCGTTTCGGGTGTTCACCTCGCTGCTGCGTCTGGAACTGATCGAAGACCCGGAGCTGCGCGCCTTTGCGCAATCGGTGCTGGATAAACGCTCGATCTTCACGCCGACGGCGCTGACCCTCATTGAACGCGCCGAAACCGAAGGTGGCCTCACCGAGTCCGAGGCCAAGGACTTCGTCGAGCAAGCGCTGGAAACCTTCCGCTGGCACCACAGCGCGACCGTCACCGCCGAGCAATACCAGAAACTCAGCGCCCAGCATCGCCTGATCGCCGATGTCGTGGCATTCAAGGGCCCGCACATCAACCACCTGACACCGCGCACCCTGGACATCGACATTGTGCAGGCACAAATGCCGGCCCATGGCATCACCCCCAAAGCAGTGATCGAAGGCCCTCCCCGCCGCCAGTGCCCGATCCTGTTGCGCCAGACCAGTTTCAAGGCGCTGGACGAACCCGTTGCCTTCACCGACCAAGCTGAAAGTCGCGGCAGCCACAGCGCCCGGTTCGGTGAGATCGAGCAGCGCGGCGCCGCGCTCACGCCCAAGGGCCGGGCGCTTTACGACCGCTTGCTGAACGCCGCTCGCGACGAACTCAAGGACTTCCCCAATGAAGCCAATGCCGCACGCTACAACGCGCTGATGACGCAGCACTTCAGCGAATTCCCTGACACCCTTGAGGGAATGCGTCAGCAGGAACTGGCGTACTTTCGCTATTTCCTGACGGAAAAGGGGCTGGGGTCGGCGCAAGCGCTTAAATCTTTGTCGCTGGAGGATTTGCTCGGCAACGGCTACTTGCGAGCCGAACCGTTGGTCTACGAAGATTTCCTGCCGGTCAGTGCGGCGGGAATTTTTCAGTCGAATCTTGGGGATGCGGCGCAAACCCATTATGGCGAGCATTCGAATCGGCAGGCGTTCGAGAAGGCGCTGGGGCGATCGACCATCGATGAGTTGGGGTTGTATGCCGAGACGCAGCGGCGTTCGATCGAGGAATGTTTTGCATCGCTCTGTTAATCACCACCCAATCCTGTAGGAGCCGGCTTGCTGGCGATGGGGCCCTTGGATGTGTATTGCTTCTCAAGGACCTCTTCGCCAGCAAGCCGGCTCCTACAGGTTTTTTGGTGATTTCCGGTTTTACTTCAACTTCGCCAACAGCGCTTCAGCCGTGGCCTCGGACGACGCCGGGTTCTGACCGGTCAGCAGCAATCCATCAGTCACCGTGTAGCTCGCCCAGTCGTCACCCTTGGAGTAAATCCCGCCCTTCTCCTTGAGCATGTCCTCCACCAGAAATGGCACGACCTTGGTCAATTGCACCGCCTCCTCTTCAGAGTTTGTGAAGCCGGTCACCCGCTTGCCTTTGACCAGCGGTTGACCATCCGTCCCCTTGACGTGACGCAATACTCCCGGCGCATGACAGACCAAGGCGACCGGTTTACCCGCCTTGTTGAACGCCTCGATCAATGCGATCGAAACCTTGTCTTCAGCCAGATCCCACAGCGGGCCATGGCCACCCGGATAGAAAACCGCATCGTAATCGTCAGCCCTCACGCTGCTCAGCAGCGCGGTCGACGCCAATGCCGACTGGGCCGCGGAGTCTTTGCGGAAGCGATCAGTGGCCGCGGTTTGCGCGTCCGGCTCGTCGCTCTTCGGGTCCAACGGGGGTTGCCCCCCCTTCGGCGACACCAGCGTCAGTTGCGCGCCGGCGTCTTTGAAAGCGAAATACGGTGCGGCGAATTCTTCCAGCCAGAAGCCGGTTTTCTTGCCTGTGTCACCCAATTGATCGTGGGACGTCAAAACCATCAGGATTTTCATGTCGCGCTCCTTGAGTTCGGGGAATGTTGAGTCAACTCGGCGCAGAGTTTGACCATCAGGCTGCGCTGTTCGTTGCACTTTTCACACCGGTGCTCTGAAGTGATGGCTAACCGCCTTGATGCGCAAGAAGTTGCGCAATCGATACGGCGAGACACGCTGCTTCAGCGCTGAACGCCCGGTTTGTCAGGCCTTCCAGCCCGGTGCGCAAGAAGTTGCGCAGTGCTGCGCAAGTTCTTGCGCACATTGCGGGGTGAACGTTGCCGGCAATCTTTCCAGCGACCAAAAACTCACTGCAAAGCCCTGATTAATATGGTTTTCTATGTTTCTGGCACGGACCTTGATAACAGTCATGCACCCACCGGGCGATATCGCCTCCCGGGCACCTCACTTATTCAGCAAGGAGAGCATCCATGGCAACACCAGCGTACATGTCCGTCACTGGCGAAAAACAAGGTCTGATCACTGCCGGCGCATTCACCGCCGACTCGGTTGGCAACACCTACCAGGAAGGTCACGAAGACCAGGTCATGGTTCAGGCCTTCAGCCACGACGTGATCATCCCGCGTGACCCGCAATCCGGCCAACCGACCGGTCAGCGCGTACACAAGCCAGTCGTGATCACCAAGGTATACGACAAGTCTTCGCCACTGCTGCAGGCCGCTTTGACCTCCGGCGAGCGCATGAGCGAAATCGTTATCCAGTGGTACCGCACTTCGGCTCAAGGTACCCAAGAGCACTACTACACCACCAAACTGGAAGACGCGATCATCGTCGCCATCAACAACAAAATGCACAACTGCCAGGATCCGTCGAACTCGCACTTCACGCACCTGGAAGAAGTGCAATTCACCTACCGCAAAATCACCTGGACCCACGAAGTATCCGGTACTTCGGGTTCCGATGACTGGCGTCTGCCGGTGGCCTGATCCAGGTCGACCGTCTAAAGCATCGGCCAGCTCTGCTGGTCGATGTTGTTTACGCCCTTCCAGAATTTTCGCGTCCGCAAGCTCCCTGCACGGGTGCCGGCGAACGCCGCAGCACTGCACGAGGAACAAGGGATGTTCGCGCCGGCCAATCAGACTCACTTTGCCCTGACCATCGAAGGTCTTTCCAACGACTTCCAGGTGCTTTCCCTGCAAGGTCGGGAAGCCATCAGCCAGCCGTTTGTGTTTGAGGTGGAACTGGTCAGCGAAAAGCCGTCCCTGGACCTCGAAAGCCTGCTGCACAAACCCGCCTTTTTGCAGCTCTCGCCCGACGGCAGCGGCATCCATGGCCAGATCTATCGCGCCGCCCAGGGTGATTCCGGCAAACGCCTGACCCGCTACGCGGTGACCCTGCGCCCGCAACTGTCCTACCTGGCGCATCGCATCAACCAGCGCATCTTCCAGAACCTCACGGTGCCGAAAATCATCGGCCTGGTCCTCGAAGAACACGGCATCCAGAGCAATGCCTACGAATTCAAGGTCGGGGCGATTTATCCCGAGCGCATCTACTGCGTCCAGTACGATGAATCGGACCTGCAATTCGTCCAGCGCCTGTGCGAGGAAGAAGGTATCCACTACCACTTCCAGCACAGCGCCACGGCCCACAAACTGGTGTTCGGCGATGACCAGACGGTGTTCCCGAAACTCGCGCCCGTGGCCTATCAGCAAGACTCCGGCATGGTCGCCAGCGACCCGGTGATCAAGCGCTTCGACCTGCGCCTGGAAACCCGCACCAGCCGTATCACCCGCCGCGACTACGACTTCGAAAAACCGCGCATCACCCTCGAAAGTGAAAACCGTGGCGACGCCCTGCCCGACCTCGAAGACTATGACTATCCCGGCCGCTTCATCGACCGCGAACGCGGCAAGCACCTGGCCAAACGCGCCCTCGAACGCCACCGCAGCGACTTCCAGCTGGCCGAAGGCAAAAGCGATCAGCCGTTGCTGGTCAGCGGCCATTTCCTGGCTCTGACCCAACACCCGAAAGCCAAATGGAACGACCTGTGGCTGCTGACCGAAGTCCTGCACGAAGGCAAACAGCCGCAAGTGCTGGAAGAGTCGGTCACCAGCAGCACCACCCATCTGAAAGACGATTTCCACCAGGGTTATCGCAACCGCTTCCAGGCCACGCCGTGGGACGTTCCGAATCGCCCGCCGCTGACGCAGAAAAAACCGCGCATCCTCGGCAGCCAGAGCGCCGTGGTCACCGGCCCCAAAGGTGAAGAAATCCACTGCGACCAGTACGGCCGCGTCAAAGTGCAATTCCACTGGGACCGCGAAGGCCAGGCCGACGACAAGACCAGCTGCTGGCTGCGCGTCTCCTCCGCCTGGGCCGGCGCGCACTACGGCGGCATCGCCATCCCGCGAATCGGCATGGAAGTGCTCGTCACCTTCCTCGAAGGCGACCCCGACCAACCGTTGATCAGCGGCTGCCTGTACCACAAGGAAAACGTCGTCCCGTACGCCCTGCCGGCGAACAAGACCCGCACCACCTTCAAAACCCTCAGCTCACCGGGCGGCGCAGGCTTCAACGAACTGCGCATCGAAGACAAGAAAGGCCAGGAACAGATCTTCCTCCACGCCCAGCGCGACTGGGATGAAAACGTCGAGCACGACCAGAAAATCCGCGTCGGCAACGAACGCCACGACACCGTCGAGAAGAACAGCTACAGCGAATTCAAGGCCGAAGAACACCACACCGTTTATGAAGACCGCAAAGTCGAAGCCCGCGCCAACGACCACCTGACCGTGGGCGTGAACCAGCACATCAAGATCGGCACCGGGCAATTCATCGACGCGGGCCAGGAAATCCACCTGAGCAGTGGCATGAAAGTGGTGCTTGAGGCCGGAAGCGAGCTGACACTGATCGGCGGCGGCAGCTTCATCAAGATCGATGCGGGCGGCGTGACCCTGAGCGGGCCGGTGATCAACATGAACTCCGGTGGCGGGCCGGGCAGCGGGACGGGGGCGGCGCCGTTGTTGCCGGGGCCGTTGAAGCAGGCGGATGCGGATAAGCCAGGCATGCCTATCGAGGCATTGGTAAAACAGAACATGGTGTTCAGGCAGACACCTTCGGGGGTCTGTGAAGTATGTGAGGCAGCAAAAGCAGCGAAAGAGGCGCACAAATGACCAACATCAATGGCCGCAATGGATTTCTGCTGATGGATGGTGCGCATTTGGAAGATGCAGTGGTTTGGCTCTATCAAAACTACCCAAGCCACCAGCCGATGCCCCTGCTACTCGGAACACCTTACGAACCCATTGCCGAAGCCGGCCCCATTCTTCTCGACGCCCCGATGGGTAGTCCAGCTTATCAGGCGTGGTCGCATGCGGACGGAAACCTGAGTAACGGGATATGGTTGCAAACCCAGCAATCGGCTAGCCAGGTATTCAATACGTTACAGCGACGAATCCGAATCTACTCCCCGGATCGACGAGAGTTCTGGCTGCGCCTCGGTGACGCAACACCGATACGACGGGCGTGGCTCGCAGGCGCAGTCTGGCCAATCGGCTTTTGGCATGGGATTGATTGCGTTTGGGTCAATCATGAAGGCACTGCGAAACGTGCGTGGGCAAATGAAAAACCCAAGGAAGATTGTGCCCCCAACGATAGCGGCATCAATGCGCAGATCGTTTTAACCTGGCCGTTGCTTGAGGCATTGGCACCTGATACCGATACATCACAGGAAGTCGTGTAATGACCCAACCTGCGCCAGCAAAAGCAGAATTCAAACCGGCCGGCTGCCCATTACTCACCGCCGTGATACCACTACGTTACGCCATTGGCCCAACGCCCAGCCTTGATGTCAGCGCAATGAATTTGCCGCCGCTTAACGGCAACTTTCCCGAGTTGGGTGACAAGAATGCGGTGACTCGTGGCAAGCCATTGAATTATGTCGCGCGCTTCCTCCGCAACGGTCACCTGTACGTATGGCAAACCTCCCCGGCAAAGCTGGTCGAGTTCACTGTCGAAAATACAATGCTGCAAGAAACCGCTCGCGGCGGCAAAGTCATCGATAAGAGTAAAAAGCCTTATTTGATGCTGCCAGCGGGTACACCGGCGATGCTCGCTTGGTCTCCTACGCAGTGGACCGATCAACAGTTCGCGGCGGCTAAATCAAAAGCCAGCACGCGCACGCGGGTAATGCGTGCGTTTACACCTGGTGCGGGGCCGGTGAGCGGCAAAGTAGCAAGCATTTATGACTCCATCGGGGACTACAAACAATCTGACGGATTTCAATGGAGTTGCCAGCCTTCTACCGAAAAGATCCCCAAATGGGAACGTACATTGAAGGACATGGCTCGCTGCGAACAGCAGGCATATGTTATTGCCGATGATGCATGGGGTGTTTGGCATGACCTGAGCGCACTGATTCGTCTCCAATCAAGCACTTACGAAGACTTGCGTAAGTCGCGAGCCGAAGACTGGGCAATCGCAGGAACTCTTAAGTCATTGGGGGAAAACGATTCGAAGATCAACAGCACGCTGCCTTCTGCAACGCGCTTCGATGAGTTAAAAAAGACATGGACGGAGCAGGAAACAGCAGAAAAGCGTTTTGCGACAGATATTCGGCGTTTTAACACTATCTGGAATGAATGGTTTAAAACGCGACACGTGAAAGGCCCCGCAACCATTGATACAGCTGCGGGTCATTACGATATATGTAATCCTGCAAAGCGCATAGAACTGGAAATGTCCTTTGCCGCGGCTTGTTTGGGAGCTTCGGTGTGCAGCGTCAGTGCGAAGGTTATTGGAGAAGCTCTCGACCCGCAAAAAGAAACAAACGGCAGCCCTTGGTTGATCTGGGCGCTACTCGGACTGCGCGAACGCTTAGCCATCCCCGAAATTAAATCGCTTTTAGACGTATCAGATGGAATCAATGATAACGCCGCGAGTGTTGGAAAAGCTGCTGTAAATATGGGTAGAGCAATGGCTCTCTCTGCCGCAATTAACTATGCGGCTGACAGACTCGCCCCCCATAATCCTGCTCCTATACTGGAGGGATTGTTCCTGTCGTTGTCACCAATTGCTGGGGCTGAGCTGCATGACGTATCCAAGCCCCCAAGCAACGCAGCGAAGCTCTTCATGGGTGCAGCTATGGCACGTTCGAGCCAACGAATTGGAACGAATCAAGTCAGCGAAAAGCAAATAGGGGAATGGCTAAGCGATATGATGGGCACACGCCCGGAAATTCCGCCTTCCAAGCTAAAATTGACGCCAGTTGCGTCCGCGATTCAAAATGCGTTGCCATTTTTTATATTGTTGCCTGCACCAACAGTAAGTTCTGCGGCTAAAACACTTCCTTCGATCGCCGAACTGGCCCCCCCGGAAACCAACCTGAAAAACTTGCTTAATTTAAGCAAAGAATCTATGGCGAAAGCCCCTATCAAATGCGTTGTAGCGTTGATGGCGGGGATCAATATGGTTTGGGGTGTAAAAGAATATAGCAATAGCGGATCAGCCAAAGATCTTCTTGGTTTGATGGGTGGAGCGGTCGGTGTCGCATCAGCGACGAGCGCGGTTTGGCAAAAAGTAGCTGAGATCAATTGGGAAAAGGCAGTAGCTACTACGGGCGAGGAGTCAATAAGTTCTCGTAAGGCCTTGGCTGATGCACTTGGATTTGGCGCTAAAGCCGCACTTCTACAAGCGGTTGTGTCGGGTTTCGACGTTATTGTTTACGGCATGGATGCATTTGAAGCCTTTCAATCAAAAGATTTTGATACCGCATTAATAAACGTGGGATTGAGTGCGGCTTCTGGCGCTAACCTTGCGCTGTATGTCCAGGCGTTTCGAGCAGTACGTGCAGCTCGTGCGGCGGTTATCCTGGGAGAAACGGCAACAATCGGTCGAGGCGTAGGCCAAGCCCCCCATATAGCAATAAAAGCCCTAGGACTTACTATCATAATAGTAGGCGGAGTAATTGCGAGACTTTATACCAAAGACACACCGCTAGAGAAGTGGATTAAAGGATCAAAGTTTGGAATAACCCCGGCAGAATGGGCAACAAGCCACCAAAAATCCATGGTCGAACTTTATAAAATAATTTTCCCAATCACTTTCGACGCCTGCCGCCTAAACGAGCTAAATCCTTATAGCGGCATGGTTGAGTCCACCTATTTAATGCTACGACTCCCCGGAAAAAGCGTTGTTACTGACGATATGATTCTTTTCGTCGGAGAAGAAGTGTGGGGGGGAATCTTCGGCTTTGGAGGAAAACGTGAAAAAGTTAGATGGACTGGTAATAGTTTTGACCGTCACGAAGGGACTCGTGTAAAAACGGAGGCAGGTGTGGCAACGTATAGACGCGTTTATCACACGGATCGCGAAGGTAGAGCATTGAATAGCATCAATGGTACGCTGACCTATACCCCGATGGTAGGCATGGCTTTACCTGCAATTGAAATTAAGGATATAGCATGGCTTTGAAAGATCTAGTCCAGAAAGCACAAGCAAAATATGGAGATAGCCCGACAGTACTTCTTAGCGCAGATCAGCCCACAGGCGAGGCTCCGATGGAACTTTTCATTACGGATGAGCACACTGAACAATACCTATCGCTTCAGGTTGGAGGGGCCTCTGACCGAGGAATGCTGACCGGTGTTCTTGGCGGTATTTGCTCAAGTCTCTGTCTTGTTATGGGGCTGTGGATGGCGTTTCAGGGCAGATGGGAAGCCGTAATATGGCCAGTAGTGTTTGGAGTTCCGCTTTTCCTTGCCCCGTTCCTATGGGAGATACTTCGGCCACTTCCTCTACCGATACTTTTCAACCGCAGGACTCGCGAGGTTTATTTTGACCATGAAGGGGCGTTGTTCCACTCGCCATGGGATGGTATCCAAGCCGTTGCATGTGAATTTCAAATAGTCGGCCCCTATACTGCTGGTATGAATAACGCATCTTTAGAAATTATGGTTCATCGTTATAAAACCCCTGAAAATGCGCTTATGGTGAGCCTAGGATCTCCGGCTGGAAAGACATTGGACATGCAGAGAGGATTTTGGGAATACATTCGCTCCTACATGAATAATGGTCCATGGTTCGATAAAAACGGGCATCATAGCGAGTCAGATGACTTTGTAAAAACGCAACTTACGGCAAACATCAATCAGTCCCAGCTTCTTGGACATTGGCGCCAAACCATTGCAGACAAAAAAAAATCCACCAACGGTAAAAATTACTTAAGCGGCATAGATGTATTTATGTTTCTTGGCCACTTAATGTTTTACCCGTCAAACTTAATACAGAATCTCACTTACAACATAGCGAAGCGGAGATCGCGCAATCGCTGGTCCAAGATCGTGCTGGAGCGTTTGCAGCCAGATGGCCCTACTACTAGATTGGTCGACATTGAGAAGTAAAAGAAAATCAAGAACTTTCGCAACCCCTGTCTTGGTATGGTATTTATGAAGGTGCCTGCAATGGGTTGATTGTGGCTGTGCCATTGATAGCAATACCCTTCCTCTGGGAGGTTTTTCGCCGATTTCCGTTGCCCATAATTTTCAATAGACGTACTCGTGAAGTTTACTATGACAACAATGGAGAGTTGTACCACGCACCTTGGGATGATTTAAAAGCGCTGGTATGTGAATTTCAGTTATCAGGGCCCTATACAGCAGGTTTATCTAATACTTCTTTGGAAATAATGGTTCACCAATTTTGTAATACTGAGAACGCGCTAATGATCAGTCGTTGGCCGAAAATCGTGCTTGAACGTTTACGGGGTGATGGGCCGTCAACTAGATTAATCGACCTAGAAAAAGAAGCTAACGCCTGAATTAGTCACCGCTCAGGTTCAGGCAACATAAAAACGGACGATCTGATTGATCGCCCATTTTTTATCCCCCCATCTCAAACACCTCCTCCCCAACCTCATACTTGACCACTACACAGTAACCATTCGATAGATGTGAAGGGCAAAAAAATCCCGTTAAATATGCTGCCGCCAGAAACCATTGGGCCAATGCTGTACCTGTTAACGGAAAGCTTCGTAGAAAGCTGGGCTGAAGATCAGGAAAAAGCTGTTGTTCTATTGCTATCCCATTTACGCAATTGGAGGCATTTCATTGAGGTACTGGAACACTGTTCGAAAAGCGGCAGCAAAACTAAGGCAATGGATAGTTTGAATAGTATCAATGCTCTGCTCGATGGTGGTGAACAACGTGTTGTTCAACCGGTTTATCGGTTCGTTGGCAATCAATAGTGATTCTTCTATGCGGTCGGAAGGGATGCTTGCGTGGACTCCGGGCCTTCCATGGCGTAAAGAAAATGTCTTAATTGCAGCAAAACGGAGCAGTTTATTTGACGGTTTAGCTTAATGAGGGGCGCCAATAGGCGCCCCCACGGTTTCGTTGCTCTAAAGCGGCTGATCCGACTGAATGGCGCATCGAAAACTGTTACCTTGATAGTGACCATCTTGAATTGGTTCTTCAGCCCAACGGCGGACTATAGGGGCGGCAAACAAAGGCGCCTCAGAATAATTTGATCCCCTTTTTATTCTTTTAGTGCCGGTGTCTGGTGGACTTGCCCCTACCAAACCGGACACCAACTCCCCGTTAAATTGATGTTCCCGCTAAGCGCCTGAACTCCCTCGGTGAACGATATTTCAAGGCG
>NZ_VIUK01000041.1:0-30565 GCF_007828295.1 Pseudomonas sp. SJZ080
GCTGCCAACACAGCGTGCCAGTGAGATTGATCAACTGCTACCGCATCAGTGGGTGCCGGCCTGAGTCACGCAAGGTGACTTCGGCAGACGCTTACAGTAGTCCGCCCATACTGCTGGGAGAAACGACATCCACGCTGGTGCGAAACGCACCTTGAGCCTGGGAGAGTCCGGAGCACCCACTTGCCGACCAGTGGCGAGAGAAAGATGCAATTGGCCATCGCGTAATCGACAACGGTTGACCGCTTGCACCGTACCGTCGACCTGTAGATGGAAATCGGTTCGGGTGAAACCGGCGCACTTTTTCTGAATCCGGTTGGGAGTGCGGGCGATCTCGTACCAGGTACCCATGAGCCGAGGCAGATCGATGCTGGCGACAGGCTGCAACGGCAGACTGGAACTGTCTGCCTGACCGCCGGGAATAGCAAAACTCAATCCAGACCAAAGCAGGCTAGTAAAAAGGTAGAGAACTACTCTGCGCATAGCACTAACGCTCACGGTTGGCGGTCGACGATGCATTCCCCAATGCTATCGGAGAAATCGGGTGCACGGAGATTGGCCTCTCAGCTCAACGATAGGCTATAGCCAGCTCAATCAGAGAAAAACCGGCATCGGGTTCGGCCATGTGAAGCACAGACTTACCAGCGCAGCCAGCTTCGACCGAGTAATGCGCCTAGTAACGTCGGCACCAGCATGCCCAACAAGTACCACACTCCCCAAAATGGTATCTGCATCTCGGGGCAGCCAAGCAAGTAAACAATCGTTGCCATTGAGCCTGCTAGTAGTCCACCGCAGGCTCCTGAGAGCGTCAGATTGGTGGGTGCAAGACCGCGTAGCGCCCAAAAACACACCGATAAACCCAGGAATCGACAGCAAGCTAATGTTGAGCACGCATACCTTCCAGGTTTGGCCGAGAATGATCGCTACGCGGTCGTCAGGTGGGGCTACCAAGAGTACATAGATAGATCCGACCCACACCGAAGCGACTGCGGCAACAATCAGCATTTTTCCGGGGCCCGAGGCAATTCCAAGTCTAGCCAGCCTCATTACCATGCTCAGTGCACCGATCATCAGACAGAGCGGAAAGGCGATCTTTGCCCAAAAAATCGGTGTAGCCATGACCAGGCCAAGGTGTGGCCGATTCCTATTATGCTATTACCAGTAAAGTGGCCGGACAGCATCGCGCAGCTGATTCACTTAGCGAGTGTCCTGCGGACAACTGGGGCCACACCCGACGCGAGCAGGGAAATAAAAAACATCAGTATTCATCATGCACACCTAACTCTTAACGCCAGTGCTTTGAGCCCTCAGTGTAGATAGTTGCTGGCAGATAGGGTGCAACCTACCATTCCAAATTGCCGAATAAAACTTCTACCCCGCCCGCTACTCTATTAGATGCAGTCACTAAAGGTATTGCACATGATCGCCCGTTGGCGCTGGGTAACGAATCAACTCACCAAACGGCTGTGGTTCAGAGCCTCCCTATTCTCCCTTCTAGGCGTGGCTACGGCTCTGCTCGCTGTTGTATTCAAAGACTTCATTCCGGAGTCATTGCCAGCGCGCATCGGTGCGGATGCGGTGGACAAAATTCTGGGGATCATTGCTTCCAGCATGCTGGCCGTTACAACCTTCTCGTTAAGTACGATGGTCACGGCGTATGGTGCCGCGAGCAGCGGGGTGACGCCTCGTGCCACCACGCTCGTGATGGAGGACACCACGACCCAGAATGCCCTCGCCACTTTCATCGGCTCATTCCTCTTTAGCCTGGTGGGGATTATCGCGCTGAGCACGGGCGCCTACGGCACCCAAGGTCGAGTATTGCTGTTCGCAGTGACGATAGTTGTGGTCATCCTGATCGTTTACACCCTACTGCGCTGGATCGATCACCTGTCCAAGCTCGGAAGGGTTGGAGAAACCATCGACCGCGTCGAGGCAGCTGCGATAAAGGCAATCAGCCAACGAGTCCAATGGCCCTACCTAGGCGGTTCAGCTTACCCGCCTGATCTGGTACTTCCCCCTGGCGCAATTACAGTCACAAGTGATCTAACTGGCTATGTGCAACATATCGATGTGAACGCTCTTGGAACCATCGCACAGGACAATCAGACCCAGATTTATCTGGACGTACTTCCGGGGACATTTGTGCACGAGGGAATGCCACTCCTACACATTGTGAGCTTGGGCAACACGATGACCGGTGATACCAATATCGCTAGAGAGGAGATTCTAGCGGCGCTGACCATCGGCATCCGGCGAACCTTTGAAAATGATCCTCGCTTCGGGCTCTGCGTGCTCTCGGAAATCGCTTCTCGCGCCTTGTCTCCTGCGGTCAACGACCCTGGGACGGCCATTGATGTCATTGGCCGAGGAGTGAGAACTTTGACTTGTTGGAGCAAACCTCACGTCTCTAGCTCGCAGACAGATCAAGGCTGTAAACAGGTCTTTCTTCGAGGATTGACTGTTGAAGATCTGTTTGACGATTTTTTTGCCCCGATAAGCAGGGACGGTGCAGGTTTGCTTGAAGTTAACCTTCGCCTGCTAAAGGCCCTCATCAGCCTCGCTAGGATTAACCCTGCGATCTTTAAGCATGCCTGCGACAGACACGCAGAGCTTCTGGTCACACGAGCAGATACAACGTTAGTGATGCAGCATGAGAAGGATCAACTTAGCTCACTGGCTAGGACGATGCCCCGGTAAAACCTATCGAGCTGGATTCTTTGGCGTGGTGTCGGGTTCTACGTTCTGTAGGAAGCCCCGCGCCAATTGCTGATACAACTCAGGCCCCATTTGAACTAACAGCCTTGGAGATCAAGGCTACCGCCATGAGACTAATAACCATACTGTGACTATCAATCATCTCCATCACAATGATTGCGGAGGTGATCGGAGACTGAGTAACAGCGGCCAGAAAACCAACCATGCAGAGGGCAATAGTGGGCTGCGCGGCTAGATGGAATAGCTCTGCGGTATTGGCGCCGACTGCTGCCCCTACGGCGAGCGAAGGGGCGAAAATACCTCCTGGAATACCAGAAAAGTAGGTCACTACGGTCGCTAAGAAACGCGTAATGGGTGCGTGCCATGGCAGGACAACATCGGATGCGATGACCTGAGAGGTAATGCCGTATCCGCTACCGAACGACATTCCGCCACTCAGCCAGCCCAATATTGCGACGATCAATCCGCAGATACCGGCAAACCATACTGGGTGCCGGCGCCGCCATTGCCAGATGATGAACTGTGGGTGCCGCTGTGGCCATAACAACATTCGGCTAAACAAAGCACCCAATAGCCCACATCCAATCGCTATCACTAATGCCGGGACGACTATGTCGAGGTTGATGTCCTGAATGCCGAAATGACCGAAATGACCGAAATAGTTGTAGTTGCCCTGCAAGGCAATAGCGACCATACCAGACAGGATGATGGTGCTGAGAAGAACGCCACTCGTGCGGGTCTCCAGCTTGCGTCCCAACTCTTCTACCGCAAAGGCGATCCCGGCCAATGGCGTATTAAATGCAGCCGCAATACCTGCTGCACCTCCCGCCAGAATGAGATCCTCGCTGCGCACAATTCGCGCATTGGGCAGGAAACGGTGAAAGAAGTGCATGATGGATGCCGCAACCTGGACTGAGGGGCCTTCGCGCCCCGCTGAAAAGCCGCCCGTTAGCGCCAACGTTCCAAGGCTTATCTTGGCGAAAGCAATGCGCAGTGAAACCAGTCTGTTAATGGGCTTGCCTTGACGCGCAAGGAGTGTTGCCGCGATTACCTGCGGAATTCCGCTGCCTTGTGCGCCCACGAAAAAACGCGTTGTCAGCCAAACTACGAACATGCCGATCAGTGGGGTGTAAATAAGAGGAAGTCACGCTCGCTCAGCGGTCTGTTGCGCGAACTGCTCCAAAGCTATGTCGGCCAACCTTGCAAAAGCCACTACCAGTAGGCCAGCAATGGTCGCTGCAATCCATAGAGTTACGCGAGTGCGCCAGCGCATTGAGGCGAAGCCTCGACGAAAAAGCTTTATCGGTTTGATCACACGAGGGGCTCCCGTTGAAGTCGCCATATTGACCGTAAGACTAAACAAATAAGAAGCTTGCTCCAAACAGCTTTGCGCAAGCTGGCGCAGAACGCTCTCCTATCGCTTCGCCGTTAAGCGAGTGCTACCCAGGAGTTTTTTATCCAGCTGCGTCTGCAACATCTTTAAGTAGACACCGTGTGAGGATCATCTTGGTGATTACAAATGTAAATCCCGCAAAAAACATTGTTATGAAGGCATAAGCCATCCGCTATTGCATGCGCTCTCTTCCCTCGACGCTTGACTCTTCGAGCGACTGAGAGGCTGCGCACTATTCACGCGCCCCTCGTATCAAGCATTCGACAGACGCTCCTCAGTCCAGCGCAAAAAACTTATTTCGGGGCATACGCAGCCACCGACTTGCAAATTTCCTCCCGAGCCTCATCAGCGCTCCCCCAACGGCCCATCTTCACCCACTTGCCCGGCTCCAGAGCCTTGCTGTTTTCGAAGAAATGCTGGATCTGTGCGAGCAAAAGTACGGGAAGGTCTTCCCACTCCTTCACGTCGCTGTACTTAGAGCTGAGATTGTCATGAGGCACCGCAATTACTTTGACCCCAGCACCTACTTCGCTTGTCATGTACATCACACCAACCGGGCGGCTGCGAACTACAACGCCAGCCGATACCGGGTACGGGCAAATCAACAGTACGCCCCGAGGATCGCCATCATCACTCAGCGTATTTGGAATAAATCCATAGTAGGCGGGATAAAGCGTCGATGTACTGAGGAAGCGGTCAACGAAGGTCTGTCCACTTGTTTTATCCACCTCGTGTGTAACCGGAGAATGGTTAGCAGGAGTTTCGATAACCGTAAAAAAGTCATTGGGGATCGCGATACTCGGTGGAACATCCGTATAGCTCACGTTCGTACCTCAAAGGTTTAGGAATGGCTTGGAGGCCTTTCTGCCGACGGTGCCCATTTCAATTGGGGTTTTTACGTAGAATACGGAAATCTCCTAAACCTCCAACCTCTTGAACAACATTTCGGATTCGTCCTCGGTGATAGCCATGCGAATCTCCGTAGGTTGATCTGCCAGCTCAAAAAAATGCGATGAGTGCAATTTACCTGTGTGCCCAAATCCTTCAATTGCTGTGCAGAGGCTCGCGCCGCGCCCCCCCATCTCTTTAGCAACGTCGACGATCCATTCGCGCAGCATCTTTCCCTGACAACAACGGTTCTGCTAGGCGAAGAAAATCGCTAGATAACCTCTCATGTTCGTCTCCTCAACGTGGCCCCAGAGTGGAAATAGCGTTGCTGTGCGAGCGACCGGTATCAAGCAGATGTGTGACTATCGCCGTGACTGCGCCTACAAGGTGAGCGGAAACACCAATCACGCGCTCTACTGTCACCTCCGAATGCGTCACGGCAGTCCTTCAGTGTGGTAATCAGAACATGAGTATTGCCTACAAAACCTCGACAAGATGACTGAACCCGAACGACAAGCGCTCTGGGACGTGGTCAGAAGCTGCTCGCCAGACTTGATGCAGGGGAGTTGTTTTGAAGGAGAGTGAACTTCCAGTCAAAACTTACGTGACTTGCGGCCTTCCCTTCTCATTGAGGAAAAAGTGGGCACACTGCTCGGAGAAAGTTCGCTACTGGTCGGAACGCTGCCGGCGTAGTAAAAGCTGAACTAAAGAAAAAGGGCCATTCCAGGCCCTTTTGTACTCAAACCAAGATCACTTGGTCAGCCAGGACTCTACTTTGTCCGAGCCATATTTGGCTTTCCATTCTTTCAGCGTTTTGTGGTTGCCGCCCTTGGTTTCCACAACTTCCCCGGATTCAGGATTTTTGTAAACCTTCACTTGGCGAGCTTTGCGGGTGCCCGCTTTTGGCGCGGCGACAGGAGCGCGTCGGGCTTGCGGATCCAGAAGATTGATGATGTCTTTCAAGCTGAAGCCGTACTTCGCGAGCAACGCACGGAGCTTTGTTTCGAATTCGATTTCTTGCTTCAGACCAGCATCACCCTTGAGCGCTTCTAGCGCTTGGAGCTGTTCGGCTAAGTGTTTTTCCAGTTGGCGAAATTCTGCGAGCTTGGACATGGTCGTTCTCTAGGTAGTTAGTCGCCTTACAATACACCAAAAACCACAATTTGAATTTAGAGTCAGGGAGCCATTTCTATGCAAGCCGAGGCTCGGTGTACTATCAAAAAAACGAGAAGATTTCGAATGCAGAAAGGCAGGCTAAAAAACGTGCTCAAAGGAAAAGTGAAAAACATTGGAATTTTTTCTGAGAGCACCACTCTTTTGCCTATGAGCGTAAGGAGGAACTCATGAGCCAAACAGATATTTTTGTCATCGAGTACAAGCTGCACGGGAAGCCAAAGTCATTCGTAATTCACGCCAAAACAATGCGCAATGTGGATGCCTGGCATTGGGCAAGCTGCGACGCCGGCCTAGCGCCCATTCCTAAACCCGGTAGACCTCCGTTGAAGGTCGTTTCGAAACCTCAAGCCGAGCGATACGGAGTGACAGAAGTGAAATGGCGCGAAACGGCTGTTCTTGATTGGACAGAGGCCTGAACATAGCCCAGACGGCGCAAATAGCGGGTGACTGTGTGTAGTGGTCAACTATTCCCGGACACGACGTTAAGTTTTTTCTCGGCCTGAGCTGGGGCCAGTCCGTTGTTGAATTGGTGCGGTCTAATCCATTTGTACCTATGCATCAGGTAATAACTGATGTCGCGGTGCGCCTCTTGAGCTGTCATGTAGCCTACGGTCGGTATCCATTCAGTTTTCAAGCTGCGAAACACACGCTCCATCGGCGCGTTATCCCAGCAGTTTCCACGACGGCTCATGCTTTGGCGCATGCGGTAACGCCAGAGCCGTTGACGGAACTGGCGGCTACCATATTGCGAGCCCTGATCCGAGTGAAACAAAAGCCCTTGAGGCCTGCCACGCTGTTCGTAAGCCATGTCCAACGCCTTGATGACCAGATCCGCATCCGGCTTGTTCGACAGCGCCCAGCCCACCACTCGGCGCGCGTAAAGATCCATAACGACAGCTAGGTAATGCCACTTCCCTTGAGCCCAGATGTAGGTGATGTCGCCACACCAGACCTGATTCGGCGCCGGCACATCAAACTCTCGATTCAAGATGTTCGGAATGTCAGGCCGCTCAACCGTCGCTTGTTTGTAGGCATGCGATCCAGGTTGTTTGCTGACCAACTCCAGTTCCCGCATCAGGCCTCGCACCTTGAACCGCCCGATCAGCTCGCCGTCTTCCTGCATCATTGACACGATACTGCGGCTACCGGCAGCGCTTCGACTTTGCGTAAACAGTTCATTAACCCGGCTGCGCAACCGAAGCCGCTCAACGTCTGGAGTTCGGCGCCTGAGGCGGTCGGCGTAGTAACACGAACGAGTGACGTCAAAGACTGCGCAAAGCCAATCAACCGGCTCTTGAGGGCTCAGTTGATCAATCAGCGCGTGCGCTCGTGCTCTTCCGACATCAAGAGCGCGGTAGCCTTTTTTAAAATGGATTTCTCCCGCTCAAGTCGAGCGATTCGAGCTTCCAATTCCTGGATTTTCTGCTGCTCAGGCGTCAGCGTCTTACTCTGCGGAGTAACGCCGCTGCGCTCCTGCTGGAGTTGATTAACCCAGCGACGCAACGCGGACTCGACCACCCCAAGCGAGCGGCTGGCTTCGATATGGCTATAGCCTTGATCGAGCACGAGGCCTGCGGCCTCGCGTTTGAATTCAGCGGAAAAAGAACGACGTTGTTTGGTCATCAGACACCTCTATCTGGCGAGCATTCTCGCCTAAATGGGTGTCCGGTAAGAGATGGTCACCCCCAAACCCTGCGAGGGCTACGCTTTCGCAGGGTATTTTATTTTGGAGGCCATCATCATGAGCGAATTGGCACTGGTCGGTATCGATCTCGGCAAACACACTTTCCACTTGCACGGCCAGGACGTATCGGGTCGAGAGATGTTTCGCAAGAAGCTCTCGCGCGTGCAGATGATGCGTTTTTTCGGCAACTGCCCCACTTGTAATGTCGTGATGGAAGCCTGCGCTGGTTCCCATTTCGTTGCCCGCGAACTGGCTACCATGGGACATGTAACCAAACTGATATCCCCGCAGTTTGTTCGGCCCTTTGTTAAAAGTAACAAAAATGATTTCGTTGACGCCGAGGCGATCTGCGAAGCCGCCTCACGCCCTTCGATGCGATTTGTCTCGCCTAAAACCGAGGCCCAGCAAACGCTCTCAGTACTTTATCGCATGCGTGAGTCGCTGGTGCGTGACCGCACCAAAACAATCAATCAACTCCATGGCTTCCTGCTGGAGTTCGGCATCAGCCTGCCTCTGGGGCGGACGGTCATAAAACGTCTGCCTAGCGTTCTGGCCGAGCATGAGTTGCCGATACGGCTCAGCACATTGTTACAGCGGTTGCACGCACACTTCGGCTATCTGGATGAGCAAATCACGCTGCTGGATAAAGAGATGGCTGGCCAACTGGCTGACGATGATCTGGGCAGTCGTTTGCTGAGTATGCCCGGCGTCGGCCCGATCACCGCCAGCCTGCTGGCTGTCGAAATGGGAGACGGCATGCAATTCGGATGAAGTCGTGACTTCGCCGCATCCATAGGGCTCGTTCCCAGACAGTACAGCACGGGTGGCAGGTCTAACTTGAAGGGGATCAGCAAGCGAGGAGACAAGAGCCTCAAATGCCTGTTGGTACAGTGCGCCAGGGTTTTCTGATGAGGTGAATAACGCGTTGCGTGATGAGACCCCCCTACCAACTTCAAAGCTTGAGGCGTTGCGCGACTTTACTCTGGCGATGGTGCGCCAACGTGGCGAGCTTGAGTCCACGCAAATGCAGGACTTTTATGCAGCCGGCTATACTCAACAAAATGTGTTGGAAATCATATTAGGCCTCAGTCAAAAAGTTATGAGCAACTACACCAACCACATTGCCCAGACGCCTGTCGACGAAGCCTTTAAGCGTTTCTCCTGGACTAAGAAATCATCCCGATAACGATCATCGATACCGCCCCTTCCCCTCCCGGGCACGATTTAGATTTATGAGCGTGCCCCGCAGGTTCGATCGAGGTAACTTTTCCGCGATCTAGCGTGTCAGGGGCCTCAAGCGAAAACCGCGTGCTTACAGTAGCGTGCACTACTTAGCAGAGAATATTCATGGCATTGCGAAAATCAGCGCCGATCATCGTTTTCGATGTGAATGAGACATTACTCGATATCACCACCCTTGAGCCGCTGTTTGAGCGTGTCTTCGGTGACCGAGCCATTTTGCGCGAGTGGTTCGCCAATCTGATCCTCTACTCGCAAACTATGACCTTATGTGGGCGTTACAGCCCATTTGGCAAACTGGCCGCGGGCACGCTGCACATGGTCGCGTCTATCCATCATGTCGCGCTCGACGCTAGTGATATTGATGAATTGCAGGCACGGATGAGTACTATGCCAGCACACCCTGATGTGCTGCCGGCACTCAACTGCTTACGTGATGCCGGCTTTCGGTTGATGACGCTAAGTAACTCGCCCAGCGGTGCATCCCCTTCGGCTCTTGAGCGCGCCGGGTTAGCGAAATTCTTTGAGCGCAGTTTCAGTGTTGAGGTAGTGAAAAAATTTAAGCCTGCCCCGGAAACCTATCAGATGGTTTCGAGGGAGATGAATGTCGAGATGGCGGACTTGCTTCTGGTCGCTTGTCATCTTTGGGATACGGCGGGTGCGCAAGCTGCGGGGTGCCTTGGCGCACTGCTGACCCGGCCGTACAATGCACCGCTACCGATAGACGAGGTGCCAGTGCCAGACATAATGGCCGCAGAGTTAGGAGGGCTGAGCGAGCAGATCATTCAACGCTGGGGCGGACAGACTTAGCCAAAGGCCTAACCTGATCCTCTTAGTGGCCTATTGCCGATGGCAATGGGTGTGCTTGATTGCCCGAGTCGGCCAATGACCTATATGTTCGCCATGACATAAGTCATTTGATCGCGGTGTAGGACTGTAGGCAGGAACTACTTTCCAGTGACGTTTAGACTAATCCCGAATAGCCAGCAGCGTCGCAAACATCGCCATTGTTGAAAAAAGCTCGAAAACCGTCGTTGATAGACTTACCGTACGATTACACGGCCCATTTGGTCAGCAATCCCCATCCGACGCTATTGCTGTGTCATCAGCAGCCGTTCCACCGCGAAGCCTTTGTCTTTCAGTCGTTCCAGTAGTGCCGCGTAAGCCTGCGGCTCTACCCGAGTTGTTCGCGACAAAATCCACAAGTATTTGCGAGTCGGCTCGCTGACGGCGACCAATTGGTATTGTGCGTCAAGATCAATAATCCAGTAGTCCCCCCACACTGAGGGGAGGAACGACATCCACGCTGGAGCGAAGCGCACCTTGAGCCTGGGAGAGTCCGGAGCGCCAACTTGCCGACCAGTGGCGAGAGCAAGATGCAATTGGCCATCATGCAATCGACACCGGTTGACCGCTTGCACCGTACCGTCGGCCTGTAGATGGAAATCGGTGCGGGTGAAACCGGCGCACCTTTTCTGAAACCGGTTGGGACTGCGGGCGATTTCGTACCAGGTACCCATGAACCGAGGCAGATCGATGCTGGCGACAGGCTGCAACGGCAGACTGGAACTGTCTGCCTGAACAGCGGAAGCGGTAAAACTCAATCCGGCCCAAAGCAGGCCGGTAAAAAGGTAGGGAAGTAATCTGCGCATAGCACTATCGCTCAAGACTGACAGTCGACGATGCATACCCCTATGCCATAGGAAAAATCGGGTATACGTAGGTTGGCCCTAAACTGCGAAATTGCACTCCACTTGACCACCCGTTCGCATTCGATCTGACCAGTCATTTGCATTCGTTCTGACCACCGATTGCATCGGATTTGACCCGCACGCGTCGTACCCAAGATCGGCAAGGAACCTACCAATAGCGGACTTTTTGAATAGATTCAAACCTGCCGTGCTTTGCCGAAGGAACCCACGCGCTCGTTACCCAGCCGCAGAACGGCGTCTTTTCATGCGTACATATCGTCATCCGCATGGCGGAGTAGAGCATCTGCATCCTCCCCGTCAGCGGGATAAATGGCCACGCCAATACTGCAAGACGGTATTTTTACCCCTCCAAATTCAGTGCCCAGCGGCTCGGCCATGACCGTGAAAATCTGCTCCACCTTCCTGGAAACGGCGTTCTCCGACTGGATGTCCGTCAACAAAACAGTGAATTCATCACCGCCCATACGGGCCACCGCATCCGTCTCACATACGCAGCCTTCCAGCCGTCGTGCAATCATACAGAGCACACGATCACCCACGGCATGTCCATGGGAATCATTGATACCCTTGAAGTCATTGATATCCAGAAAAAGTAAAGCCAGAGTGCTCTTGTTACGGTATGCCGCTCGCAGCGCCGAGTCCACTCGTGCATTGAAAAGCGACCGGTTGGTCAGTTCTGTCAGCGGATCATGATGGGCGAGGAAACGTAATGCTTCCTCGGCCTGGCTGAGGGCCGTAACATCACGCGCGACACCGATCCGCGCACCCACTTCCTCTGACCAGAAGGCCGCCCAGAGGATGTGCACGATACCTCCGTCCTTGCGCAGATATCGGTTGCGGAAATCGAAGTGGGGCTGACCATCCATGACCCGGACAATGGAGGCTCGTGTGACCGCCAGGTCGTCAGGATGCATATAGTCGGTGATCGCGTTGCCGGTCAGCTCGTCGGCACGGTAACCGAGCAGTGCCTCACAGGCATCACTTACAAATACAATCTGGTTGTCCCTATCAACCACGAAGACCGTGTCCAACATCAGATGGATCAGTTTGGGGTAGTGCTCTTGCAGGTCTACGGGCATAGGTCAGGGAGTCCGGTTCATATATTTTGATCATAGCCCGAGGGAAGGGTGGCGGCGAGGAATCCTGCAGACTTCCAGAAGACATGCGCAAAGTCAGGTAACAGTTCGCTTTCGAGGCCTATCTGCGCCCGCGTGTAGAAGCCGCTCGACCCTATTGGGTTCACTCCATCAACGGACATGATCCCTATGCTTACTTGAAGGGCGTCTTACGCGCCTGCCGACGCGGCGGGAAAGCGAAATTGCCGAACTGCCGCGCATAGGACATCCGTCTAATTGCGCAAGGTGTGTTGGACTGACGCTTACACACCTGCATCAGGATTTGGACGGGAGTTAGCAATACTCCCTCTATGATCAGTGAGTTTTCGGGCATGCGTGGGTTGGTTAAGCCGGCAAAAGTGATTATTTTCTCGGACTATAAATGGCTGCTAATCGGGAAGCTGGGACACCCACGTAATAAGCTATCGCGAGCAAACGATTACGCAACGAACGACGCCACCAGCCATCGCGCTGCCAGCGCCTGGCATCGACCCCCACACCTTGAGCCAACTCTACGAATCGGCCTTGGTCGCGGACGCGCTTCACAAGTTCGACCTCCTCAAACAGCGGTGACGCGTCATGTTGTCCGGACGAAAGATATATATCGCGCTGGAAAAATAATCCTTGGTCGCCGTAAGGAATCCCAAAACGGGTACGCACATTGATCAGTTTTTCTAACAACCTGCTTTGCCAGCAATTGGCATTGGAGAATCTGAATGCGAAATACCCTCCCGACGCACCAGAGTTGATTGCATCACGGATAGCAGGCAAGCAATTACACGTCAGATGAGCGTCAGCATGCAAAAACCAGATAATCGAATGAACTGCGTGGCTTGCCCCCAAGCGAAGCTGCTCACCTCGGCAGGGTGATGCAGGTACCCAAAGTGAACCATGGCGCTGACAAATTTCTAGGCAATTCGCGCTTTGGGCCGCATCAACCACGATCAGTTGTAGCGACTCACGCTCATTTATTGCCATTACATTTAAATGACTGAGCAGCTTTTCCAGCGCTGCTTCGTCATTCCAGCAAGGCACGATAACGCTGACAGACCCTTTATTTTGCATCTGATACTTCCAGTAGATCCGCCAACGCGTTTTTCAGTTTTAATCTCGCAGGTCGTGCATCGTGAGCCAATGCCTCTAGCAAGGGCTTTAGGTCTTCTTGGAGGTCGATGTCGAATAACTCACCAGCCAGCGAAACCGAGTGGCCCGAACTCCGACAACATTCGACTAGCGCTTGACCGAGATGCTGAGTGCTCCAAGGCAAAGCGCTCAAGGTCGGCCAAGGCTTACGAGAGGCCATAAGAACAACGCCACCATCTTGCGCCATCATGAGCACTGTATCTGAGTGCTGAAGTTGCTCGTTCACACGTTGATAGTCGTCAGGGCCTAACAATGGGCAGTCGCTTCCAATGTAAATCAGGTACTGCTGACCCAGGTTCCGGAGTTGCATATCCAATGCATTCAAGCGCTCACCGAGGTTTCCCTCACTCTGTGGAATGCAGAGTGCACTCTCGCACAGATCCTGCCCCCATTTCTGGTGTTGTGCTTGATCAGGAGCCAAAGCTCGTGGGCCCGGAAAAACTAAAAGGTCTTCTATAGCGCAATCGAGAAGCAACTGAGCGATACCCAGGGCGCGTTCCTTACCAACACCCTCTGCCAGCCGCTGTTTTGAGTGGCCCAAAGCAGGTCGCTTACAAAGCAGTACCAGGCATGGATCATGATTGTTCAGCGAGCTCATCTGCTTGATCCCAATATGCGTCCGGTATCACGCATCGCCTGAAGTGATGGTGTTGCTAGATTCCTCTGACCACCAGCACGGGTGATGCCCACGATCTGCTACCAGCGCAGCCAGCGTCGACCAAGTAGTGCGCCTAGTACCGTCGGCACCAGCATGCCCAACAAGTACCACACTCCCCAAAATGGTATCTGCATCTCGGGGCAGCGAAGGGAGTAAGCAATCGTTGCCATTGAGCCTGCTAGCAGTCCGCCGCAGGCTCCTGAGAGCGTCAGGTTGGTTGGTGCGAGACCGCGTAGCGCCCAAAACACAGCGATAAACCCCGGAATCGACAGCAAAGTTATGTTGAGTGCGCAGACCTGCCAGGTATCGCCGAGAATGATCGCAAGGCGATCATCAGGTGCGGCCACCATGAGTACGTAGATAGCGCCAACCCACACCGTAGCGACTGCGGCGACAATCAGAATTTTGCCGGGGCCCGAGGCTATTCCAGGTCTAGCCAGCCTCATTACCATGCTCAGCGCACCGATCATAAGACAGAGCGGAAAGGCGATCTTAGCCCAAAAAATCGGTGTAGCCATGACCTGGCCCAAGTCTGGCCGAACGCCCATTATTACTATTACCAGCAAAGTTGCGCCCAAGAGGCCTGCCAGAACCGCGCCGCTGAATCGCTTAGCGAGCGTCCTGCGGTCAACCGGGGCCACACCCGACGCGAGCATGGAAATAAAATCATCAGTGTTCATCGTGCACCTCTAACTCTTAACGCCAGCGCTTTAAGCCCTCGGTGTATCCCTATCTTCACCGCAGACTCAGATAACCCCGTCATTTGAGCGGTTTCAGTAACTGACAGACCTTCTATTTTCACGTGCACGATAGGTAGACGCTGCCGCTCAGGTAGCTGCTCAAGCAACCTACCTAGGTCGCGACTGGCCTGCGCAGGTTCAAGATGTGGTTCGGCAAATAGCTCTGCCGCATCGTCGAGGGAATCGTTGAACACGTCATGACGTGACCTCCCACGGAAAAAGTCGATGAGCTTGTAACGCGCAATGGCGAAAACCCACGCCGTCAGCGGTTGGTCTGCTCGATAAGTCTGGCGCGCATTATGAACAGCCAAGAGAACCTCTTGCAGCAAATCCTCGATTTCACCAGATCTCTGCTGAAGCCTCGAACGTAAAAAACCACGAAGATGACCACTTAACTCCGATAAAAACGTT
Source organism: Pseudomonas sp. SJZ080 (assembly GCF_007828295.1). Classification (NCBI taxonomy): domain Bacteria; kingdom Pseudomonadati; phylum Pseudomonadota; class Gammaproteobacteria; order Pseudomonadales; family Pseudomonadaceae; genus Pseudomonas; species Pseudomonas sp. SJZ080. The sequence continues at coordinate 14,872 of NZ_VIUK01000041.1, forward strand.
CGATAAGACCGCTCATCTCCGTCCAGACCTGCGATAAACAGAGCCTGAAGGTGGAGCTCTCGACTGCGCAACACGTCGTTATGTGTAGTTCGTTCCATCGTTCGCTCTGGTTACACGAAAAGTAAAAATATCTCGCTCCTGCATGAAGCCAGCGTTGGTGACGGGCAGCGGATCTTACATGCGGTTACCGGCATAAGGTAACAAGCGAATCAGTTTTGCAGGTTTGAAAAATATTTTGCGGTCGCTGTAACCGGCAGTGAGAAATCATCGAACTACCTATTGGATCGCAAGCACGGTACTCAAGCGCTGATGCGATGACCAATCCTCATCATCTGGAGACACAACCATGAACAATCTCAAGCTTGCCGCCTTCGCTGTTGCCTTATCTACTTTCGCTGCAGGTGCTATGGCCGCAGAGGCTCCTGCTGCCGCAGGCGCCATGGAAAAGTGTTACGGCGTTTCCCTAGCTGGCAAGAACGATTGCAAAGCCGGCGCAGGTACCACCTGTGCGGGCACCGCCAAAGTGGACTATCAGGCTAATGCCTGGAAAAACGTTCCTGCGGGTACTTGTACCTCCATCAAAACACCAAAAGGCACTGGCACTCTCGCACCTATGTAATCGCAATACCACGGGGCGCACCAACCATGAGAACTGAACGCCAGATGGGGGCCGGGCTCGGCCTGAAACCGAATCATTACTCAGATGCGCTGGACTGCACGGCAGAGGGTCTGTGGTTCGAAGTTCATCCGGAAAACTACATGGTGGATGGTGGCCCCCGTCTCGCATGGCTGGAGGCGATTGGGGATCAACATCCGCTTTCGCTGCACGGCGTGTCACTTTCACTTGCTGCCGATTGTCCACCGGACGAAAACCATTTGAAGTGCCTGAAAGCGCTGGCACATCACGTTCAGCCTGCTTTGATTTCCGAGCATCTAGCTTGGTCAGCATGGCGTGGTCAGTATCATCCTGACCTTTTGCCATTCCCTCGCACGGTCGAGGCATTGCAACGCATCGCAAACAACATACAGCGTACACAAGACGCTTTAGGACGTCCTATTGCCATTGAAAACCCCACCCATTACCTAGGCTTGGATGGTCATGAATTCAGCGAAATCGAGTTTTTGACCGAACTGAGTGTGAGAACAGGCTGCGGGTTGCTGCTGGATGTCAATAACGTACACATCAGCGCACATAACCTGGGTTTTGATGCGGGAACGTATCTGGATGCCTTCCCGGCCAAGGCAATCGTGGAGATCCATTTGGCAGGCCACGCGGTGGATCCGGGAGATACGCGGTTGCTGATAGATACTCACGATGCCTCAATCGCTGAAGACGTCTGGTTGCTCTATCAACGCGTTATAGAACGGATCGGCATGCGCCCAACCTTGATCGAGCGCGACGACAATATCCCAGGGTTCGACGCCTTGCTGAATGAACGAAACAGAGCACAGGCGCTGTTGAACATCGGGAAGAGGCAACCATCGGAAGTGACGATATGAACACCTCACTCGCAAGCTTTCAGGATGCATTCGTCGATGCGTTATATGAGCGAAATTCGACTGGAATGACTGCTCTAATCGAACAGCCCGGTTTTTTGGTGTACCGCAATACTGTATTGAAAGGATCGACGGACGCATTACTAGCGAACTTTCCCACCATAGAGCGCTTGGTCGGTACAGAGTGGCTTAAGGCCGCTGCAGCGATCTATGCCCGGCAGTCGCCACCGACGGATTCCCGGCTGCTGCACTACGGCGCTGATTTCCCGGATTTTCTCGACGCTTTTGAACATGCGCGAGAAATGCCTTATCTGGGCGACGTCGCCCGCCTGGATCTGCTTTGGACACAAGTCCATTGCGCTAAAGATGAGCCCGACATTGATCCGAGCGTATTTGCGAACCTGTCCCAAAAGGACTTGGCCCGCAGCCGACTCACACCGAATGCCGCTTCCCGTTGGGCGTGGTTTCCAGACAACCCCGTCTACACCATCTGGCGCTTCAATCGCGAAGAGCGGGACATGCCCGACGAACTCAACTGGCAAGGCGAAGGAGCGCTTCTGACGCGCAAGCAAGCCAAGGTTTGTTGGGAGGCTGCCAGTGCTGCGGATTGCACGTTTTTAGATGCCTGCGCAGCACACCTGCCGCTTGAACTGGCCGCAGAAAAAGCCCTTGAGGTTCAGCCTGACTTGGATTTGGCAGACCTCATTGCCCGCTTATTCAGGGCCGACGCGTTCGCCTCTGTAAGCATCCATCGCTCTTCCTAAAGACTTAACACCAACTTAACCAACGGAGCACATCATGGACGCGATACGAAATACTTCGTCCACAGCCGACAAATCTTTGCGAGGCATGTGGAACCGCATTGCAGACCGAATTGGCTTAATGATTGGTGACTCACTATTGGTGCTGGTTGCTCGTCTATCCATTGCGGCCATTTTTTTGATGTCAGGACGCACTAAAGTCAGTGAATTTTTGACGATCACACCCAGTACGTATGAGCTGTTCCGCACAGAATACTCGCTGCCATTTATCACGCCAGAGCTGGCCGCGCATCTCGCTGCCTACAGTGAGCATTTGTTTCCACTACTTCTTGTGCTAGGCCTGTTCTCACGACTATCCGCATTGGCGTTACTGGGTATGACGTTTGTGATCCAAGTGTTTGTCTACCCTGATGCTTGGCCAACTCATCTTTCCTGGGCGGGCCTTCTACTGTTGATCGTCGCCCGTGGTGGAGGCGCAATGTCGCTGGATCGCCCGCTAGGAATTAAGTGATGCTTTGGCTGCTGCTCACTCACTGCCTGATGAACGGATTACGTAATCGGGCCTAATCAGGCATTTTGGACAGATGACGGGTTGCAGGTGTCGAGGCCTAAACACTCAATCTTTCCTTGATTACGGACTGAAAAGTCCAGTAACCAGTGGGTGAATTTTTTGTGCTAGTGAATGGATATTTCGGGAGGGTTGAGAAGCAGTTCTCGTTCGATGACGCGTGCGAGAAAGCCTCAGCGCGATCACTAGCCGGTTACGAGAGATCCATCTGTAACACCGAGAGGCTATGGCCTCAGAACATCAGTCTTCGAGAGTAGGTATCACCATGCACGCAATGTTACCGCTTCTGAATGCCCTGAGCTTTCCACCTCTGCACCGTGGTCATTTGGAAGCCTTGCAGATCAACCTCACCTACCTTTGCAACCAGCGTTGCCTGCACTGCCATGTCAATGCAGGCCCCACTCGCAAGGAATCCATGACGGATGAAAGTCTGGCGCTGTTGCATCAAGTTATTGATGCCCATCCAGTGAAGACCCTCGACCTGACAGGGGGCGCTCCTGAAATGCATCCCCGTTTCAGAGAGATCGTTGTCCATGCTCGGCGAGAAGGGTTGCGTGTCATTGACCGCTGCAACTTAACAATTCTCAGTGAACCAGGTTATGAAGGCTTAGCGGAGTTTCTGGCTGAGCAAGGAGTAGAGGTGACTGCATCTCTGCCTTGCTATTCCCGTGAGAATGTCGACAAGCAACGAGGTGATGGGGTATTCGACGCAAGCATTGAAGGCCTCAAGAAGCTCAACAATCTCGGATACGGTATTTCTGACAGCGGCTTAATCCTAAATCTTGTTTACAACCCTCAAGGCGCAAGCTTGCCCCCGCCGCAGGCTCAGCTCGAGATCGATTACAAAGCTCACTTGGCGGAGGATTTCGGCATTCAGTTCAACCATCTCCTGACTATTACCAACCTTCCGATTGCCCGATTTGGAAGCACCCTGGTTAGCAAGGGGCAGTTTGGTAATTACATGCAGCTGCTCAGAGATAGCTATCGATCTGAGAATCTCGAAGCAGTCATGTGCCGGAACTTGATCAGCGTCGACTGGCAGGGTTACCTCTACGACTGTGACTTCAACCAAATGCTAGACCTACCGATGTTCATGCCCGGTCTGATTGGTCGTGATCGGCCTCATCTGCGTGACTTGCTCAACTCCTCAAGTCTGGAAAATAACCCGATCACTACACGCGACCATTGCTTTGCTTGCACCGCTGGTCAGGGTTCGAGTTGCGCTGGCGCATTGAAAGGTTAAGGAGAACATCAATGGAGCCGAATAGTCTGCTAGGTGTGTTTTTTTGGGGATTTTTACTGATTTACGGTCTCGTCATGTATGCGTTGTCACCTCGTGCTGTAACTCTGGGTGGCTTTTTCCATGGCGAAGATTCTCAAGGTCGTAGCGCGGCTCCCTGGCTACTGACATCGAGTATTTTCATCAGTTGGATTTTCGCTAAATCGGTGACGAACGCTGCCAACTTGGGAGCAAGCTATGGATTGATTGGTGGTCTGGCCTATGCCACGTATTGGCTTTCGATCCCGCTGGCGGGTTTCGTCATATTCAGACTGCGCCGACGTTTCGGAGCTACAGGACTGGTCAGCTTTCTGATCACCCATTACGGTCGCTCTGCGGCACTGGCTTTCAGCGCAGCCATTCTTATCAGGCTCTTTAACGAGGTCTGGAGCAATACCGCTGTGGTCGGTGGCTATTATGGTGCTGCCGGTAGCATTGAGTTTATCGGAGCCGCCTCGTTGTTCACCGTGGTGACACTGGCTTACAGCCTGCGTGGTGGACTTCGCAGTTCAATCATGACAGATGCGGCCCAAGCTGGAATTTTCTTGATTGCCCTTGTCTGGGTACTTGGCTTGGTTTTACCGCAGCACAGCACCAGGGAGCTGATGAGCACCAGCCATTGGGCAATGGGTTCGGGCGTTGATTTATTACTGGTCGCGGGGCTCCAGATTTTCAGCTACCCGTTTCACGACCCTGTCCTGACGGATCGTGGCTTCATCAGCGAAGAGCGAACGATGCGTAGGTCTTTCTTCGTTGCCGGACTGCTGGGTTTTGTTGCCATTCTTGCGTTCAGTTTGATTGGTGTACACGCCACCCTAGTAGGGATAGATGTTTCTGATAACGTTCCAGCAGCGCTGGCGAAATCCATGGGGGTGGTCGCACTGTTGGTCATGACCGTAGTAATGGTCTCAGCAGCAGGCTCCACTCTCGACTCCACTTTTTCGAGCCTGGCCAAGTTAGTGGGTCGAGAGTTGCCGCTGCTGGCTGGTCACGATCTAGGCAAGAAGGCAATCGGAGTTGGCATGTCTGTGATGGTTATATTCGCAGTCTTGGGCAACATTCCTATGCTCACTGGAACCGACATCCTTAAAGCAACAACCCTGAGCGGCACAATGGTCATCGGTCTCGCTCCGGTGTTCGTTTTACATGGAATGGTGACTCCGACTCGATTAGGGTTCCACCTGAGTTTCTGGTGCGGCATTGCCCTGGGCATAGCCCTTACGTTGGGCTGGATACCTCAAAGTTGGGCTATTGGTGATGGCAAATATGCCCTGCTGCTGGGCACCAACCTTTACGGATTGGCGCTATGCATATTGGGCTATTTGATCCCAGGTTACCTATCTAAGCGGGTCGCAATATGAGCCGGGGTAGGATGCTCATGCGACCTGGGCGCGATTGCCCTCTGGACTACAGGTTGCCGCCCACGGCATTCGACGGCCCTGCACAATTTGGCTGCAAAACGCTCTACGTCGTAGGCGGCCTTTACGGAAACACTTATGCGTTAGATGCGCTGGAAATGTTGCTAGCAGATGAGCCAGAAGCTCGTGCTGTATTCAACGGCGACTTGCACTGGTTTGATCGTGATCCAGAAATCTTCCGGGGCCTTGAGGATCACGCTGCCCCTCACGTTCTTCTTCGCGGTAACGTCGAGACTGAGTTAGTCCGCGTGGAAGACAGCGGAACGGGATGCGGGTGCGCCTATCCTGAGGAGGTAACAGAACTCACGGTCGCTTGGTCTAACTCTATCCATGAACGGCTGTGTGAAACCTTCGCTACTCTTCCCTCGTTGAGGGCTTCAGTTGCGTTGCGTCCTGCCCATGCGCTGGTCGAAATTGCTGGACGTACAGTCGCCATCAGTCATGGTGATGAGTGTTCACTTGCCGGCTGGCAGTGTTCACGTCAGGCATTGAGATCTGTTGATCGCCAAAAGGAAGTGGCGGATTGGATGGCTGAACGAAAAATCGACGTATTCGCCACCAGCCACACTTGCTCCCCCGCAGCCTTGAGCTGGGGTTCTGGGGCGGTAATCAATAATGGTGCTGCCGGCATTCCAAACTTCAGCGCAGAACGTAAAGGGCTTGTCACGCGGATAGCTTCCACCCCCCATCCTCAGGCGCTTTATCGCGCTCAGTTGCTCGGACTCTACGTCGAAGCAATCTCGCTTGAATACGACCATGCGGCGTTCCTACAGGACTTCGACCGACAATGGCCCTCACAGAGCCCAGCAGCACTTTCTTATCGTGATCGTTTACTCAATGGAACTGACGATCTTCCATCATCAGCCTTGCTGGGCGGCTTTCAGGAGTGTTCAGTTTCTACGCTAAAGGATCCACTCTCATGAACCTTCGTAAGCTCATACTTTTGACGGTGATAGCTGCGCTGATCGCTTCTTTTTTTATCTTCGATCTGGGCCAATATCTCAACCTGACAAACCTCAAAACCCAGCAGGAAGCGTTTAGTGAACAGGTGTCTGCCAACCCCTGGCTCATTGGCGGCGCGTATTTTTTTCTGTACGTACTGGTGACTGCACTGTCACTACCCGGCGCCGCCCTCATGACTCTGCTTGGCGGTGCATTATTTGGCTTATTCGGCGGTACGCTCCTGGTGTCCTTTGCATCTACGCTTGGGGCCACATTGGCGATGCTGATCAGTCGTTTCATGCTGCGCGACTGGGTGCAAGCCAAGTTCAGTAAACGCCTGACGGGAATAAACCAAGGGGTTGAGCGTGAGGGGGCATCCTACTTATTCGCCTTGCGTCTGGTACCCGTATTTCCCTTCGTATTGATCAACCTGGCGATGGGATTGACCAAGTTGCCTGTGCGCACATTCTGGTGGGTCAGTCAGCTGGGTATGCTGCCCGGCACGCTGGTTTACGTGAATGCTGGTCGCGAGCTTGGTCAACTCAATTCGTTAGGTGGAATCCTATTACCCAGTCTCATCGGTGCATTCCTGTTGCTTGGTTTGCTACCGATGTTGTCTCGCAAAACTCTGGAATGGTTCAAGACTCGAAAAGTGTATTCAGGCTGGAAGAAGCCCAAGCGATTTGATCGCAATTTGGTGGTTATTGGCGCTGGCTCCGGTGGCCTGGTATCGGCGTACATAGCAGCGGCTGTGAAAGCAAATGTCACGTTGATCGAAAAGCACAAGATGGGCGGCGACTGCCTTAATACGGGGTGCGTTCCTTCTAAAGCACTCATTCGGTCTGCCAAATTTGCCCACGACTTTAAAAAAGCCGAGAACCTGGGCTTTAAGTCCGTGGCCGGCGAGGTTGATTTCGCGGCAGTCATGCAACGTATTCAGCACGTGGTGTCGACAATCGAGCCACATGACTCCATCGACCGTTACACAAAGCTAGGCGTAGAAGTCATTGAGGGAGACGCGAGGATCACCTCTCCCTGGACGGTTGAGGTCAATGGTAAAACCCTCAGCACTCGATCCATCATTGTCGCCACTGGCGCCCGTCCATTGATACCCAAAATTGAAGGTATTGAGCTCATCACTCCTCTTACCTCGGACAACATATGGGCATTGCGCGAACAACCAAAGCGATTGCTCGTTTTGGGAGGTGGGCCAATCGGTTGTGAGTTGGCACAAGCATTCCAGCGCTTGGGAAGTGCTGTGACCCAGGTCGAGATGGTTGAGCGACTATTGATCCGTGAAGATGTAGATGCAAGTGACCTCGTTATGACAAGCCTCAGGGCGGATGGTGTCGATCTCAGGTTGCAGCATAAAGCGATCCGCTTTGAGGTTATTGAAGGCAATCAGCAGCTGATTTGCTTAAACCTCGCGGACAATAGCGAAGTAAAAATACCTTTCGATCAAGTTCTTTTGGCCTTAGGCCGGGTCGCTAATGTAAAAGGTTTCGGCGCTGAAAAACTTGGTCTGGAGGTGCGAGGCAATGGCACTCTGAATACCAATGAATACTTGGCAACACGCTTCCCCAATATTTTTGCTGTAGGGGATGTCACGGGGCCGTATCAATTCACCCACACGTCCGCGCATCAAGCCTGGTATGCCGCAGTGAATGGACTGTTTGGGGGCTTTAAGCAATTCAAAGTCGACTACCGGGTGATTCCTTGGGCGACGTTCACTGATCCAGAGGTGGCACGTGTCGGCTTGAATGAGCAAGAAGCCAAATCCCAAGACATTGCCTACGAAGTCACCCGCTTTGGCATTGATGATCTAGATAGGGCTATCGCCGATGGCGCAGCCTACGGTTACGTCAAAGTGCTGACTGAGCCTGGCAAGGATCGGATCCTTGGCGCAATAATCGTAGGTCAGCATGCAGGTGATCTAATCACCGAATACGTGGCTGCCATGAAACACGGCTACGGCATGAACAAAATACTCGGCACGATCCATATCTATCCTACGTTGGCCGAAGCGAACAAATACGCTGCCGGAGAATGGAAGCGTGCTCATGCCCCCATCGGCGCACTGCGCTGGCTTTCAAAATTTCATCGATGGCGCCTGGGCGGCACCCATCGTATTGAATCTGGATTCAAGACGGACGAGAAACCGTCTTGAACGCGGAATTTGACCTCCTGCTTGCAGGAGCTGGCCATGCCCATTTGGGGGTACTGCGCGAGTGGCTCACTGTACCTCGGCCTCACGGACGTATCGCGCTCGTGAGCGATGGAACATCGGCTTGGTACTCAGGGATGCTTCCGGGCTTACTGGCTGGAAGGTATCGGCCAGAGCAGTGTCGAGTACCTCTACCTGCGCTCTGTGCTAGCGCGGGGGTTGACCTGATTCAGGGGAGAATTGTTGGCATCGACCCAAACTCGAACTCGTTGAGGCTTGCCGATGGGCGTATTTACTCGGCTACCTGGTTGTCTCTAAACGTCGGCTCAAAACCAGAGGCACTGCCGGGAGATTTTCGCGAGTTGGAACTGGTTCCAGTGAAGCCTTTCGAGGGGCTCGTCTGCGCCTGGAGTACCTGGCAGAAATCACCTACGCCCTTGGCAATTCTGGGTGGCGGTGCCGCAGGGGTTGAGCTCGCTCTTGCCCTTGCACCTCAAGTCTCAGAGTTAACACTTATCAGCTCTGGAGAGATCCTTGCTGGGCATCCGCCAGGGCTGAGGGCTCGGGCAATACGGTGCCTTGTGAGGAGTAATGTAAAGCTTATTGAGGGCTCCGCAGTCGAGAAGGTGGATGGCGATGCATTGTTGTGCGGATCGCAGATCGTTTGGCGCGGTAAACGACTCATTTTGGCTACCGGAGCAGCGCCTCTGCCTTGGTTAAAAGAGGGAGTGCTTGCTCAAGATAAACGCGGGTTTGTCGCTATTACTCCAACTTTTCAGAGCGTATCTCACAAGCAAATTCTTGCGGTGGGTGATTGTGCAAGCCTGCCTGATTGCCCGCGTAACGGTGTTTATGCGGTGCGCCAGGGGCCTTTGCTCGCTAAAAATCTGGCTGCAGCTTTAGAAGGCCAACAACTGATCAATTTTGTGCCTCAACGCCACGCATTGGCACTTTTGGCAGACGGTAAGGGCGGTGCCTTGATGAGCTGGGCGGGGATAACTGCGGAGGGCCGTTTATTTGGATGGTGGAAAAATCGACTTGATCAAAACTTCATAAACAAACTAACGACCATATGACGACATCATGGCGTTGAAGAAAGTAACTAATTCCAAATGCGAACATTGAGGTGCTGTAATGAAGAGTTGGACATTGCTATTACTTAGGGTTTCACTTGGCTGGCTATTGGTCATTTGGGGGGCAGATAAGGTTTTTAATGTAGCGCACAGCATGGCCGTGGCTAACAAATATTACTTGGGCTTAGGAACTGAAAGCATCCTGCAATTTGGTGGAGTAGTTCAAATACTCATTGGATTGCTGATCATTGTTGGCTTCGCTCGCCGTTGGGTATACCCCATACAAGTGCTGTTCAACGGCGCATCCCTTCTGGCCGTGATGAAATCAGTCATAGATCCATGGGGTTGGATTTTTGAGGGATCCAATGCGTTGTTCTACCCATCACTTATCATCTTTGCAGGAAGCTTGCTGTTGATCGCCTTTCGAGACGAGGATCGGCTGGTCTTGGATAGGTGCTAATCACCTTCCCATAGCCTAGCAATTCACTGAAAAAAACTGGGTCAAAAATCTATATATTGGTGACCCAGTGACGCACATCTGACACCTGACGATGATTTTATTCCGTCAAAGTTAAAAGTTCAAATTTCGCCGGAGACGTGGAGATTGCGATTCTATTGATCAGGTTTTTTTGTAATGAATACAAACCCACACGCGATTCGTGATCGGATCTTCCGCTCAAGTTTTGTGCTTCAAGTGATGTTGTGCTTGATGGCCTTCGCAGCAAATTCAATTTTTTGCCGTCAAGCTTTGGTGGGGGGACAAATTCCCCCTGAGTCATTTACTGTAATCCGACTGCTAAGCGGCGGTCTCTTTGTGCTGCTATTGATCAGATTACGCAATCCTAGGGTAACTGTCGGGGGAAGCTGGAAGGGAGGCTTTTCACTCATTACATACGCTTATCTTTTCTCCATTGGCTATGTCCAATTGGGCGCAGGTATGGGAGCATTGATTTTGTTTGGCGCGGTGCAAATCACGATGTTCATTGTCTCCTGGATGAAAGGTGAACGTTTTCGTAAGATAGTGCTAATTGGCATGGTGACGGCATCTCGCGGCGTACTTTTCTTGCTGCTGCCAAGCGGCAGTTCTCCGCCCCTCGGTAGCGCAGTGCTAATGACAATCTCCGGTGTGGCGTGCGGCGCCTATTCACTACTCGGTAAGACTACTGTGAATCCACTTGCGGAAAACACCGGGAATTTCGCAAGGTGTCTTCCATTTTTGCTATTACTTGCTCCAGTCATTTTTTTTGGAAATGGCCTTAACATGAGTTTGTCAGGAGTGATGTACGCGCTCGCCTCAGGTGTGTTGGCGTCAGGCTGTGGTTATGCGCTTTGGTACAGCACTGTTAAACACATCAGTTCCCAAAACGCCGCCACTCTTCAGCTAAGCGTTCCAATCATTGCTTCCTTCGCAGGCGTACTTTTTTTGAACGAGCCGCTTTCGTTCAGACTGTTGTTGGTATCAGTCATGGTATTGGGCGGTGGCGCTGTTGCCGAACCATGAACCAGTTCGGCGCTGATTGGTTCCGAGGTATGAAGGCTCAATCGGCGCTCTCCCAGGTAAAGACGGCACGATAACACTAAGCATTTCATTCAAACGTTCGATACAAAAAAAATATTTTTAAGAGCCTTTAGCCAATTTTTCCGATAACCGGCAAGAAAAGCGTAGTGGCATAGTAAATCCAAGGGGATGTTCCTCCATAGATCGTGGATATTCAGTCCTATATCGTCAACTCCAAGGAAGCCTCTTCCGTAAACCAAAACACAGAAAGAAATAGATATATGATGTAATATGTCATCTACCTTCTAAATGTAGACTTTGCACAATGAGATCAATATTTAGTGCCGCACCTTTTTTTCGTATAAATTTACGCCGCCTGATATTTCTTCTTGCCCTTCTCAGCGCGATGACTTTCCAATCCAATACGTTTTATGCTAGCTATGGCGTCCAACATCAACTGCTAATTGACAACACTCTTGAAAGCAATCGGGTCTACTCCAAAAAATTAGCCGACAGCATCGATGACTTCTTAAAATCTGCGCAACAGCAACTGGCTTATAGCGCTAAAGATATTGCAAAAAACTTCAGAAATCCAACTGCATTGATAATGGAAGCTAATCGCCTGCGTTTGCAGACGGATAGTTTCAACTCCGTCGTATTTGTTTATATGAATGGAAAGGTACTGGCCACCTCCCCAGAAACCCTTAATATTTTTGGAAAAATAATTGAGTCCCCAGGAGCTAAAGAGGCCATACAAAAAAGGCGTCCGCTGATTAGTTCGCCCTATATCTCGGCAGCAGGCAACCTATTAATTTTTATTTCCAACCCTGTCATTAACAACACAGGGCAATATCTTGGTTATATTGGCGGAACCATCTACCTCAAGCAAAAAAATATTCTAAACAATTTACTTGGCGAACACTATTATCGCGACGGCTCTTACCTATATGCAGTCGATAAAAACAGACATCTTTTATATCACCCAGACCCTGAAAGAGTGGGGAAAAATGTTATTAACAATCTAGCCATTGATGCGATAGCTCGCGGCGAGAGCGGGCGTATGCGGCTTATTAATAGCACAGGTATCGATATGTTGGCCGGATATGCCATAGTATCGAGTACCGGCTGGGGAGTCGTCACACAGAGACCGACTCAAGCCACTCTAGCACCACTCAATGGGTTAATGATCAACGTTCTACTTAACACGTTACCTTTAACATTTTTAACTCTATTATTAATATGGTGGTTCACTGAAAAATCACACTACCATTACGAGAACTTGCTGACAGCGCCCAGCACATGGATCGACCCGCTTCCGCAGATCGCATCCAGAAAATTCGCTCCTGGTATTTTGAATCCAATGAAATAAAACGAGCACTGCTATCCAGCTTTAAACGAGTTCATTATAAAATAAACAAACTGCTTTTGGATGTCAAAAGTGATCCGTTAACTGGCCTCCATAACCGACGCGGACTAGACATGGCCCTAGGCATCATGCAATCAGAGAACGAAAACTTCGCCATAGTGTCTTTGGACATCGATCACTTCAAATCCGTCAATGACACTTACGGCCACGACGCCGGCGACAAGGTTCTATCTAATCTAGCAAAAAAAATTAAAACCCTTTCGCGTGATGATGACATAGTCTGTCGAGTTGGCGGGGAAGAATTTCTAATATTGCTACCTAGCCTAAGTTTAAAATCTGCTGAGGAGTTTGCTAAACGTCTCCGAAAAGAAGTCGAGCAAATGAAATTCGAAATAGTAGGCCACATCACTATCTCTCTAGGTGTTGCATACTGGAACCGTGACACTGGAGACATCAAAGGGGTGCTAAAAATCGCGGACGAGATGCTTTACAAGGCCAAACACAATGGAAGAAATCGAGTCGAAGCCTAAAAGATATCTAACTAACATCTTCAATAATACACGACACACATTTCCATCAAAATATATATCATCAACATCTGCCTCGTCACGCACGAATAATTCACAAAGGGGAATTTAAACACTTACTTCGGCGTGCGAGTATTCGACACTGCCCCGTATGTATGTCATTGTTGGATCCTGAAGTAGGGTCAACATGAGCGGAGCGTATAGGCATGGTCAATCGCAGCTTGACGCCTACCTCTGGTTCTAAGTGGGCAATTGAACGCCAGCGAAACCATTTATGCAAATTCGATGGATCTGCTCATAAACTGGACTCTAGCTCTCTCATATAACGGCGATTACCCATGAGCCTGAAGAAACATGATGAGGCGGGCCGCACGCCATTACAGCATGCGGTGCATCTGTTTATCGGACGGTGCTCGCATCCTGATTGAACAGCAGCTTTCGGGTTTTCTCGTCGACTACCGGTGCGGTGTTGATTTGCTCTGCAAGAGCATAAGCCCGCTTCGTGGCTGGTCGATCACCTACTTGCTCAAACCAAAGTGCCAAATGAGGAAAGTTAGCAAGATCTTGCTGCTGCCGCAGGTGAGGCACAATCCACGGGTAACAGGCCATGTCGGCAATACTGTAATCACCCGCAATATAGCCGCGACCATCAGCCAAGTGCTTGTTCAACACGCCATACAGCCGAGCCGTCTCGTTAATGTAGCGCTCCTGCGCATAGGGAATTGGCACCGGAGCGTATTGTACGAAGTGATGATTCTGCCCCGCCATCGGCCCCAACCCACCCATTTGCCAGAACAACCACTGCAAGGTTTCGTTGCGCCCTCGTAGATCGCCAGGAATGAAATGATGAGTTTTATCTGCCAGGTACAATAAAATGGCGCCCGACTCGAAGACTGACAACGGCTGACCACCGTCCAGTGGCTCATGATCGACAATGGCTGGAATACGATTATTGGGAGCAATTTTTAAAAATGAAGGCGTGAATTGCTCCCCTTTCCCAATGTTCACCGGCACGATCCGATAAGGCAGGCCCGACTCTTCAAGGAACATGGAAATTTTGTGCCCGTTAGGGGTAGTCCAGTAATGCAGGTCGATCATGATCTTGCACCTCTACTGAATAATCTGAGGGAACATCGCTTTACGGGCGTCAGCATCCATTTCGGTCTTGTAACTGTGTTGGGTCTTCAGTGCTTCAGCTCGCTGGGCTGCCGGTCGCGCATTGATTTCATCAAGGAGCCGTTTGACGTTTGGAAGTTTCCCCCAAGCTTCGTCACCCAGGATGAAAGGTACTGCTCGCGCCCAGCCCCACACCGCCATATCCACCAGCGTGTACTCATTTCCTGACATGTAAGGCATGTTTGCCAGGCGGTCGTTGATGATCGTCCAGTGACGCCAGGCTTCGAAGGTGTAACGGGTAACGGCGTAATCTTTGGGGTCGGGGGCGAAGTGTTTGAAATGCACTGCCTGACCAGAGTACGGGCCGATGCCAGTCGCGACGAACATGAGCCAGGAATACATTTCTCCACGGGCTTTCAGATTGTCAGCAGGTAGGAATTTTCCGCTCTTTTCTGCCAGGTAAAGCAGTATGGCGTTGCTGTCGAACACTACGGTATCGCCGTCAACCAAAGCCGGTGTCTTGGCGTTTGGGTTGATCTTGAGAAACGCCGGATCGTGCTGCTCTCCCTTGCGGGTATCGACAGGGATGAGTTCGTACGCAAGACCTGCTTCCTCGAGGAAAAGCGCAACTTTTGCGGGGTTGGGTGACGGGTGATAGTAGAACTTGATCATGTTGACTCCGTGTAGTGGCGGTCAGTGAATGTCGCAAAGTGCCAGGGGCGGAAGCCCCAGGCTGTTGAGCGCAATTTCTATAGCGTCTGTTACACACGCAGGATCTGGGTTCATCCGGGCTAACACTCGGACACCCAACAACACGCTGAGCAAATGATGTGCGCCCTGCTTCGCATCAATCGCCAAGAAGCCATCACGTTGCACACGAAAGACAAGTAAGCGGCTTTCAAAAAAGCTGCGAATGGTCTCGAGTTCTTCTGCGACGGCCTGTCGTAAGTCTGCGTCGTCCGCACTTGCTTCAAGGGCAGAGTTCACCAATAGGCAACCCCGATGAAATGGATCGTTCAGTGTGCGATCCAACACCTCTGCGAAGAATCCAGTAACAGCCATCCCAGCGTCCGAAAACCCTTCAAGACGCTGGATACGCTGACGCACACTGCACTCCAAGTAGTGCTCCAGGGAGCGTCGATACAGGCTGCGTTTGTCGCCGAAAGCGTTGTAAAGGCTAGGCTGATTAAGGCCCGTACACTTGACGAGGTCTCGTGTGGAGGTGCGCTCATAGCCCTGCGTCCAGAACGCGTCAACTACGGCAGTTAAAATTTTCGCTTCGTCAAAGCTACGAGGTCGGGCCATGGATTGAAGCTGCCATTTGAATGTGACATCGAACATATCACGCCGTTTTGTATCGATCGACACAAAATAACACGATTAGACGAAATGAATCGCCCCTAGTTTCGTAGACACCTCCAAGCCTTAAAATGAGGCCCATTAGGAGGTGCCATGAGCAACCAGCGTTATCCCGAAGAATTCAAA